>NZ_JAJJBY010000012.1:0-161471 GCF_022625245.1 Bacillus sp. TL12 | reverse complement strand
TTGCCGTGCCCCTAGAATGAGTATACTGAGAGTATGTTTTGTTTAAATTTTTTTAGAAAAACCATACTAAAATCTGTTGGATAAGAAACCATTCTGATTATTCTTTTTTCAAAGTGGTTTCTTTTTTGTTTTCACTAAATAAGGATTCATATGTTAAGTGACAATAAAGTTGTTACATTTACAATAAAGTCGTTTAAAAACAAATAAAGTTTCTTTAAAAGACGGGATTGAATTGGGACTTTATTCCGTATTTTATTTTTTGATGTATAATAAAAATTACAATATTACGATGTTTTATTAGTACAATAAAGGGCAGAAAGGGAGTGTAAATTTACTAATGGAGTTAAAACAAAATGTTGAAAAATGTGTGATTTTACTTCACGAAATTTACGGAATCAATCAACATATTCGATATTATGCAGATTATTTTTTTCAAAATGGCTATGATGTATACATACCAAATCTATTAGGGAAAGATGTACCATATTCTTATGAAAATGAAGAAGTAGCCTATCATAATTTTAATCAAAATATTGGATTTGATGCTGTACTTCAACAAATAAAGAAACTCATACGTGATGTTGAACAGTCTTATAATAAAATTCAGATTGTTGGTTTTAGTATAGGGGCAACTGTTGGTTGGCTATGTAGTGATGAGCCATCAATTCAAAAGGTAATTGGTTTTTATGGTTCTCGTATTAGACAATATATAGAAATTGAACCAAAAGCTGAAGTTGTTTTATTGTATGGCGATAAAGAAAAGTCCTTTGAACCAAAAGAATTGAAAAAAGTGTTAGAACAAAAAAGTAATGTGTTTATTGAAATTGTAGAAGCAGAGCATGGTTTTGCAGACCCTTTTTCTAGTAAGTATCAAGAAGAAATAACAAAACACATTATTGAACGTTATTTATTATAAATGGGGGCTATGTTAAACGATGCGCTTTCCGAAATGAAACAACTTTATTATTCATTTAAATGAACGACAGCAACAAATAAAACGTATTTTTTATCAACTTTAAAACCACCTACTAAATTAACTTGTAGGTGGTTTTTGCATCTCTAAGTATATAATTAAACAACTTTAATATCTTTTCACATCATAAATCATTTTTGCGTAAACCTTATTCTAATGTTGGTTTGAAACAAAGGTGAACTGTTTATAAAAATGATGAACCGAAATCTATCTGTGATTTCGATTTTTTTCTTATTGAGCTAACAGAGAAGATTAATTAATAAATCAAGGTAAATGTGGTATTGTTGTGATATTAGTTTAAAAACAAGGAGCTGTTAAAATGACATATCAGTTCGTTTTAACATTTATTGTTACTTTTGTATTTATAGGAGTTATCGGCTTTATAGTTAATACCTACTTGTTTAAAGGAAAAAAACAAGGGAAAAGGGTTTGTCATCTACCTTGTTCAAAGTTTTATAATTGCAGTTCTTCTTACTTGGTTTCTCTAGAGGTTAATCAATTAACAGGTGCTGTAGTTTAACAATCAACACAAAAAACGATTAAACTTTTTTATAAAAAATTAAGTTGTTAGAATATTTTAAGAGCCTGTTTTGATCAATCTTTTTTCAAAATAGGCTCTTTCTTTTTGTTCGTTTATCAAGGACATTTGCATTAATTTGAACAAACTCTATTCTAAAGCAACAAAAATAATATTGCTATATACCAGTATCAGCTAAAAAGAAACCTTCTTGCTTTTGCAAGAAGGTTCCACTTTACGTTATTTTATTTCGATATAAAGACAAATGAAAAACTGTTATTTGAATAAAGAAAACACTAAATATAATATATAAGGGATATCCTGGAATATATATATTGAAGATAGGAGAAAAAGTTAAAAGTCCCATCGCGGGAATTAACACATACCAAAGTGAAACAAATGTTGCACGACAAGCTCTTTCAGTAATTAACTTTTCACGTTCATCTTCTTGTGGGAACAATAACGGATACATCCAATATGAAAGGGCCTTATATTTCTTCTTCTGCACTTTATAGAAAACAGTCGTTACAATGGCTACAACTAATAGTAATACGCCTGGTGTGATATTTACCGATACTTCAAATGGTACCTTCTTAGCTTCAATGGTATTGGCAATTGCTATAACTCCGTAATACAATTCAATGAACGCCCAACATGCTAATGCCATAATAAGTACATTAATCGCATAAGAAACCATCAATCTATTCATCCTCTTCGCCCTCCTTATTTAAAACGAACACATCTTCCATCTTCAAATCAAACACATCACAAATTGTCAATGCTAGTAATAATGAAGGGACGTAGTCCCCTTTTTCAATTGCTGCGATCGTTTGTCTCGTCACTCCAACTTTTTCAGCTAATACACTTTGTGTAAAATTAAAACGAGCTCTTAATTCTTTTACTTTGTTAAAAATGGTCAAGTTCACCACCCCTTACCTTCATTGTATACTACACTTAACAAAATGTAAAATTAATTTAACATTCATTCCGCAAAAAATCCAACTTTACAATAAGTGAAGCTACACTTTAAGAACAGAAAACGAGGGAAATCACAAATGGGATATTTTAAAGAAAAACAGTTTAATAAAGATATTATTTTAATAGCTGTTGACTACTACTGTCGTTTTTCATTAAGCTATCATGATGCCTCTGAAATTTCAAACGAATGTGGCATCTCAATTCCTCTAACAATTATCATACGTTGGGTTCATGAATACGGAAAATGTTAATACTAGGAGTGGGCCCATCACATAGCCAGTAAACTAAGATAAATTTGTATCCATACAGCGAAAAAACAGCTATTCTTTTTGTAGAAATATACAGAAAGGATGGCATTTTTTATGAATCTTTCGATTCAAGATGAACTCCAATTATTTGCTGAGGAATTATACCAATATTTTACTCCTTCATTTTTAGAAAGTCTTGCTAAAGAATTAGGTTTTGTACAACGAAAACGTAAGTTTTCGGGTCAGGATTTAGCTACTATCTGTGTCTGGATTAGTCAACGGGTAGCGAGTGATTCTTTAGTGCGACTATGTAGTCAACTTCATGCTGCTACAGGAACGCTTATGAGTCCGGAAGGGCTCAATAAACGTTTCAATAAAAAAGCTGTTTGCTTTTTAAAACATATTTTCTCTGCATTATTAAAAAATAAAATTTGTGAAACATCAGTGATTCCAAGCTCTTCAATCGCTTATTTTCAACGAATTCGTATTTTAGATGCAACGATTTTTCAGGTGCCAAAACATTTAGCTAGTGTGTATCCTGGATCAGGTGGTTGTGCACAAACAGCGGGTATAAAAATTCAATTAGAATATGATTTACATAGTGGACAGTTTTTAAATTTTCAAGTTGAACCAGGAAAAAATAATGATAAGACCTTTGGAACAGAGTGTTTAGCGACATTACGACCTGGCGATCTATGTATTCGAGATTTAGGCTATTATTCACTGGATGATTTAGATCAAATGGACCAACGTGGCGTGTATTATATATCGCGGCTCAAACTAAACAATAGGGTGTATATCAAAAATGAATTTCCTGAATACTTTCGAAATGGGACAATAAAAAAACAGTCCCAGTACATCAAAGTTGATTTAGAACACATTATGGATACCCTAAAATCAGGACAGGTCTATGAAATAAAGGATGCTTATATTGGAAAGGATAAAAAACTATTCACTCGAGTCATTATGTATCGATTAACAGAAAAACAACTTCGTGAGCGTATGAAAAAACAAGTGTATACGGAAAGTAAAAAGGGCATTACATATTCAGAAAGAAGCAAACGATTAGCTGGCATGAACCTATATGTTACCAACACACCTTGGGAGATTGTCCCGATGGAACAAATCCATGATTTTTACTCTCTCCGCTGGCAAGTTGAAATCATCTTTAAAACTTGGAAATCCTTATTTCAAATTCATCATTTGCAAAATATTAAACAAGAGCGATTAGAATGCCATGTTTATGGAAAACTTATCGCTATTTTTCTATGTTCTTCTACTATGTTTAAGATGAGACAATTAATTTTACAAAAGAAGAAAAGAGAATTAAGCGAATATAAAGCCATCGGAATGATTAAAGACCATCTATACATTCTGTATCAAGCTATACAGCAAAACACCCAAGAAATAATAAAGATCCTAATCCGTCTGTTCCACCTCCTACAGAAGAACGGACGGAAATCTCATCGATATGAGAAGAAAACAATCTTTGATATTTTGGGTGTTGTCTATAAGTATAGTGGATTGAGAAAACAAAAGAAAGCTGCATAATTTTTAAAAACGATACCTATCTAGGTTTATTTGGTATACTCATTTTTAAGAACGCAAAATATTTTAAGGTTTTTTTCGTTTATATGAACGAAAGTTCATTGTATTTCCGCTCTTAAGTTGATGGACATGTGGTTTAGATAAAGTTAATCGCATTTTGCGAAAAGAGATAAGGTGTGGAAAATTCTTATTTGAATGTTAGAAAATTATAATCTTTTTACAGAATAATCTTGCAATATGAAACTGAATAGAAATACAATAAAAGGAAAAACGGGAAAAAAACTAATAAAATAATACTTTTGAGGGAGAATTTTGATGAAAAAAGCATCTTCAACGAATCATTTATAATGAGTTATTAAAAACCGAAATAAGTAGAAAGAAAATGCATGATAGAATGTTGGGAGGATATGTGTTAAATGAAAACACTATTAAAAATATTAGGGATAATTGCTGGAATGGCAGTAATCGGTGTGGCACTAACTTATGGAATCTTATACTATCTCAATAATAGTAAGCCAACTGCTAAAAAAACACCAATTGCGGCTCCAGCAGTAGAAGTATTAGCTGATAGTAAAGTAAAAGCAGAAAATGCAAAACTGTTAGAGAATGGGAATTACTCATTACCAAATAGTGATTTTAATAAAGACTTTAAGTGGACTGATGAAAAAATGCAAATTGCATTACATGAAATGGCACATCAAAAAGTGAAAGCAGATCAAAAATGGGGTTATATTTTTATAACACAAGAACGAATTGAAAGTTTAATAGAGATTGTTAAGAATGGTAATTTGAATCAAAAAAAAGCATATATAGATATTTTAGAAAGATGGAAACAAGGGGAATATAAGAAAGTTGATGCCGATCATAATACGATTTGGAAATTACAAAGCGGTAATCTTGGTGAAGGTAAGGGCGTAATGTCACAAGATGAACAGAAAGAGTTGGTTAATAAACTCTTCATGCAAAAAGAGACATTTTCGGGAAGTACGTTAATAGCAAGTGGCGAACAAAGGGAAAAATAACTTATAAAGTATACATAATCATGTTGAAAAGATTACATTGTTGTAGGCCTTGTAATGAATTCGGCGGACATGCGGTAGAAAAAAGCGATAAACAATGAGTTATCATCACAAAGGAGTCGAAAAATCTTTTCTACATAAAAACAACCTCGTTCTTATAAGAGCGAGGTTGTTTATTACTTATTTCTCTATTCGCGGACAAGAATATAAAAGTGAAGAAGTTAGGGAGGCGATCATGACCTGTAACACTCCCAATACTTTCAAAGGTCGCTCCTTCAATAATCATATGTAAAGATTAATATGTGTACCTGTACGGACGTCAAATTTGATACGTGACTCGGTAACGTGCGCATTTGTTATTCTTGAAAACTGTGTTTGTTTTTTAGGCTTATTTTTGTAAACAGTCATTCCTTCAAATAGAGGGACTGTAATATCATATATTTTCATTGTAGCTTTCTCCTGTCAAATGAGAGGTTATCGTTGGCCACCAATGAAAACCATCTTTTTCTAATAAAGCATCAGATTCTTTAGGACCCATTGAGCCGGATTCATAGTTAGGAAAATGTTTAGCTGATTTATTACTCCAAACATTTGAGATTGTATCAACGAATTTCCAAGAAAGGGATACTTCATCCCAATGAGTAAAGTTAGTTGAATCACCACGCATACAATCGTATAGAAGTATTTCATATGCTTCCGGTGTATTCATTTTATCCATACAGTTATTACAATAACTTAATTGTATAGGTGTCGAAGTAGTACCACTATCAGTTTTTTGTGCATTTAAATGAAGTGTGATACCTTCTTCTGGTTGAATATGAATGACTAATAAATTAGGATGAACTTTTTTTTCCTTATTAAAATATAGATTCATTGGTAAATTTTTGAATTGTATGACAATCTCGGTTGATTTTTCTTGCATACGTTTCCCAGTTCGAATATAGAAAGGAACGCCTGACCATCTGAAATCTTCAATCATTAGCTTACCAGCAACAAATGTTTCCGTATTTGATTCTGAATTTACTGCGTTTTCTTCACGGTAACTAATTACTTTTTGCTCGTCTACGATTCCTGATCCGTATTGTCCCCTTACAAAATCACGTTCTACCGTCTCTTCTGAAAGTGGTTGTAAAGCACGAAGTACTTTCACTTTTTCACTTCGAATTTCATTTGCAGTTAGCTTGATTGGTGGTTCCATTGCAAGGAGTGCTACCATTTGTAACATATGATTTTGAACCATATCACGTAGTGCGCCTGAATCTTCGTAATAGCGGCCGCGCTCTTCTACTCCTAAAGTTTCACTTGAAGTAATTTGGATGTTCGCTATATACTGATTGTTCCAAAGAGGTTCAAAAATCGCATTCGCAAATCGAATAACTTTAATGTTTTGAACCATTTCTTTCCCTAAATAGTGGTCAATACGATAAATTTGATCTTCTGTGAAGGCATGACGAATTTGATCATTTAATGCTTGTGCTGATTCATAATCATGTCCAAATGGTTTTTCAATTACTAAACGAATCCAACCTTCCGTTGAAGTTAGCCCTTCTGATTTTAAATTTGTAGCAATTGTGCCAAAAAAATCAGGAGCCATAGCTAAATAAAACATACGATTTCCTTCAGTAGCATACTTTCCATCTAGAGTGCTTAACAAACTGTTTAGCTCCTGATAAGAAGATAAATTTGTTACATCAAAAGGATGATAATAGAAATGGGAAGCGAATGTATCATGAGTCATATTTTTCTCTTGTAAATTGTGAATAGATTGTTTAACATTCTCACGAAATTCCTCATTAGATAATGGCCTTCTTGCCACACCAACAACGGCAAAATTTTCGGAGATTTTCCCTTGTCGAAAGAGCCTGAAAAGAGAAGGGAATAATTTGCGATTTGCTAAATCGCCTGTCGCACCAAAAATAACGATAATACATTTAGGGGTAGTATAATTTTCCATAGTTAAATAGCCCTCACTTTTTACGAAATTAGCTCTCACTTAGTATGTTGATTATTGAATAATACATGTAAGAGCAATATAAAATAATTTTTATTGGAAGTTGTATTCGCAGTTATCTTGAAAATCTTAACTTATTTTGGTATATTTTGTGAGGGTATGTTGACCTGAAAGAAACTTCTTTCATTTAAACACAATAGAAAACGATTACACTAATAGGAATGAACTTATGGAGGAACAATATGGGGAATCTTATTCTTTCTGAAAACTTTTTTGTGGAAGAACCGAAAAAGGAATTGTTGTTTCAATTATTTGAAGAGGTGTTTCATATTCCTGTTCAAACGTTACAAAATTTTGAGTCCAATGGATTTTGGGACAATACATACAAACCTTTTTCCTATTTACAAGAAGGTCAAGTAATAGCAAATGTATCTATGTTTGCGCTACCAATGTTAGTAAATGGAGAGAAAATTCATGCTGCTGGTATTCAATCTGTCATGACACATCCAGAATATCGTAGAAAAGGCTTGATGAAGCAGCTATTTTGTAAAGTATTACAAGAAATAGATACAAAATATGAATGTGCAATATTATTTACAGAGAAGCCGGAATTATATGAGTCATTTGGTTTTCGAGTCGTACAAGAACATCTGATGACATTATCTTATGATAATAAGCAACCTTGTTCATCTTCACTTCGAAAATTAAACTTTCATGTTGAAAAAGATATGCGACTAATAAAAGAAATAATGGAGAACTCTCAACAGCTTTCAATGGAATTTTCCACACTAAACTATCAGTCTTCTTTTTATTTTAATATGTACGATACGAAATGGAATGGAAAACTATACTATTCAGAGAAGTTAGACGCATTGATTGTATATGAAGTGAAAGATAAAGTGCTACATTTATTTGGGATTTTTGCACAAATTATGCCGATTTTAGATGAAATATGTGCTGAAATAGCTGAATCATTTACAGCGATTGTATTTTACTTTTATCCTGATGAACTAGGGATAGAAGCGGTAACATGTAAAGAGTTTCAACCTGAAACATACTTGATGATTCGCGGTGGTGAAAAGATTAATTTTAAAGGATATAAATTTCCAATTGCAACTGAATTTTAACCCCCCCAATCGCCATTAGTAGATTCTTTATGATTGGATTGTAGCAAATAATCATGAGTGAATCATGAATGCTTAAGAAACATATTTTTATGGAGGTCCTATGAAAATATCCTATATACCAAATCATATGAAACAACTAAATATTATAAATGAACCAAAATATTATGAGATACAAGAAAAAACTTTTATCGTTCATTCGAAAGAAGAAACCGATTTTTGGTTAAAAACACACTATGGATTCGAGATAATGAATGGACATGTTTTTTATGAAGAACTGTCTACAGATTTTGTAGCTGAAGTATCATTACGTATGGACCCTAAATCTACATACGACCAAGCAGGACTTTTTGTTATGTTATCGGAGAAGTGTTGGTTAAAAACATCTCTTGAATATATTCCTGAAGGACCATCACATTTAGGTGGCGTTGTAACAAATAGTGGATATTCTGATTGGTCGACGCAAAATTTTTTGAATGAGCTTGTCAAACAACAGCTACATTTTCGAATAATTCGAAAGAAAGGTGACTATACGATTTATGTAAAGACTGAACAAATGGGTGATGAATGGGAACAGGTTCGAATTGCTCATCTTATAGAAGATCAGGGGAATTGTCCTATAAAAATAGGATTTTACACTTGTAGTCCATCACAAGGTAATGGTTTTGAAACAGAATTCATTAATTTTACAATTGAACATATATAATTGAGCTTGACCGCATTCTTTTATAATAGAATGCGTTTTTTTATGATTGTCTAGAAATAAGGAAGATGTATTTTCTATAAAGGTAAGGCGCATTGATTGACGGATGGAAGATTAATATTTATCATTTAATAATGTTAAATATTAATCTTTAGAATATAAATAGTAGTAATGGAAAAGTCCGTATGAATGAATAAAAAGAAGGTGGTATTTGAATTATAAACTGACAATTTCATAAGAAAAGGAGACAATGTATGAAATCATTCCGCAAATTGTTACAGTATTTAAAACCATACATGTTCTTCGCTATTATTGGACCACTGTTTATGGTACTTGAGGTTGCGATGGACTTAATTCAGCCGACGATTATGCAACATATTATTGACGTTGGAATTGCAAATCAAGATTTTCAGTATGTAATTAAAATGGGAATTCTGATGATAGGAGCAGCAGCACTTGGATTAATTGGTGGGCTTGGATGTATGATGTATTCTACGAAAGCGGCTGTTAACTTCGCGACGGATATAAGAAAGGACGTCTTTACAAAAATTGAGACGCTTTCTAGTGAAAATCGGGACTCATTTGGAACTGGAAAGTTATTAACAATTGTCACAAATGATATTACATCCATTCAAGCAGCTATGACGATGACACTTCGTGTTCTCGTTCGTGGCCCCTTATTATTTATGGGTAGTATCATTATTGTTTTTGTAACAGCAAAAGATTTATTTTCTATTTTACTTGTTGTTGTACCTATTCTTTTAGTTGCAATTATTTTCATCGCTGGGAATGCAAGCGGATCATTTAGAGGGGTTCAAGAAGCTTTAGATAAAGTAAATACAAAATTACAAGAAAACCTATCCGGTATCCGCGTTGTAAAGGCTTATGTAAGACAGAATCATGAAATTTCCCAGTTTGAAAAAGTAAATAAAAACTTAACATGCATCAACATTCGTGCGGTACAAATTGTTTCATTAATGATGCCGATCATTATGCTAGTTGTAAATGGTGGTATTGTAGCGACGTTATGGATAGGTGGCGTGAAAGTGTTTAACGGCACATTACAAGTTGGAGCAATTTTAGCGTTTATTAACTATTTAAATATTATATTAATGTCGCTTATGTCAATCAGTATGGTATTTATTCAAATTGCTCGTGCTTTCCCATCTGCTGATCGTGTACAACAAGTACTAGAGACGAAAGCTGATATTGAAAATGGAAAAAATGCGTATCAACCGGAGAAAGTAAATGGAAATATTGAGTTTAAGCATGTTAGTTACAGTTACAGCAAAAATGATGAATATGTTTTAAAAGATATTTCATTTACCGTAAGAAAAGGTGAAAAAGTAGGGATTATCGGTCCTACGGGAAGTGGGAAATCTACTTTAGTTAAATTACTTCCACGTTTATATGATGTTGATCAAGGAGCAATTTTTGTTGATGGTGTCAATGTCAAAGAGTACGATTTACCGGTGCTTCGTTCTTCAATTGGATTTGTTCCACAAAAGGCATTGCTGTTTTCAGGAAGTATTGAAGAAAATATGCGATATGGTAAAGAAGAAGCTACGCAAGGCGAAATAGAATCTGCATCAGAAGCTGCTTGTGCGACGGAGTTTATTCATAAACTTGAAAATACATATCAGTATAACTTAACGCAAGGCGCAACAAATCTTTCAGGTGGTCAAAAACAGCGTCTTTCTATCGCGAGAGCGCTTGTTCGAAAACCATCTATCCTTGTGCTAGACGATTCTACATCAGCTGTTGATGCAAAATCAGAAGGGATTATACAAGAAGCATTGAAAGAAGAACATACAGAAATGACAACATTTTTAATCGCCTCAAAAATATCATCTGTTATAGATGCTGATCAAATTCTCGTTTTAGATCACGGTGAATTAGTTGGAAGTGGGACACACGAACATTTAATAGCAACATGCGAAGTGTACCAAGATATATATCTTTCCCAAGGTGGTAGTTTACATCAAGAAGGAGGGAAAGAACATGCGTAATTTTCAAGGGCAGTTCGGAAATAAAGGTGGACGTAGCAATTCAAAATCAGGAAAACCAAAAGATACAAAAGGAACTGTAATGAGAATTTGGAACTATATGGGGTATCAAAAAGCAGCTCTTATGTTCGTTATTGTTCTTGTATTTGTTACAACATTACTTGGTTTATTAGGACCATATTATATGGGAGTTATTATTGATGAATATATCGTACCAAGAGATTTAAATGGGACAGCAAGAATGTGTATGCTTCTCATTGGGATTTATGGCATTACGGTATTATTAACGTGGCTACAAACATTCCTGATGGTTAATGTAGCATTAAAAACGATACAAAAAATACGGCAAGATATTTTTGAAAAAATCCAAACGCTTTCTCTTCGTTTCTTTGATGTTCGTTCACAGGGAGATTTAATGAGTCGCGTTACAAATGATATCGATAGTTTAAACCAAGCGTTAACACAAAGCGTCGTTCAAATCATTTCGTCTGCCTTAACATTTATCGGTGTGACAATCGCAATGTTTGCACTAGATTGGATTTTAGCAATTGTGACACTCATTACAGTACCAATTATGTTTTTGGTAACAAAAAAACTGGTTACATATAGTGGTAAAAATTTTGCGAAGCGTCAAAAAGATCTAGGAGAATTGAATGGTTTTATTGAAGAAGCAATTACAGGTGCAGATGTTATTACGCTATATGGAAAAGAAAAAGAAACAGTAAATAAATTCCATGTGGTCAATGAACAACTTAGAATTTCTGCTACAAAAGCTGATACATTTTCAGCGTTTATCTTCCCGAGTATGAACTTCATTAATAACTTAGGTATGGGACTTGTTATATTAGCAGGTGCCATTATGGTTTTAAATGGTATGACAACAGTTGGTGTCATCGCAGCGTTTATTAATTACTCTCGTCAATTTTCAAGACCACTTAGTCAGTTTGCAACGCTTATGAATACAATTCAAGCTGCAGTTGCTGGGGGAGAGCGCGTTTTTGAAATTATGGATGAGGTACCAGAAATTCAAAATAAAAAAGATGCAATTATTGTTGAGAAGCTAAAAGGAAATGTTTCTTTCGAACATGTATCATTTGGATATACGAAAGAAAAAGAAATTTTAAAAGATGTTAACTTACATGCGTATCCAGGAGAAACGATTGCACTTGTTGGACCAACGGGGTCAGGAAAAACAACAGTTATTAATTTGTTAACGCGTTTTTATGATATTCATAAAGGGCAAATTAAGATTGATGAGAAAGATATAAAAGATTACGATATTAGCTCTCTGCGGAGTAAAATAGGAGTCGTCTTGCAAGATACATATCTTTTCGCAGGTACAATTATGGATAATATTCGTTATGGACGACTAGATGCAAGTAATGAAGAAGTGATTGCGGCAGCAAAGGCAGCATCTGCACATTCATTTATTAAACATTTACCAAAGCAATATGAAACAGAAATTGCTTCAGAAGGGTCAAATTTAAGTCAAGGGCAAAAGCAATTGCTTGCAATTGCACGAGCAATCTTAACAGATGCAGACATTCTAATTCTTGATGAAGCTACATCTAACATTGATACAAGAACAGAACTTCAAATTCAATCTGGATTAAATTATTTGATGAAGGGACGTACGAGCTTTGTGATTGCTCATCGATTAAAAACGATTGAAAAAGCAGACCAAATTCTTGTTATTCAAGATGGAGAAATTATTGAGAGAGGCAATCATGAATCTTTAATTGAAAATCAAGGATTCTATTATGGATTGTATACGAGTCAGTTTAAGATTTAACTATAAATATTGATACAATGCTGTTTCTTATATAGGAGAAATCACATTTTATTATTTGCAAACCTTTGTGAATTTACATTTTTCCTTGATATATTCTATACATGTATTCTTTCATAGTTAATAACTATTTATGATTATCAAAAAAGAGCACCTGTTAAGGATGCTCTTTTTTGAGGTGTAATATATTACATAGTAAATTTGATTCTAAATAAAGCGGAAACTCTATTTGTTTTTACCGCAATTACATCCTTTTTTCTTTACATACCCTTGGCGATATAAGTCTTGTGATGATTGGTAATTGGAAGATTGTGAAGATGAAGTGCGGATATCTTTATTGCTAGAATCTTTGTTAGAATTGTACTCTTTATTCATGATACCATCACCTCCAGTTTGATATATATATATTATATGTGAATACTCTAGTAATCGTTACGATAGTTTAAAGTATATATTAATAGTGGCTAAACAATGAGTATATAATGAGAATTTATTATAAGAGTGTCATTAATTGTAATTCCTATTATAATATTGAAGAAATAATAGGAAGATTCTCGAAACCTAAAGCATTATGAATAATTTTGAAATGAGTAATGTTTTAACAAAATGTATGTATAATATATTACTTCAATCTATATATTTAGCAGAAGGGTAAAGGAAGTTACGTTGTGTTTAGCTTAGATACTTCAGGTAAATATAGAGTAATGAAAAAGATGAGTATATAAGATTTTTACAAAACAAAAAAATGTTTATGGAGTGGCTAAACATCTTTTTTTGTCTCTTAACACTTATTTTTAAACTGTAAATTAAAGTAACGTGCAATATTGTTTTAATAGGATATTAAAACAATATATACTTAAATATTCTCTGATCAACTGCATAAAGAATAACTTTACGATTTGGATCTGTTTATCCACTTCAAGGATATCTCGCCTATTAATACCCCCAAAACTGTTGTTGATAGTATGAAGGCTGCTGGGAATATGGTGCATGATACATTGTATCTCGGTTTTGATTTTGGATGCAGTTTGCTGGAGGACCAATTACTGTAGTTGATTGAATAGGGGATATTGCTTTCTTCCACTCTTGTTCATCGAGACAATAAGTATGAGACATTACATTTGATGGTGTCAGTCTTAAAATATCCGAACCAAATATAACTTCTGGTGTAGGAGCGTTAAAAATTGCTAATAAATGTGTACTGTCTACAGAGGCGATTTCATAATGCCACCAACCTTGGGGTACGTTGGCAACTTGACCTGGTTTAATAGGAAGATTAAGAATTTGATTTGTAAATGGGTTAAGTAAGGAAACGACAGCTGCTCCTGAAATACAGTAAACCAGTTCAGTAGCATTTTGATGTACATGAGGCTCTACGACATTACCAGTGCTTAGAAAAATATCTAATAAAGAAGTATTGTCTAATGTATTTAATTGTTTAATCCCAAGTACATTTATATAATTTTCTCCATCCTTTTAAAAAAAATTACTCGTACTTAAATCATGAGTGAAACGGACAGAGGGGGATGTGTAATCTATATAAGAAGTCATTTGTTGTTCCTGCCTTTCTGTTTTGAAATAGGATTAAGTATACAAACTAGGATATGAGTCTAGTTATTTTAGTGTGCAGTATTGATTATACGTATTCGTTTGAAATGAAGTTTTTATGTCGCTGTACATATAGTGGAAAAAATGTTTAATAAAGTAAAACATTAAACTATTTTCGTAAATCCATTCATACCTTTGAGTGATGTAACGTTTAAAGAGAAAAGGTATATTATTCTTACATCCAAATGATAAAGGAGTGAATGGTTATGTCATATAGTGAAATGATTAGAAAAGAAGTCCTGAGCTGGGAAGGTGTTTCTGAAAAGCCACATCGCTTTGGTGGTATTGAATTAAATTATAAAAAGAAAGAGTTAGGTCATCTTCATGGTGACAAATTAGCCGACCTTCCATTTCAAAAATCAAAACGGGATGAATTAGTAAATAAAGGATTAGTACAACCGCATCATGTATTACCTGAGTCAGGATGGATCAGTTATCATATAAAAAGTGAAGAGGATCTTCCGTTTCTCATTGAACTTTTTCGGATGCAGTATGATAGATTCGTAAAAAATTAGAGAAAAGTCGAGGTTGGTACTTCATTTACAAAATAACTAGGTATAAATGCCTAGTTATTTTTTTATGACAGAGGAATTCTGCTTATTTTTTGAGTCTAAAGTGTAAGAATAAATATGATACGTAAATACTTGAAATAAAAGAAAAAAACATTAGATTTATTACAATTCATGTTTGAATTGTATGTGAAAATTCAGTTAATATATGAAAAAATAGTATATTTACCAGGGGGATGAGTTGTTTATGAAAGAAGATATTAAGATTAGAAATGCAAAAATTAGTGATTTATCTAGCATAGTGGATATATACAATTCAACTATTTCAAGCAGAATGGTAACTGCTGATACAGAACCTGTTACTGTTACGAGCAGGGAACAATGGTTTCATGAACATTCACCTTCTTTTAGACCTCTATGGGTAATAGAATCTCAAGGAGAGATATGCGGATGGGTTAGTTTCCAATCCTTTTACGGTCGACCTGCTTATAATGGAACAGCTGAAATAAGTATATACATTCATCCAATGCATAGAGGTAGGGGGATAGGTAAATATATCATACAAAAAGTGTTAGATATTTGTCCGAAGCTCAAGATTAAAACATTATTAGCATTCATATTTGCTCATAATAAAGCTAGTCTTCAGTTATTTTCATGTTTTAATTTTGAAAAGTGGGCGCATTTGCCTAACGTTGCAGAATTAGATGGAATAGAAAGGGATTTAATCATTCTTGGTAAAAGGATTTCTTGATATTTGAGTGAAATATTATAAAAGTAGTGTAACAAGTTCAGCAAAAACGAGAAATGATATTTTTAGATCAAAGTGAATAATCTGTATTTGAATTTTAAAATAAACAAGTTAATTAACCTAGCTTGTTTATTTTAGTTTAATATTATGCAATATTTCATGCAAACGATTGCGTTTTTTGTTTATAATGAAAACGGATACATGTTTTTTATAAATTTAAAAAGAGAAAAGGAGAAAAGAGATGAAAAAACAGTTTCAATATTATTGTAGTGTCATTTTACCTGTCTTGATGTTATTTGTATCTCTATTCATTCCACAAGTAAGTTATGCGGCTGTAAATGGAAAAGGAATGAATCCGGATTATAAAGCTTACTTAATGGCACCATTAAAAAAGATTCCGGAAGTAACAAATTGGGAGACATTCGAAAATGATTTAAGATGGGCAAAACAAAATGGTTTTTATGCTATTACTGTTGATTTTTGGTGGGGAGATATGGAAAAAAACGGGGATCAGCAATTTGATTTTTCATACGCACAGCGTTTTGCTCAATCGGTAAGAGATGCAGGTATGAAAATGATACCTATTATTTCTACGCATCAGTGTGGTGGAAATGTTGGAGATGATTGTAATACACCAATTCCTTCATGGGTTTGGAATCAAAAAAATGATGATAGTCTTTACTTTAAATCTGAAACTGGAATCGTTAATAAAGAAACATTGAATCCACTTGCTTCAGATGTAATTCAAAAGGAATATGGTGAACTATATACAGCATTCGCAGCTGCTATGAAACCCTATAAAGATGTAGTTGCAAAGATATATTTATCTGGGGGGCCAGCTGGAGAGCTGAGATATCCTTCCTACACATCTGCTGATGGAAGCGGTTATCCATCACGTGGAAAGTTTCAAGCATATACAGAATTTGCAAAGTCAAAATTCCGTTCCTGGATATTAAATAAATATGGTTCCTTAAATGAAGTGAACAAAGCGTGGAGTACAAAACTTACTTCCGTTTCAGAAATTTTACCACCAAGTGATGGGGAACTGTTTCTAAAGAATGGATATAATTCTGTATATGGAAAAGATTATTTAGAATGGTATCAAGGTGTTTTAGAAAATCATACAAAATTAATTGGTGAATTGGCACACAATGCTTTTGATCCAAGTTTTCAAGTACCAATCGGCGCAAAGATTGCAGGAGTACATTGGCAATATAATAATCCAGTTATACCTCACGGAGCAGAAAGGCCAGCAGGCTATAATAATTATAGCCATTTACTCGATGCTTTCAAAAGTGCAAAGTTAGATGTAACATTTACTTGTTTAGAAATGACAGACAAAGGCAGTTATCCAGAATATTCAATGCCTAGAACATTAGTACAAGATATTGCAACATTAGCTAATCAAAAGGGAATTGTACTAAATGGTGAAAATGCTTTAAGTATAGGAAATGAGGCTGAGTATAACAGAGTTGCAGAAATGACCTTTAATTATAATTTCTCTGGATTTACGTTACTTCGTTATCAAGATGTAATGTACAGCAATTCATTAATGGGAAGATTTAAGGATTTATTAGGTGTGACCCCTGTTATGCAAACGATTGTAGTGAAAAATGCTCCTACAACAATAGGAGATACTGTTTATATTACTGGGAATCGTGCGGAATTAGGAAGTTGGGACACGAAACAATATCCAATTCAATTATATTATGATTCTCATAATAATGATTGGCGAGGAAATGTTGTATTGCCAGCTGAAAGAAATATAGAATTTAAAGCATTTATTAAAAGCAAAGATGGAACGGTCAAATCATGGCAAACAATACAACAAAGATGGAATCCGGTCCCACTGAAGACTACCTCTCACATCAGTTGGTGGTAATTATATTATGTAAACAAAAAGATCCTTTATCAGATAGTAAAGGATCTTTTTGTTTTTGAAGAAAAAATAAAATCTTCAAAGATGTCACATTCTGCTTTCTTCATCCGTCTTGTGTGTAGAACAATAAGGAGGGAATTTGTATGGAGAACTTTACTGTCGCAATTATAGGCGGGGGGCTTGCTGGATTAACAGCTTCGATTTATTTAGCTAGGGAAGGGAAAAAAGTGGTTGTATTAGAAAAATCAAATCGTTTTGGCGGAAGAGCAATGACTACGAATAAAAACGGCATTCTTATGAATCTTGGGGCACACGCTTTATATTGCGGAGGAGAAGCACTATCAACTTTTGAGGAACTTGGAATCAATATTCCAGGAGGTATACCTTCAACTACGGCGCATGGTATATGGAAAAATGATGTGTATACAGTGCCGACAGATTTTCGATCAATTTTATCTACACCATTACTCTCATGGTCTGCTAAAATACAATTTTCTCATTTGATGCTAAAGCTAGGTAAATTAGATTTGAATACAATTCCGAAAATAAGTTTGAGTGTATGGGCAGAACAAGAAATTAAAGATCCCATGGTAAGAAATGTGTTTTATGCATTATGCCGGACAACAACCTACACATATGCTCCGACAATACAGCTAGCATCTTCCGTATTAAAACAAATACAACGATCAATGAAAGAAGGAGTTTTTTATGTAGATGGTGGCTGGGAGACAATTATAACAAAACTAAGAGATGAAGCTATGAATGCTGGAGTCCAATTTATGACTAATAAAAATGTAGTTGAAATTGAACACTGTAATGATGTTCAAAGAATACGCTGTTCTGGTGATGAAATATTTGAAGTCTCTACGATTGTCATTACAATACCACCAAAAGAGGCTTGGAATATTGTAAAAGGTGCAAAAGATACAGCACTGCATATATGGAAAGAACAATCAGTACCAATTACAGTAGCCTCACTAGATCTTGCTTTAAGAAAATTACCTAATTCATTACATCAGTTTGCTTTAGGATTAGACCAACCTGTATTTTTTACGAATCAATCGAGAGCGGCTAAACTAAGCGGCGATGGAACTGTAGTAGTGGGATTGATAAAATATCATAATCCTACATTACAAGTTAGTAACTCTAATGACGATAAAATTATGTTAGAACATATAATGGATTTATTACATCCGAATTGGCAACAGGAATTAGTTGTAAAACAATATTTACCTAAAATAACGGTTGTTTATGATTTTCCTCATATTGGTCGTACTGAAAATCCAGGTCCTATTATTCCAGAAATGCCAGGGATATATGTGGCAGGAGATTGGGCTGGCCATGATGAATTATTAGCTGATGCTGCGGTTTCTAGTGGTAAACGAGCAGCACTACAAATTCTAGAACAAAGTAAAGTCATAAATTGAAAGAGGGTCATGCGAGTGTGGAAACGGAACAATTGTATCAAGTATATAAACCTTTATTATTTTCTTTAGCCTACCGTATGCTTGGGAGTGTTATGGATGCTGAAGATATTGTTCATGATACATTTCTTTCATTAAGTAGGATAGAAGATTTAGAGTCTGTTGATAATGTAAAAGCTTATTTGTGTAAAATGGTTACAAATCGTTCAATCGATAAATTACGTTCAGCGGTCCATAAACGAAATGTTTATGTTGGTATGTGGTTACCGGAACCAGTTGTTGACGAGAGTGATGACCCCTCAATGACATATATAATGAAGGAGTCTATGTCTACAGCATATCTTTTATTATTGGAACAGTTATCTGAAGTTGAACGGGCTGTATTTATATTACGAGAAGTTTTTGGTTACGATTATGATGAAATAGCATCAATCGTTGAAAAAAGTAGCGTGAATTGTCGTCAAATTTTTCACAGAGCTAGAAAGAGTATAGTAGATAAACCGAAAGCTTCAAAGTTAAGTACAAAGCAGATGGCCACATATGTAGAACAATTCGTTGCTTCGATACAGCGAGGAGACGTGCAGGCAATGCTAGAAATTTTAAAAACAGATGCGATATTGAAGTCAGATGGTGGAGGGAAGGTTACAACGGCTCTTAAACCAATTTACACTTCTGAAAGAATTGTACGCTTATTCTTAGGAATTACTAAGAAGTTGCTAGAAGAACACTCCATCACATTTAAAATGGTAAATGGTGTTCCAGGTATTATTGTCAGTTTAAATAATTGCGCTGTGTATGTAATTTCATTTGAATTTAAAGAGGGAAAAATATCATCTATTTATATGATGATGAATCCAGAGAAGCTTATGCATTTAAATCGGAATGTCTAGGATGGGAAAGACGCATTTTAAAAGAAATGCGTCTTTCATTTAAAATCATGTGATTTACTTCTCTAACATTTCAAGAGGAACATCTTTTTCACCTAATACCTCAAATTTGATTTCTCCGTCCTCTTCGTAAATACGTTTAATAATCGGTATAGTTATCATTTGCTTTTTATGCTGCTTACGTTTTCTAACAGCTTCTAAATTAATCACGTTCATGTTTAAAGCATCCTTTCCTATTTACAGTTATAAACAAAAGAAAATGCGTCCCAAAAGGGCGCTTCTTTAATGGAAAATACCGATTAAAAATGATTTTATAATTGCGTTTTGATTGTAAAATAATGTGAATGGAATAATTACACGTAGAAATTAACTTTACCAAAAAACGTAACAATATGCTACAAAAAAATTCGATTCTTTGTCTTATAACAGGAAAAGCGGATTCATTTAGCATATAATGAAAGGTAGACAAACATAATCGAGTTTCTCATCAATTTTGATCATTTATTAAATTTGCTTGGAAAGGCGATGAATAAAATGCATCATATAGAATCATTGTTGCTAGAACTTGAAAAATACGGAAAAAACTATGATCGAACAAAAGAAAAACGAGAAGAAAGGTTGAGAAATATTTCTCGAGAAATGGGACAGTTTTTATCCATTTTAGTGAAAGGATGTAGTGCTCAAAAGATATTAGAAATTGGGACATCGAATGGATACTCCACAATATGGCTTGCAAATGCTGTACAAGAAACAAATGGAGTCGTTACAACCGTGGAACTGTCTTCAGAACGTGTTGCAGAAGCGCTTGTGAATTTTCAAAAAGCCAATCTTAGGCACCGTATTGATATTCATAACCAGGAAGCTGGTGCATTTTTTGATGCACAAGTTAATCGGTCCTTTGACTTTATTTTCTTAGATTCAGAGCGTACGCAATACATGTGGTGGTGGGAAAATATAAAGCGTATATTAGAGCCTAAAGGATTTCTGGTAATTGATAATGCAATTTCACATACAGAAGAGTTAGCGGAATTTATTCAGATGATTGAAGAAGATGAGACATTTGAAACTGTGTTACTAGCTTTTCAAAAAGGAGCGTTTGTAGCAAGAAAAAAATGAAGAGATACAGTCATACTCAAAAAGGAGATTTAATAAAAAATGCGTATACATTCTTATTTCTATGAACAGGCGCAAAAATATCCTGATCGCGTTGCGCTTTCGGAACAACATAACAGATGGACTTATAAAGAATTGGCGGAATGTGTTTCAAATCGCGCATCAGCTCTTATGCAAGACGGAGCGATACCAGGACATATTTTTATTATCAAGTTAGAAAATCGTATGGAATGGATTCAAGATGCACTTGCGGTTTCAAAAATTGGTGGAATTATATTGCCGGTTCATCCAGACGTTACAGAAATTGAATGGCAAACAATTATAAGTAGTACGGGGCCTAATTGGATTATCACATCCAAAGAGACTTTATGTCAAACAATTGAGCCTAATACTATCCCATTTCCTTTTAGACATGTGAGTAGTAAGGATGAGTTATACTTCTTTGGTTATACTTCAGGTTCAACAGGTACACCGAAAGGGTTTGTTAAAAGTCATCAATCATGGACTAGTAGTTTTGAAGGGTGGAGTAAGGCATTTTCATTAATTGAAAGCGATCGTGTAGTAGTTCCGTTACACTTATCTTATTCAGCCCAGCTGTATCCGGCACTTCAGGCATTAGCTATAGGAGCTGAGATTGTTTTATTATCTAAGTTCACCCCAGAAACTTTTTTTAAAGCGAAAGGATCGTGTGCTTCTATCACACCGGCTTTAATTGAACCTTTAATTCGCCATGCAAAGCAAAAACGAAGTGTGCAGGAAATGATTCCGAGGTGTATGATTTCAGTTGGGACAAAATTATCGCCTATACAAAGACAAAAATTTGAGGAATGTTTTCCTAAATCATTTTTGTATGAATATTACGGATCATCAGAAATGGGCTATGCCTCACTTTTAACACCAGATGATGCAAGAACTGCACCTGAAACAGTTGGAATACCATTTCCAGATGTAGAGATTGCCTTTTTCAATGAGAAAAAAGAACGAGTAGTAACTAATAAAGAAAACTTTGGGAAATTATTTGTTCGGTCCGGTCAGGCTTTTGAAGGGTACATTGAAAATGAAAAGCAAACAAAAGCTACTTTCATAGAAGATTGGGTAACATCACATGATATTGGTTTCCAAAGAGAAGATGGGAAAATTGTTTTAGTAGGTAGAGACCGAGACATTATAAAAGCTGCTGGAAGCTTTGTGTATGCTGGTGAAATAGAGGATGTATTACTTGGAATCACCGGGGTTACAGAAGCAGTAGTGTTTTCGGAAAAAGATGAGAAGCGTGGAGAAATTATACGTGCTGTTATCGTTAAAGAATTGTCTCGAGAATTAGTCGATATTCAAAAAGAGTGCCGTCAAAAATTAATATCGTATAAGCAACCAAGAAATTGGACTGTACTATCACATTTACCCAAGAAGCCGAACGGGAAGGTAGATAAAATGAAATTGAGGGCTGAATTGTTAAGTAATAAACTGTGTAACACGTAAAGAATCCGCCTTCAGCACGTGGCCTTCTAGGTCTTAAGTCCGAGGAAAATAATGCACGAAACAGGTATACTTATGGTAAGAAACAGGGAATGACTGCATAAGCAGGGGTTCATTGTTCGATTATTTTGAATAGGATACTTTAACTAGAAAATACATGGGGTATCAAATATAGTGCAAATAAATTCGCACATATAAATAAAGGAGCGATTTTGTTGACTGAATTAGAGAAAAAAGAATCTGTATCAGTAGTGAAAGATAATGTAGACGTGGTTGTTGATACAGTTATTAAAGATGACGAACTTGTTGAATTGAATAAAGAGGCTGATTTATATGTACAAAAGTTAAATAGTGAACAAAATACAGATCTTTCAAAAGTATTATCACAGCTTGGAGATTTAGGCGATAAGGAACAGCAAGCAGCCGGGCAAACATTATCTGCACTGAAACGTCCTGTAACTGCGATGATGAACGGGAAGAATGAAGAGATTCCAAATACATTGTTAGAATTGCGTAAAGTCGTATCAGAACTCGACCCTAATTCATTAAAAGCCTCGGGTATGAAGAAATTTATGTTTAAAGTTTTTAAGAAAAATCCACTTGAAACATATGTTCATAAATATCAATCCATAGATAAACAAATTGAAGAAATTATAAGATCATTACTTATCGGGCGTGACAATCTCCAAGAAGATACAGTCGGTTTAGAAATGTTAAAAGAACAATCACACGATAAAATTCATGCTCTTGATAAACAAGTGTATCTAGGACGAAAGCTTGCTGGGATGCTTGAGGCTGAAAAACAAAACCCAGATCGTCAAAAGGATATTCCATTAATCAATGATGCGTTAGAAAAAATTCTTGTACGTACGCGTAACATGCAACAAGCAAAAAGTGTATTACTACAATCTATCGCATCTGTAGATATCATTAAGAAAAATAATGAAAAGTTAACAGAAGCGATTCGTAACGCGATTACAATGACGCAAAATGTTGTTACTGTTTCAGCTGCGATTCAGCTTGCATTAACAAACCAACGAAAAACGATTGATGCAGTGAATGCAACAAACGAAGCAATTGAATCGATGGTATTAAGTAATTCACAGGCTTTAAAACAAAACACAGAAGAAACGACGCAGCTGCTTGAAAATCCAGCGATCAGCATGGATAAATTGCGTGAATCATTCCAAAATGTATTTGCGGCGATTGAAGCATCTGAGAGATCGTCAGAGCGCATTATTGAATCTAGTAAGAAGTTTGTTATTGAACTTGACACATTTAATGATGAAATGAAGCAGAAGCTCATTCAGCGTCCAAAGAAATAAAAGTGCATTAGAGGAGGTGAAAAAATGGGTTTCTTCGAATTTGTTTTAATGATTGGTGGAATTTTGCTTTTACTAGGATTTACAGCTGTAGTTTTACTTGTTTATTTTGGCAGGAAATTTTACTTGTCATGGGCGAAACCGTATAAACGAGCACATGAATCAATTGAAAAATTATCCAACAAATCAACGCCGTTTTTACAAGAGTTTACGCAACATCCACTTTTTTATCGTTGGATTCGTACTGAGGGGAAAAAGGAACAAAAAGCATTTAATACCCTTTTCTGTACAGCAAATCAACGTACAAGAGAACAAGTCTTCTCTATGTTACCGAAGGATAAACAAAAGAAAGTACACGCTATGGCAAAAACAACGAAAAAAGTGACGAATGAAGATATTGATGCAGCAGTAATGAAAGTGAAAGACTTCTTAAGACAAGAATCACAACAATCATCTAAGCCAACAGATCTATCGTTTTATAAATTGTATTTTTCTGACCGTTATCCAGATGCATTAAATACAATTCAAGCGTATAAACGCTCAATCAATCCGTCACTCCAAAAAACAGTTGATGACATCACAGTTTCTGTATTGAATGCTCTTCCATATTACCAAGAACATCGCATGTTTGAACAACAACACAAACTTGAAACGTTCTTAATGAAAGACGTAATCGATATGTTATCATTGGTTGCACAACTTCCACCTTCACAGCGTCCAGAAAAAGAAGAAGAGTTGCAAGTTTACTTACAAAACTTCCAAAAAGAAATGGAAGCAGTAGAGTGTGATATTCGAGACTCCATTGATCATGATTTGAATGTGAAGATGAGAGCGGCGAAGGAGAAATTTAAGAATAAGTAAAAGAAAGCCTCTTGAGTACATTACTCAAGAGGCTTTCTTTAGTTTAATTCTTTAATTTGAATTGTATCTAAACTTACCTTTAAACAACATCTTGAATAGTTACTGCTTTAATTCATTTAACTCTTGCATACACTCTTGAACAAGTGTGACTGCCTGGCTCATGGTAGCCCCCCCGCCAAAGGCAGCTGTTACGCCAATGATTTCAAGAATTTCCTGTTCCGAAGCTCCTTGATCTATACATCCTTTAGTGTGATAAATAATGCAATACTCATCCTGAGAATAAAGGCTTATCCCTAAAGCAACTAATTGTTTTACTTTTTTTGATAAGGTACCTTCTTTAAAGCATTCCTCTGTAAAAGAATTAAACTGTTCAGCCAGTTTTGGCATTTTTTCCGTAAATAAACCTAACCCATGTTTATAGTGAAGGAGTGCAGATTCTGTAGTATTTCTACCTTCAAATTCCATATTTAATCAACCCCATTTCTAGTAGTTATGAAACATAAGTTAGTATGAGCTTAAAGCATTTTGATTAATCATATTTGAAGTTTACTTTAAAGTTCTGAAGGAGGTTAAAACAAGATAGGGGTTGTTAGAATAACATATCGGAGAATATTACGTAACATCTTTACTTTCTAAGAAATTATTCTTATAAAATAAGCGAATAAAGTTAAAAATGTGTATATACACTATCAAAGTTCATGTAAACTAATCCAATCATTTAATAGAGATAGTAAATTTTTCGTATACATGTATAGCGGATGACTACCTTCTCAGCATGATATATACCTAATTTAAAGTATTTCAAATAAAAGTATCTAAGATTTTGGTATAGGAAAGGCAAGCATTTAAATATGCTTACCTCTGTTCTGACGACGATGCTCTACTAGATCAATTACCCCTAAAACAACGTGAGCTAAACCAAATCCAAATACCGTATTAGCAATCATCTTATTAGACCCGCGTGTCTGCTTCAATGCATAACCTGCAGCTGTAACCGCTGTACCTAATGCAGTTGGAATTAATCCTTCACGAATATCCATTGTAATATCCTCCTAGCATCGTAGTTAGTAAAACATGTAGTATTTAATAAATAAAATACTAACATTAGTATGGTCGCTTTTTATATAAATATGTAAACACTAATTTCAGGGAAATACATTTGACTTAAAACCCTGAATCAATGTCCCAATCCATTCCAATAAAAATCTACAATACTTACAGCTAAATTATCTATATCGGTAATCAGTGGTTTTTGATTTACATCTTTGTAATCACCGACGTATAGCAAAGCAACAAAGGCATGAGCACTTAAAAGTGAGTGCCCTTTTGGGATTTCACCTTTTTGCATTGCTTTATGTATTGCTTGATCCAATACTTCATACATTTTATCTTCAGCTTGTTGCATTTGTTTTAAGTGATCCTCTGAAAGAGATATTTTTGCATCTTTCATAAAACTCTTGATGTCAATGTTCATTGTTGCAGTTAAATGAACTTTTGCAATATCAAGTAATCGCTCCTTAAGCGGTTTACTTGTTGAAAGAATTTTATGCATATTGTCTCTAATGCGAGCCATCATTTGAATCATTGTGTCCGTAAAAAGATCAGCTTTTGTAGCATAGTAGTAATAAACAGTTGCCTTTGTTACATCACACTCTTTTGCAACATCTTCCATAGAAACAATTTGATAACCTTTACTTAAAAACAACTTTGTAGCAATATCAACAATTTTATCTTTTGTAGATTTTGTATTTTTATTTTGAGGTGGTCTTCCTAAAGGACGTTGTTTTTGTTCCAATATCATTCTCTCCTGACTCTTTATAATTAAAAATATTATAACATATTAGTTGAATGGCTCTTAATTAATTAACCGACCAGTATATATAATTGATTCTATAGTTAGTCTGAAAGGTGGAATATGATGAAAAAGCATCTTCTTTATACATGGGGGAAATATGTCGGGGGACCAAAAGCAAGGTGGATTACCCTTTTTGTATGGGTCTTATTGACACTCGTTTTATCGTTTACTTGGCCAGCTGTGAATACTGTTGAAGATGAGACAGCCCCTAATCTTCCTGAAACGGCTATGTCACAACAGGCCAATAATATGATTAAGAGAGAATTTCCGAAGGACTCAGGAAACCCTGTTCTTATTGTTTGGCATAAAGATAAAGGTTTAGAAGAGAAGGATTTTAAGACAATTCAAGATACTTATCAAAAGCTTAGAAATTCGCCATTAAAGGGTCAATCAACGTTACCACCTTTTGATACCATACCGCACCAAGTGTTAGCAAAAAGTCTTTCAGAAGATGGCACGTCTCTTGTAACACCTGTGTTTTTTGATAAAACTGCAGGGACAGATATGCTACAAGAGAATATGATTGAACTGCAGCGTGTTATAAAGAATACATTGGGAGATGATCCATTTAAAAGAAAGATTTCTGATTCTGGTTTGCATGTACGTCTATCAGGGCTAGTTGGTATTCAGACTGATGCAGTAAGCATATTTAGTCAGGCCGATGTGAAATTATTAGTTGCAACTGTATTGCTTGTTTTAGTTCTACTTATTCTTCTTTATCGTTCGCCACTTTTAGCAATCTTACCTTTGATTGTAGTTGGATTTGCTTATGGAATAATTAGTCCAACTTTAGGACTGCTAGCAGATAAAGGATGGATTGCTGCTGATGCACAGGGAATTTCAATTATGACTGTACTATTATTTGGAGCTGGTACGGATTATTGTCTATTTTTAATTTCAAGATATCGAGAGTTTCTTCTTGTAGAGCAAAATAAATTTAAAGCGATACAACTTGCAATTATAGAATCAGGTGGAGCCATTATTATGAGTGCTCTTACAGTTGTAGTAGGATTAGGTACTTTATTACTTGCTCATATTGGTTCTTTCCATAGATTTGCAGTACCATTTAGTGTGGCTGTTTTTCTTATGGGAATCGCTTCATTGACGATTTTACCGGCATTATTAGCTATTTTTGGCAGAATAGCATTTTTCCCATTCATCCCAAGAACAAAAGAAATGAATGAAGAACTCGCTAAGAAAAAAAAGAAAACACTCAAAGTAAAAGAATCAAAAGGATTCTTAAGCAAAAAACTTGGAGATCTTGTTATCCGTAAACCATGGACGATTATCCTGCTAACTTTATTCCTATTAGGTGGGTTAGCTTCATTTGTTCCACGCATCCAATTTACGTATGATTTATTAGAATCATTTCCAAAAGATATGCCTTCACGTGAAGGATTTGATTTAATCTCTGATCATTTTTCACCTGGAGAGTTAGCACCTGTACAAATTATTGTTGATACAAAAGGAAAAGATGTACCTGTCAAAGAAGAATTAACAAAACTTTCTTTTGTAGATCAAGTAACAGAACCAGTGAAAGGGAAACAGAACAATCAATTACAAATGTATGAAGTTTCAATAAAAGATAATCCGTATTCTATTGAGGGAATGAATAAAATCCCTGAGTTAAGAAAAAGTTTGAAACAGGTAATGAAGAGTGCTGAAATAAGTGATGCTAATAATCATATTTGGATTGGAGGAGAAACGGCTACATTATACGATACGAAACAAACGACTGAACGTGACCAAAATGTGATTATTCCAGTTATGATTGGTATTATCGCATTATTATTACTTTTTTATTTGCGTTCTATTGTGGCGATGATTTACTTAATTGTAACAGTGGTATTATCATTCTTCTCTGCATTAGGGGCGGGTTGGTTACTACTTCACTATGGTATGGATACTCCCGCAATACAAGGAGCAATTCCTCTATATGCATTTGTGTTCTTAGTAGCATTAGGAGAGGACTATAACATATTTATGGTTTCTGAAATATGGAAGAATAAAAGAAGCCAGCCATACCTTGAAGCAGTTAAAAATGGGGTGGTACAAACAGGTAGTGTTATTACGTCTGCTGGGTTAATTTTAGCAGGAACATTTGCTGTATTAGCTACTTTACCAATCCAAGTACTTGTTCAATTTGGTATTGTTACAGCAATAGGAGTACTACTAGATACATTTATAGTAAGACCACTTCTTGTCCCTTCACTTACAGTTGTTTTAGGCCGTTTCGCTTTTTGGCCAGGGAATCTTTGGAGGAAGAAAGAGACAAAAAAAGTAGACGCTTGATAATACAAGAAAATTAAAAAACCAAGGGAACTTTGATTTTCCCTGGTTTTTTATAAGGAATGAAATATGTATGCAAAATAAAAGTAATATTTAAATACTAAGTATTTTTTAAGTTCTCTTTTTTGCTGTTCTTTGTCTTCAATATCAGTTTCTGGTATTCCGAATAATCCATTCATGGCTTAATCTACCGGCTGAAGTCCAGTTTATGTAGTTTTAGATTTTATGTTTTTAGAATAGAATTCACATTCAATATAGTGAACTGAGAAAATAGTAGTTTATTTATATGTGTAAAGTAAAATCTCTCACATTTAGAGTGAGAGATTTCATAATTATTTTGCTTTTATAGTAGTTTTACTAGAAGGAATACTTTCATTATGCAACCGATCCACTGCAGTTACTACATACGTATATATCTCCCCAGATACAGCTGTATTATCTACATAAATTTCTCCAGGTTTTGTTTTTCGTAAAGTAGTAAGTAAATTCTCGGATTTTTGAATATCGACTTCATTTTTTCCGTTTACTCGGTAGATGGCATAATAAGCAGAGTCGTTGTTTCTATCATCAATAATGCCTAAAGCGATACCTTCATTTCTTGGAATAGCCCCTTTTAAAGTGGGTTGTTTAGGTGGATCGTGATCTAGCCAAGTCATTGGTGGGATTAATGCAGGGTGTTTATAAATGTCATTTTTTAGTCGGTCTTTTATCCCTAATGGATTTTTATTTATATCTTTTAAACTAAAGTGCATGCTACCTTTTATTTGTGAATTTTGATGATTTAGCGTAATTTGTCTTGGGTATTCTTCAGGGTTTGACCATGCAGGTACTGAGTTATTATTAATTTTATATGCTGCTTGCCCGATATATAGGTGAATAGGTTTGTTTACAGTTTCTTTTACCCACCAATTTAATAATATGTCATATGCTGCAGGTGCAAATCCGATATTCCAATAAATTTGTGGTGTAATATAGTCGATATATCCTTTTTGAATCCATTCTCGTGTGTCAGCATATAGATCATCATAATTTCTTTGTCCAGCAGTTGTATTAGAACCGGTTGGATCGTCAGCTATATTCCGCCATACACCAAATGGACTAATTCCAAATTTGATATACGGTTTTTCTTGTTTAATAGCGGTATTTAAACCACTAACAAGTTGGTTGACATTATTGCGACGCCAGTCTTCAATGTTAGAGAATTTTCCACTATTGTAAGTTTCATAGGTATTCTGGTCTGGAAATTCCTCCCCAACTATCTTATAAGGATAAAAATAATCATCCATGTGAACAGCATCAATCTCGTAATTTTGTACAACTTCTAATATTCCTTCAGTTATAAAGTTTTTTACTTCTGGAATACCAGGATTATAGTATAGTTTTCCTCCGTAAGTTACAATCCAATCGGGATGTTGTTTTGCGGGGTGATTTTCTGCTAGTCGGTTTATATCTGTATGGTTCATCGTAATTCTGTACGGATTAAACCATGCGTGAAATTCAAGATTTCTTTTATGGGCTTCTGCAACCATAAATGCAAGCGGATCATAGCCGGGGTCTTTTCCTTGCACGCCTGTAAGATATTCGGACCAAGGACCATATTGGGAAGGATAAAAAGCGTCTGCGGTTGGTTTAATTTGCACAACAACTGCGTTCATACCTACATTTTTCACATCATCTAGTAGTTTGATAAATTCTTGTTTCTGCTTTTCAATAGGTAGCCCTGGCTTAGAGGGCCAATCAATATTGAGCACAGATGCGATCCATGCAGCGCGTAATTCATGTTTTTGATACGTAGTGGGTATTTCAGCTTGTATGGGGCTAGAGGTTATGAACAGGAAGGGAATAATCAAGATGACGCTACAACAACTCATTAATAATCTTCTAAAAATCATCGTACGCCTCCTTACATATTCTATTATCGAGACTACTATATCACGTGAATATAAGATTCACAATTGAGAAAGTAGGGTACTGGAAATTTTATTTCATATAAAAATTTTTTTTACTGAAATTTCATTTCATCAGAACTAATTTGTCTATATTCTTCATATCATTTTTAATAACGTGAAACTTCCTTTCAGTGGTGTTTTGACAGTCCTTGAAAAAGGATGAAAATTACTTAAAGCATATAGGAGGATTATGAAATGAAAGTTCTGTTTGTATGTTCTGGAGGAATGTCCAGCTCAATTGTTGTAAACGCTTTAAAAAAAGAAGCTGAGAAGAAAGGAATCAGTATGGACGTGCACGCAATTGGCACGAGTGAAGTGGAAGAAGAGGTGAAAAATGGCTGGGACGTTGTAATGGTTGCTCCGCAAGTAAGGCATAGATTTGTTGCAGTGAAAAAAATAGCAGATGAGCAGTCTGTTCCTTGTGGTGTGATTCCGCCGCAGGCTTATACACCACTTGGTGGTCCGACGTTATTAAAAACAGTGCAAGAACTCATTCATTAGGAGGGAGAGTAGTATGAATAAGTTTATCTCGTTTCTTGAGAATAACTTATCTAGCCCAATGGCAAGGCTTTCTGAGCAAAGGCATTTACAAGCGATTCGTGACGGTGTAATTTCAGCATTACCGTTTATTATTGTAGGAAGTTTCTTTTTAATCGTGGCGTTTCCGCCTCTCCCGAAAGATAGTTTTATTTCAATCTGGGCAGCAAAGCATATAACAAGTATTTTAATACCATATCGATTAACCATGTTTATTATGTCGCTTTATATCGCCTTTGGTATTGGATATAATTTAGCGAAAAGTTACAAATTAGATGCATTATCAGGAGCCCAGCTTGCAGTTTGTTCCTTGCTCCTTACATTGACGCCTGAATTAATCGATAAGAAAGGGTTTATGCTTCCAATGACAAACCTTGGGGGACATGGGTTATTTGTTACAATGATTGTTTCCATTTTATCGGTTGAGATTTTGAGATTCTGTAAGACGAAAAATGTGATGATTAAGATGCCAGAACAAGTACCACCGTCTGTATCTCGTTCTTTTGAAGCACTTATACCTGCTGCTTTCGTTATTATTATTATGAGTATTATCACAGTTGTTTTTAGCATTGATTTACACCATTTAGTTGATAAGCTAGCTGCACCATTAGTAAAAGCTGGTGATAGTTATTTTGGAGTTATTCTACCTGTGTTTCTAATTACATTCTTCTGGTCATTTGGTATACATGGTGTTTCTGTTGTTGGGACAGTTGCCCGTCCTTTATGGGAAGTTTATCTTGGTAAAAACTCTGCTGCAGTTGCAGATGGAGCAAGCAGTATACCATTTATTGCACCGGAGCCATTATATCAATGGTTTATATGGATTGGCGGTTCCGGAGCTACGTTAGGACTTGTATTAGCCATGATTGTCTTCGGTAGATCAAAATATTCTAAAGCGCTATCAAGAACGTGCATTGTACCTGGGATTTTTAATATTAATGAACCAGTTATATTTGGACTTCCGATTGTATTAAACCCGATCTTAATTATTCCTTTTATTATTACGCCGCTTGTGACTGCAACCATTGCTTATACCGCAACTGCAATGGGACTTGTAACTGCGACTTATATTATGCCGCCGTGGACATTGCCAGCTCCAATTGGTGCATATTTAGCGACGGGTGGGGACTGGAGAGCGGTTGTATTAGTCTTCATTAATATAGCAATCTCATTCCTTATTTATCTGCCATTCTTTAAAATGTACGATAAAAATATGATTGAAATCGAAAAAAGCGGTGATGACGAACAAGATTCTGTGAATGTGTAAGAATGAGAAATGCGAAATGCGAAGAAATCATACAGACATGTATTTGAGTGATAGGCAACGAGTCTATCACTTCTTTCATGATTAAAGGTGAAACGAATCTGTTTTATCAATAGAAGAAGGTGAAATGAAGTGGGGATAAAATTCAGTTATAAAGGTGTGTTTTTGCTACTATTTGTAGTGATCTGTTCAAACCTTCTGTTTACGCCTCTATTAAGAATGTTAGATGTATCACAGATGTATAGTATATGGATTGTGACGAGTATTTCGGCAAGTATAATGCTAACAATTGTTATATCCTTTATAGATGGTACGTATTCATCAAAAGTACAACTAATTGCTAGATTTGTATTTTTTCTAGTTGGTTGTATATTTATTACCTATATGATTGTCTTTTAAAGAAATAAAGAGGTGATACTATGTATATTGTTGGCTTAATGTCTGGTACTTCTTTAGATGGCATAGATGCTGCTCTTGTCCATATTGAAGGAAATGGTAAGGATACAAAAGTGGAACTTATTCCTTTTATTACAGCACGGTTTTCAAGAGAAATAAAAAGTGAAATTCAGCAAGCGTTGTCGATAGAAACTTCTAATGTAAAACTTATATGTAGTTTAAATTTTAAACTCGGACAATGTTTTGCCGATGCAGTGAAAATAGTCTGTAAACAATCTAATTTTCCAATAGAACAATTAGATTTAATTGGCTCACATGGTCAAACAGTTTATCATCATCCTGTTCAAGAGGGAAAGATGGTTCCATCAACACTACAAATCGGAGAACCTGCAGTTATAGCCTATGAAACAGGAACAACAGTCATTTCAAATTTTCGAACGATGGATATGGCGGCTGGTGGTCAAGGAGCTCCGCTTGTTCCATATTCAGAACTCATTTTATATAGAGACCAAAATAAAAATCGAGTACTCGAAAATATTGGCGGAATAGGGAATGTAACCGTCATTCCAAGCCGAGTAGCTAAACAAGAAGCGATTGCCTTTGATACGGGACCAGGAAATATGGTGATAGATGAAGTGTGTCAACGATTATTTCAGCAGTCTTTTGATAAAAATGGGGACATAGCAAAACAGGGAAATGTGATAGATGAAATGCTTTCCTATTGTATGAAACATCCGTTTTTAGAAATTTCACCACCCAAATCAACAGGAAGAGAACAGTTTGGAGAAGAGTTTACAGATGAATTGTTAAAGCAATTTAATGGGCACAGTAAGGAGGACATTATAGCTACTGTAACAATGTTTACAGCAAACTCGATTGTTCATCATTTTCAAAAAGATATTTTTCCTTATTATTATATCGATGAAGTTATTCTTGGCGGAGGTGGAAGTTATAACAAAACACTTGTAGAAATGATAAAAGAAAGTTTGAAAGAGGAATCTTGTAAGGTATTTAGACAAGAAGAACTGGGGTATTCATCGGAAGCAAAAGAAGCAATAGCTTTTGCTGTGCTAGCAAATGAAACATATCATCGTAACCCAAGTAATGTACCAAGTGCTACAGGGGCAAGACATTCTGTCGTTTTAGGTAATGTAACATTCCCTCCAATTGTGAGGTAAGAAAAAGAGGGTGGAAAGATGAAGTATATGATCGGCGTAGATGGTGGTGGGACAAAAACAGAAGCGATTGCATTTGACCAAAATGGTAAAGAAATAGCAAGAAGTATGAGCAGTTTCGGAAATGTTTTATTAGATTATGAGAAAGCTGTATCGCATATTATGCAGGCAATTAATCAATGTCAACAAAGCTTATCTAAAGAGAACTGCGTTTGTATTTGTTTAGGGCTGGCTGGTGTGAAAAGTATAGATATGAATGCGTTAAAAGAGCGTTTAAAAACGAAATATCAAACAAATATTGAAATTTATGATGATGCAGTAATTGCGCATGCCGCTTTATTAGGAGGAAACGATGGTATTTTAACAATAGCGGGAACAGGTGCTATCTGCTTAGGGAAAAAAGGAGAAAAATTTGAGTATAGCGGAGGATGGGGCCATATATTAGGAGATGAAGGAAGTGGGTATTGGATTGCTTTACAAGCGTTAAAAAGGATGACAATCGAGTACGATAAAGGTGCTCAATTTTGCAATCTTAGCACAGCAATACAAAATCAAGTTCCTATTCATACACCATTTGATATAAAACAACTTGTATATTCCTCACAGAAAGATCAGGTTGCTGCGATTGCTTCTCTTGTAATAGAAGAAGCAAGGAAAGGTAATAATGATGCGCTCAAAATTATATTAAAAGCTAGTGAAGAATTAGCCACAATTACAGTTGATGTGTATAAAAAAATGTCATTTGAAGTACCAATTTCAATTGCAGTGAAAGGTGGGATTTTATGCTCTGCACCAGAAATATACGCTGAATTTAAGCGGTGTTGTGAAAAGAATATCAATAAAATAAATTTTATTCATAGGGAAATTTCAGCAGCAAAAGGAGCTTATTTTTTAGCTACAAAAAAATCTACTTTATTTTAAACATAGTTTTCAATATAGCACTCTCGTTTTAAAAGTGAATATTTGGTATTATTTACAAAAAAGGAAGTGTTATTTGGAGTTGGGTATTAAAATATGGATTTTTTTATTTAGAATTTTATTTCCGATCTTCTTGTTTATCGTATGTGTGAACATTATAGCCATTATAGGAATCGATAAAGTTCCGGTACATAAAACGCAAGTTATAATACTTATAAGTTTGTATATAGCATGGTTATTAGGATATATTTTACAATACATGAAATCTGTACATGTTATTGCATGGAAATTGATAGGCTTTGCAATGGTAGCAGGTTTTATATATTATTGTATCGTTTACTTCTTTGCTAATTATGCTTAAAGATTGTATTGAAAATAGTAATTAGAAAGCGAATGATTATATGATTCATATCAACCAGTTTCTGTATGTAATAGGCGCTTATATGGTTGGAAATGTATTAACAGCATATATGATTATAAAATGGAAATATGGGATAGATATTCGAGAAGCTGGTAGTGGAAACCCTGGTGCACGGAATATGGGGCGTTTATATGGGAAAGGATATTTTCTTGCTACATTTTTGGGAGATGCGCTAAAAGGGGCAATTGTTGTTTATATAGCGAGAATCTTATTTGGGGAGTCTATATTTTCATTACTCTCGTTACTAGCAGTTATTGTAGGTCATATATATCCAATTTTCTTTAAATATAAAGGTGGAAAGGGAATTTCGACATTTATTGGCGGACTGCTTGTGTTCAATTATTTAATAGTGCTTACTCTGATGTTTGTATTTATTTTATTTTATTTCATTTTTAAGAGTTTCACAAAGGCTGGTTTAATTACAGTCGCTTGCCTACCACTTTGTATGATTGCATACTCGTATTCTATGGTAGCAATTATATTAAGTGTTTGCATGATTCTATTGATTTTGTACGCACATAGAAAATAAAGGAGAGTAAAACATGGGGTTAATGTATAAAATTGCTGATCAAACTTGGGAATTTGAAAGTATTCATAAATTAAATTATAAAACATTTGTAGAAGAAATTCCGCAGCATGAACAAACAGAAGAGCGCAAACGTATAGATTTGTTCCATGAAGAAAATACATATTTAATATGTTTAGATGGTCGAAGATTAGTAGGAATGGTTGCGGTAAGGGGGACACGGCCATTCTCATTAGATAATAAAATACTTCATTTAGATAAGTGGTTACCAGAACGTGGTGATCGTGTATATGAAATCCGTTTATTAGCTGTAGAGCAAGAATATCGAAGCGGAAGAGCTTTACTCGGATTGATTCGATTTTTACATCGCTATTTGCTTCTAAATGGGTATGATTTAGCGCTCATTTCAGCAACAACACGTGAACTTGCACTTTATGAACAAATAGGTTTTCGTCCTTTTTATACATTAGTTGGGACAGAGCAAGCAGCATTCCAGCCGATGTATATCACCCCAAAAATGTTTGAACAATCTAGTATTATAAATGTAGTAAAAAAAGAATATACATTTTTACCAGGACCTGTCGAGATTGGTGAAAATGTCCAGCAAGCATTTGCTTCTAATCCAATTTCGCATCGTTCCAACCAATTTAAAGCTGTGATGGAGAATGTGAAAAGACGACTTTTGCAAATGACAAAAGCCAAGCATGTACAAATCATGCTTGGGACAGGTACATTAGCAAATGATTCAATCGCTTTACAGTTGAAGTTATTAAAGGGACGTGGGTTAATTTTAACAAATGGTGAGTTTGGGAATCGTTTAATCAAGCAGGCAAACCGAGTAAACTTATCATTTGATACATATGAACGAGAAATGGGAACACCATTTTTATACAATGAAATAGGGGAGTTAGTGAAACATCAAGAGTATGAATGGATATGGTTTGTTCATCATGAAACGTCCACCGGTATGTTAAATGATTTAGAAACGTTAATTGGAATTGGTAAAAGGTACGGTATTAAATTATGTGTAGACTGTATTAGTTCTATTGGAGCAATCCAATTCTCTCTAGAAGATGTGTATTTTGCCAGCGGAGTTAGCGGAAAAGCAATTGGAGCATACACGGGATTATCTTTTGTATTTTACAATCATATTGTGAATGCAAATGAAACATTACCTATCTACATGGATATAGGAATGTACGCGGAAAACGGGAGTGTACCGTATTCACAATCTTGGAATTTAATATATGCATTACAAGAAGCGCTAAAGAAATTTGAAGATGAAGCCGAGTATAAGAAGATATATCAAACATATGCTTTTATTGAAGAAGCTGTTACCAATATGGGATTACAACTTGTATCTCCCAAAGAGCATACCTCATCTATCATTCTTACAATTGCATTAGATAAAGAACTTTCTTCTAAGGAAATAGGAGATTCATTAGCCTTGCAAGGATTTATTATTCAATATGAATCATCCTATTTACAGCAAAATAATTGGGTCCAAATTGCTTGCCTAAATCATTATAAAGAACGTGAAATGAAAAGAATGTTGGATTGTTTAGGGATGTATGTAGAACAACTTCATGTATAGTTAACAGAGAAGACGGTTATGAAAACCGTCTTTCTTATTTTTGCATTATGCATGTGCTGATCCAAATAGGGATTCCATTTTCAATTTTCCCTTTTTGCGAATTTCGGCATTTGTATGTACCATGATATATCTATGTGCCCAAGCAATTGCAATAACGTCATCTAACAAGCCAATTCCAATAATAGCTGCTAAATCCGGGATGAAATCGATTGACCATACATAATAGGACAGCGCAGCTAATATAATTATCTTGGCTTTAGCAGGTAATCCGTTCTTTTTTAAGGTGTAATATAAAATAATACTCTCATACACGCCAGACTTACCTAATTTTGTTGCACCTTTTTTCAATTTTTTCCATAGTTTCTGTTTCTCCATATAATCACTCCATATTTCGTTTTTTCATTAATTTTGTAAAAGTATATTTAACATTATGTAAATGCGTTTAAAAATATAGATTTTTTAAAAGGATAGACAAACAATCGACAAAATAACCCTTCTTATCATTTTTTCTTGTTGTTTATACTCATATGAATAAAAAAGAAGAGGCTTGGTGGGGAGAAAACATGTGGCTTTTGTTTGATATAATAGCAGATATTACCTTGTTTTATCCGAGGACTGACGCGAAGTTAAAACATTATATTGCGAAGCTAAGTGAACAAGAATGGTTTCGAGATGTACATGAAGATACTAGGTATACAGGTATCGTTTGGAATAATCAAAAAATAAAGAAGTTTATTTTGGCGCCTGTTAATATGAAATTGCTAACAACATCAAAAGAGAAATAGGAAGAACTAATCCAATTGATTCATAGTGAGTATGAAAAAAGGAGATAAGAATTATCTTATTTTTCATATTTAGTGAAACAAATGGTACAATGAGAGCTTAATGTGAAAAATAAGGAAAAGAAGTGATCTGTTTGAAAAACTTTTTAGAATTAGGAATTAGTGAAACGTTTAATCATACACTACGTGAAAATGGGATTGCTGAAGCAACGCCAATTCAAGAACAAGCAATCCCTGTTGTTATGGCTGGAAAAGATATAATTGGACAAGCAAAAACTGGTACAGGTAAGACACTGGCATTCATCTTACCAATTTTAGAAAAAATTGATCCTGAATCAAGTGATGTACAAGCTTTAATTGTTGCGCCGACTAGAGAATTAGCACTGCAAATTACAACTGAAATTGAAAAGATGCTTGTTCATAAAGAGGATATCAATGTTCTTGCGATATATGGCGGTCAAGATGTAGCGCAGCAAATGAGGAAATTAAAAGGAAATACACACATTGTTGTAGCAACGCCAGGACGTTTATTAGACCATTTACGCCGTGAGACGATTGTATTATCCAATGTTTCTATGCTTGTATTAGATGAAGCGGATCAAATGCTTCATTTCGGTTTTTTATATGATATAGAGGATATTTTAGAAGTAACACCTGAGAGTAAACAGACGATGTTGTTTTCAGCGACAATGCCAAAAGATATTAAAAAACTTGCGAAGCGTTACATGAAAGAGCCTGAGATGATTCGAATTCAAAGTGAAGAAGTAACGGTGAATAATATTAAGCAACGTGTGATTGAAACGACAGACCGTACAAAGCAAGATGCGCTGCGCTATGTAATGGACCGTGATCAACCGTTTTTAGCAGTTATTTTTTGCCGTACAAAGCGGAGAGCAAGTAAGCTATATGATGATTTAAAAGGGTACGGTTATAATTGCGATGAACTTCACGGTGATTTATCTCAAGGAAAACGTGAACGAGTGATGAAAAGTTTCCGAGATGCAAAAATTCAATACTTAATCGCAACAGATGTTGCCGCTCGTGGATTAGATGTAGAAGGTGTAACACATGTATTTAACTACGATATTCCTGAAGATGTAGAGAGTTATATACACCGAATTGGACGAACTGGACGTGCGGGTGGGTCAGGACTTGCCATTACATTTGTTGCACCAAAAGATGAAATGTATTTAAAAGAGATTGAAAAAGGTATTGGCACAACATTGCAGAGACAAGAGTTGGAAATATCTGCACATCAAGCAAATGCCAAAAATGAACAAAAGAAAAAAGAACACACAAAGAAACCCCAAAAAACAGGTCAATATCGTCAAAGAGATAATCGCGAAGGATCCCAAAATGGCAAACAGCGATCATCTCATAAACCAAGTAAAAAGAAAAGTAGTACAAAGCAAGGACAGAAAAGACGAGGGCGTTAATGCAGAGTATGTGTTAATAATGAAAAGTCGTTTTCCTTTTTAAAAGGAAAACGGCTTTTTTATTTTTGTGATATACCAAGAGTTTTCTAGCTTTCCGTTCCCCTTTAATTAAGCTAAAATGCCTTCTAAGTTAACATAGGTCGAATAAATTGTAACCTCGAGAATACTTGTTCGTTAATATATAGTGTGTTTTAATAGTAATAAAACGTCAGTTATTTCAAATAAATACAAAAATAGATATTCGTCGCTAAAAACCGTCGTATATAGGGGAAGGTATTATGTTGATTACAAAGATGGTCGAACGATTTGCTTTATATGATTTACATAGGAAACGAAGCAAGAACTTTCAATTTAGCCCATTGCCAAGTATAAAAGGTGAAGTAAAAGATATCGAGGCCTTTTACAAAAAACAATTAACTGACATATCATTTGACTTAAAAAGTTCGGATATTAAAAATTATAAGACTGGCAAATTTAAATATGAGAGCGGAATACAAACAGGATATAGTCGTAATGATCTTGTAACTGGTGAAGCTTATATAAATAATAATGAAGCAGCTGCAAATGTAATATTTGTACACGGCTGGAGAATGGATTCAAATGATAGAGTAAAGAAAATATTTCATAATCAAATTATGGATTTGGGTTGGAACATGTATTATTTCACACTTCCATTTCATTTTGATAGAGAACCAGATAACTCTTTATACAGCGGGGAATTTATGGTAAGTGCTAATATACAACGTACAGTAAGATCAACCCAGCAAGCTGTTGTTGATTTAAGAACACTAATTAACTGGATAAAAACGAATAAAGAAGGTCCAATTGTATTAATTGGAATTAGCTTAGGGGGCTTTATCACCAATTTAACATCTCTAGTTGAACCGGATATAGATGTATTAGCCTCAATATTTTATGCGAATCGAATTTCCTATTCAATCTGGAATACGGATCCTGGTAAGTATATTAAGTCAGACCTAGAAAATCATGGCGTTACATATCAAGAATTAATCGATTACTGGAAAGTTACGGAGCCAAGTCAAGCTTTGCCAAAAGTGAAAAAGGAAAATATCCTATTAATAACAGCTAAATATGATGAATACGTACACTTTGAAGATACTGATTACTTGTGGTCTTCATGGGATAGGCCAACAAGATATATATATAATTGTGGGCATGCTGGTATTGTATTAAAGAAAAAGAAAATAGGGACTGATACGCTCAATTTTATTCGGAATCGAATAAAGGTGAATTGAATGGTTACATTGTATGTATCATTCAATTCATCTCGAACGATATCAATAACTCTTTCTGCAGAGTAGGTCTTCTTTTGTAAATAAAAAACGTATCCTCAATATAATGAGAGATACGTTTTTTATTTTTTAAGAATGTTGCTTCCAAAATCGATTTGTACGTTTTACTTATCATTTTGGTTGATCTCTTGATTCATTACATTTTCGATTGGTGAAGCGATGCACGAAAAGATTTAGTGAAGAAGATTGCAAGAACCGAATGGATATGAAGGGGTAAAAAATTTGAATTTTATAAAAAGTAAATACAAGAATCCCTGATAGGCAGGGGCAGGGATTCTTGGGTAAAGAAGATTATTTTGTATTTGTCGAAATATGTCGTATTCAACAAGTTAATATTATCATTAACTTCTTCGAAAGTATCATGAAGAATGTGTCTGAATTGTAGACGAATTGTAAATTTATAAGCAGCTAGTAAAAGCTAATTGCTCGGCTCCAAGGGGGATAGAGAAAGATTATTGTATTTACATAATTGACTGAATATTCATTAAGTAAACATATCTTTTTAATAGTTATATTCTAAAACGTGTTTAATCTAGGGTTGATTCCAAAAAAGTGAAATGTTAACAAAATACCAAGTTATTAAAAGAGCAGTTACTATGAGAATTCCTATGAGAACACCTATAAAAATCTTTGTCCATATATTCTTCATCAATAGACCTCCTTTATGAAGAATATTAACATCTATCTAAAAATCGAACAAAATAATCCTTTTATTTCAATAAAAGGACATGTGTGGAGTGAAAGCATGAAAAGATTAATTAGATGAATGGAAAAAGCAAAGCAATCAAGTGAAAAAGAAGAAATGAGAAGTTAAGCACATGGAATATCGAGAATTTGACATAGAGCATTCAAAAGTTGAAGGAAAATGATATGAAAGGTAGTTCAATTTGCGAAAAGAAGAAAGTTAAACAAAAGTATATTGGAATTACGGCAGTATTAAAGAAGGAGCTCTGTTGATACAACGAAGATGGGTTCAATTCCTAAGTTGTTTCATTAAATGATTGCCTTTTTAAGTTGAATAGATGATCTAATGTTCCCGAGAGAAATTGTGGTATAATTTACATATAGGGGGAAAGTAGATGACACAACATAAAGAAGAACAAATGAATCAGGCGCTTGCATTGTTTTATTTTGCATATAAAACATTTACAGAAAAACCAGATGAAATTATAAAAGAATATGGTATACAGCGCGTACATCACCGAATTTTATTTTTTATTGCTCGCTTTCCAGAGCTCAGTATAAATGAATTGTTATCTCTATTGGAAATAAGTAAACAAGCTCTTCACGGACCACTTCGTCAACTTCTTGAAAAAGGGCTTATCGAAAGTAATGAAGCAGAACATGATCGTCGTGTGAAACAGCTTGTTCTCACGAAAGAAGGAGCAGAGCTCGAGAGAAAACTAAGCGACGTGCAAAGAGAGCAAATGGGCAGTATTTTTTCAAAATTTGGTGAAACGTGTGAAGAACATTGGCATCAAGTGATGACAGAACTAGCAAATAGTCGTTTGGGCTTTGATGCATGGCTATCTAAGCGTGAAGAACCCGTTGATCAAAAATAAGGAAATAAATCATTCTTCAGTTTTTAGGGTTTGAAAAAGAATTCATTATATCCATGCATTTTGGCAACTATGAGGGAATCATAGAATACATGGGTTAAAATGAACATTACCAGATACTTTATGACGTGTACGTATTACAAAACTTAAAGTGTTATTTCCGAAAGGGGAATTATGATGATAAAACTTGTACTTATTCGTCACGGACAAAGTTTATGGAATCTTGAGAACAGATTTACAGGATGGACAGATGTAGATTTATCGGAAAATGGATTAAACGAAGCACGAGAAGCAGGTGCGATATTAAAAAACAATGGATATACATTTGATGTTGCGTATAGTTCTGTTTTAAAACGGGCAATTCGAACACTGTGGATTATTCTGCATGAAATGGATTTGGCTTGGGTTCCCGTACATAAATCATGGAAGTTAAATGAGAGACATTACGGAGCGTTGCAAGGTTTAAATAAAGATGAGACAGCAAAGAAATATGGAGATGAACAAGTTCATATTTGGAGACGAAGTACGGATGTGAGACCGCCCGCTCTTGCTGAAGATGATCCAAGGTATGAAGTTGCTGACCCAAGGTATAAGCTGCTTAAAAAAGGAGAATTTCCCCTTACAGAATGTCTAGAAGACACAGAAAAAAGAGTGTTGGATTTTTGGCATAAGGAAATCGCACCAACGTTACAATCTGGTCAAAAAGTAATCATTTCATCGCATGGGAATACAATTCGTTCGCTTGTGAAATATTTAGATAATTTATCGGACGATGGCGTAGTGTCATTAAATATTCCGACGAGTATTCCTCTTGTTTATGAATTAGATGAAAAATTACAACCTATTCGTCATTATTATTTAAGTATGGATGGGGAAGTACCTAAAGGCGTAATTCCCAAACACATATCTTTGTAAAAAAATATTTTTGAAAATTTGAAATGCAGGCTTGTCTACATATACAATGTAGATTCATTATAAAAGACGTGGCTTCCTTTTTAGTATATGCGATGCAGCAGACTTTAGAAGCTTGTCCATGTCTTTTGTCATAATGAGAGAAAATTGAGCATGTAATGATATCGTGAGAAGTTTTTGAATGGAGGGTGATGTGATTGACAGTCTCTAACATTCGAATTGGTTTGTTTTTTCTAGTACTAGTTTTTTTATTTCTTATTTTCTTTTATTGGAAAAATGAAGAGTTGTACGAAGAAAAAAAGCAGCTTATTCGAAAAACATGGTATGGTGTGTTTATTACATCAGTCACAATTTATTTCATGATGAAAGGAATTGATTTAACCCTCTGGAAAAATATTTTAATGTTCGTTGCGATGGTCATATTTGTTGATATTGCCTTTATTTTAACTCCAAACATTTCGGAGATATGGGGGGCGAAATTTAGTGATATCGGAAAGACTGTTCAATCCATTAAACGATCATTAATCGCTTCGAAAGCAAGAGGAGAGATTTATACCACAATCATTCAAAATGTAAACCCCGCAGCATTTGGTACGATGGAGTGGAGGGCAGAGGCTGAGTATGCACAAAGTTTAAATGTATTTCTTGATACGTATGCTGAAAAAATTGGAGCGAAAATTGTTGTCTTTGTGACAGCGGATGAATTAAATACAAATTTTCGTGGCATCCGCTCTCAGTTTAGTATCACAGTACCTTTAGAACATATAGAGCAATTAAATGAACAAAAAGCTGTTCAAGTAGAAAATGTCGGTATCATACCAGCGAAAATAGTAAAAGATGTTTGTATTGTTATTGATGGTCAAAAGAACAATCTTCAAGATCGAGATTTTGAAAATGTATATAATTTAACGATTCAGCATAGTTATTTTAGTAAATAGGACAGAAGCAAAAGTTTCTGTCCTTTCTTTCATACATAAATACAGGCAAAGTTCGTGAAAATGAAACATAATTGAATAAATTTGGACAATCATCCCAACACTAGCAGGTAGAGGTGATTGTAGTGGAAAAAGAATATAGCAATGAATTTTTCAAAGAAGAAACAGAGGATACAACAGATTTCTCTTTAATAAAAGGAGATACAATGCAACAAGTAGAAGAGTTAGAAGAAGAATTGAAAAGAAAAGGATAACGTCTGGTTTATATTTGAGATATAATGAAGAGAGAAAGATTGTATCTTTTTTATAAAGGGGGAGGAAAAAATGCAAGAAATGAAACAACAAAAACTTGCTTTTTTTAAAGAAAAAAAAGAAGCATCGAATACAGATTTCTCTCTTGTGAAAGGTGCATTAACAGAAAATATTAATCGACTAGAAAAGCTCATGAATCATGATGCATCAAAATATATGCAAGGGAAAAAATTAAAAGAAAATGTATAAAAGCATTTTCTTTTTTTATTTCTTCTTCATTCCTGCTCCGAATTCCTCAAAATCTAGCTTCTTATAATACGGAATATTTTCTTCTGTGCAAATTAATTGTAAATGTAGATTCTGTCTTTCACATTTCACTAATAATTTTTGAACTATGTCTTTTCCAATACCTTGATTTTGATAGGCTGGATGGACGACCAATCCACATAGGTAAGCATGAATTACCCCATCTGAAATAATACGTCCTGTTCCAATTAATTGATCGTTATCATAAACACTTATGACAAAAGTACTTTGAGTAAGAGCATGATGCAATTGCTCTTTTGAAAGTTTTAAAAAGTCATTCCAACCGACGGAATGGTATAAAGTGAAACTTTAATCAGTGAGCAATTTCTTCATCCTCACTGATTATTAGTTGAACCAATCGGGTTTTTACGGGCAGTTGATCCTCCGCCTATCTTCCTCGCGTTTCTTTGAAGCTTGAGGTGGGGGATTTTACTGCCCGTTAATGCGGGATAAATCGAAAATGTGTTCAGGGCAAGGCAGATTGTCTATAAAATACATATGCATTCTCCTTTTTTATGTAGTATAAAAAATTATAACAATATTCTGTGAAAGTGGTATAGGAGAGTTTTGATTAGTAGGAGTGATAACTCTACATCTTTAATAAAAAGTATCATGATGAAGCGTGGTATAATGATAACGAATAGAATGATTTAAAATTCAAAGATGTATTTAAGAGAGGAGCTTCACAATGTATTCTAATTTAGAACAATTAACAAAGCATCCTGTATTTTATCATTTTGCAGAAATTTCAAAGATTCCAAGAGGATCTGGAAATGAAAAAGAAATTAGTGATTTCCTAGTAGGATTTGCAAAAGATCGTAATTTAGAAGTAGTGCAAGATGAAGCTTTAAACGTAATTATTAAAAAACCAGCAACTGACGGTTATGAACATGTCCCAGCAATTATTATACAAGGTCATATGGATATGGTTTGCGAAAAGAACCAAGCAACTGTTCATGATTTTGAAAAGGATCCGATTGAGCTACGAATCGTTGGGGACATGCTGTATGCAAATCAAACGACTTTAGGTGCTGATAATGGTATTGCAGTTGCATATGCATTAGCACTATTAGATTCGGCTGATATTCCGCATCCATCTCTTGAGGTTGTGATTACAACTGAGGAAGAGACAACAATGGGTGGAGCTTTTGCTGTTGATGCAAAGCATTTTGATGGAAAAATATTTATTAATATCGATTCTGAAGAAGATCATAAATTACTAGTGAGCAGTGCAGGCGGAGCGAAAGCAGTTGAAACAATTTCTGTTGATTGGGAAGAAGTACCTGCTGAACTAGAAGCATATCGTCTATATGTTGGTGGACTAAAAGGCGGTCATTCCGGTATGGAAATTGATAAACAAAGAGGAAATGCCAATAAAGTATTAGGACGCGTTCTTCATGATTTATCAAAAGAAATCTCATTTAACATGAGTGAAATTCATGGCGGATTAAAAACAAATGCGATTCCACGTGAAAGTGTTGCGACAATTTTATTATCTGGACATGACGTACAAAAGGTAGAAGAGAAAGTGGTAGAATGGACATGCATTTTCCAAGAAGAGTTACGTGCTGTAGAACCTGATGTACATGTTTCTCTTACAAAATTAGAAGGAAAAGTAGAAAAAGTATTTGCTAAAACAACACAAAGTCAGCTTATTTCTTCTTTATTCCTAATTCCAAACGGTATTCAAAGCATGAGTATGGATATTAAAGGACTTGTAGAAAGTTCAACAAATTTAGGTGTTATTGAAACATTACATAATGAAATTAAATTACGAAATGAAGTAAGAAGTTCTGTAAGTAGTTTAAAACAGCACATTACAAATGAAATTAAGCATATTGCAGAATTGGTTGGAGCAACGTTCGAGAAGGAATCAGAGTATCCAGAATGGCCGTACAGTCCGAATTCACCAATTCGTGATTTATTTGAAAAAGTGCATAAAGAAAAATATAACAAGGATGCTGAGATCTTTGCGGTACATGCCGGTATTGAGTGTAGTGTATTTGTTCAAAAAATGCCGGAATTAGATGCAATTTCATTTGGACCAGATATTTTCAACGTTCACACACCAGACGAGCATATTAGTATTTCATCAGTTATCAATAACTGGGGATTCTTTGTTGATGTAATGAAAGAAACGAAGTCTTTAGCATAAATAAGAATGAGCTGAACTGCCTAAGGAGGACTTTGGGCAGTTTTTTGTTGAAATTCAGTTTATATTTCTGTAATGGTTCCAAATTACAATTATGTGACTTTAACTTGTTAAGATTGCATAATACGGTTCCTTTATCATGTAACTTTACAGTTGCTTATTGTTGATGGCAACCATATAGTTGCTTATACTTGATATATGAATTGGGACAAAGACGCTATATTCAAAGCACTTGGCGACTCGACTCGGCGGCTTATATTAGACGAACTATCCGAACGTAACGAGCTGACGTTGTATGAACTTACGGCACGTCTTATTATGAAGCACGACCTTTCCATTTCGCGACAGGCGATTGCTAAACATCTTACTACATTGGAAGATGCGGGGCTCGTAAAATCAATGCGAAAGGGAAAATATCGAGTACTTATGTTTAACAACGAACCACTTAAAAACTTACTGAAAGGATGGATAGAGTAATTTTATAATATCGTAACAGGATTTTCTGACGAACATGTGGGGTGTTTTGCGGAAAACCAGACCGTTAGTACAGCACCATGCGTCACCAATAAAAAGGGAGGCAAAAACAATATGAAAATCGTTGTTACTAGTATATTTGTACAAGATCAAGACAAGGCAATGGAGTTTTATTCAGAAAAGCTAGGGTTTGTAAAAAAGGAGGACGTTCCCGTAGGAAAATTTAGGTGGATAACGCTTGTTTCTCCTGATGATCAGGGCGGTACTGAGCTTTTACTCGAACCGAATGAACATCCTGCCGCAAAAGAGTATCAAAAGAAAATATTTGCTGAAGGCATCCCAGCAACAATGTTTGGCGTTACAGATATTAATAAAGAGTACGAACGATTATTGGAAAAAGGCGTGAAGTTTACTATGGAGCCGACAAAAATGGGCGAAGTCACAATAGCTGTCTTCGACGATACATGCGGCAACTTTATTCAAATAGTGCAGAAGTAACTTCATGACGAAGTAACCTAGTACTAAACGAATTTATTGGCAAGTTTTAAGTTAGGTGAAGTGCTTTTTATCAAAAAATAAAAACCCTTATGTTAACCCTGTCCTACTTTTAGGATGGGGTTATATGTTTATAAGGTCTAAAATTAAATGAGGTTATTATCATTCCACAATGGAAATGTAACATTGTGAATATGTTCACTTCAACTTAGGATCCTGTTAGTTGAACAAGGAACATCAAAATAATCAAACTTTTTATAAAAAGTAGTTCCTAAACTAGAAGGAAGCCATTGTATTGATCAATCTATATTCAAAATAATGGATTTTAATATGCACTGAATCAAGATTTAAAGAGTGATTTCTAATCAAACTATCTTTTAAAGCAACATTTGTTGCTGCGGTATAGATAAAATAAAGCAAACTTTACAGAGCGACAATGCAGCTGGTATCTGCAATTTTAGTTAAGGAGGAAGGAAATTTGAGAAATTTCACATACCGTATTGAAAGAAAAAATATAAAATAAAACATTTGCTGAAAGGTGAATAACATAATTAAAAAGAAGTGCTAAAAATATATTTAATAGAACTTTTATAAGGATTTTTAACAGACTAGAAATTGTAGTCGTGCAATTAAATTAAGCTGCACGACTTTTTTTATATCTAATGCAACTATTTTGATAGAAAATGAAAACCAAAATATATTAGTAAAAGGAACTGTTTATCCTGTATTAACGGGCAGTAAGATCCCCACCTCAAGATTCAGAGAGAAACGGGAAAGATAGGTGGGAGATTAACTGCCCGTAAAAGCCCGATTGGTGAGGGTTAATAATCAGTGGGGGATAAAGAAAACCCCCACTGATTAAAGGGGCACTTTATATGAAAAATAGGTGTTTTTAAGTACAAGTATCCATTACAATTTTGTTAAATTTGTTCTACACTACATAAAATAACAAATTTTGACGTCCTTCTTTTGATATAGTGTAAATAATTAAAATACTCAGTTTTTAATTGGATTAGAATATGGTTAGAGCATATAAAAAACTTTGTATAAAGGAGTCGTGTACACATGCATAAAGAATTTGAAATTGAGGAATACACAGCAATTGAAGAACAAATTCATTATTATAGTCAGTGTTTATTGGTAAATCACCCTGAACAAATTGTGAAGTACTTAGAAAAGAGGTTAGAAAAGTATACAGAAACATTACAATATGCGCACTTGTACCCTGAAAAAGTCATTTTACCTATACAGCAATTAGTAATTGAGTATTCTTTGGATCTTGCTAGGATTAGAAAGTATTTAAATTTAGAAACATAGCTTATAAATAATCGTTTAAAATGAAACAGAGTCGGTAATGAGAAATTCATTCTATTGTCGACTCTGTTTCATTGTTTTATGACGAAGTGAGTTGTTAGAAATAAGAAAAAATAATACTTATAAATAAAGTTTGACATATAATACTCCAAGAGTAAAATAAAAGTGAGTACTCACTCATTTCGAAAAGGAGGAGATTTTATTGCAACAACCTTCTGTGATTTTGCAAGATGTATCAAAAAGTTTTGGTAAAAAAGAAGTATTACACAATATTTCACTATCTGTATCAGACAAAGAGATTTTTGGTTTAGTAGGTCCCTCGGGTTCTGGAAAAACGACACTTATTAAAATGATTGCTGGTATTAGTGAATCAACGACTGGTGATGTAACAGCTCTAGGAACGAAAATGCCTAATTTAAATGAGATGAAGCATATTGGGTATATGGCACAAGCTGATGCCCTGTATGAAGAGTTATCAGCTTATGAAAATGCAGATTTTATTGCGGCGATGTATGGATTAAAAGGAAAGAGTAAGAAAGAGAGAATAGAAGAAATTCTTACATTAGTTCAATTATCACAGCATGCTAAGAAACAAGTACAGCATTTTTCAGGTGGAATGAAGAAGCGTTTATCACTTGCTATCGCACTTTTACATGAGCCTAAATTATTGATTTTAGATGAACCAACGGTTGGAATTGATCCAGTTCTTCGCAAATCTATTTGGGAGAAATTTTATGAGCTCAAAGAACAAGGAACAACGATTATTGTGACAACACATATTATGGACGAAGCTGAATTTTGTGAACGTCTTGGATTAATTAGAGATGGGAAGTTAATTGCGACGGGAACTCCAAATGACTTGAAAGAACGAACTTCATCAGGACGAATTGAAGACGTTTTTCTATTGGAAGGAGCGGTTGAATCATGAGGGTTGGTGGTGTAATTATACGGATTATTCGTCAGTTTCTTCGAGATAAACGATCACTAGCAATGATGTTTGGCGCTCCCATGTTACTTCTTTGGTTATTATCACTTGTGTTTACACAAAAGGATTATATACCTCAGATTGCATTAGTAGATGTTCCAGCACCTATAGTGGAATCAATGAAAAAACAAGATGCTACCATTTATGAATATGGTAAAGAAGACGCACGTTCTAAGTTGGAAAATCAACAGATAGATGCCATTATAACTTTAGAAAATGAAAAAATAAATGTATTACTGGAAGGTAGCGATTCTTCAAAAAATCGCGCCGTACTACAAGTATTACAAAAATCCACAGAAAAAAATGATATACCTGGTTTGAAACCAGAAATTGATTTTTTACATGGTTCCGCAGATTTTACGATGTTTGATGGACTAGGACCGGTATTAATTGGCTTTTTCACATTCTTCTTTGTCTTTATTTTATCAGGCGTTTCCTTTGTGCGAGAACGTTTAAGTGGGACATTGGAAAGGCTGCTATCTACTCCAGTCCGCCGCTGGGAAATTGTTGTTGGTTATATAGTTGGATTTGGTATTTTTGCATTTTTACAGTCTGTTATTATTGTAGGTTTCTCTGTTTATATTCTTGATTTATATGTAGCAGGGTCACCATGGCTTACGTTATTGATTACGTGTATGCTTTCGCTAACAGCGTTAACACTAGGCACTTTTTTATCAGCATACGCCAATAACGAATTTCAAATGATTCAATTTATCCCACTTGTCATCGTACCGCAAATTTTCTTTTCGGGTTTGTTTCCAATGGAATCAATGAATAAGTGGTTACAAATGCTTGGAAAGTTATTCCCACTCACATATGGTGCTGATGCAATGAAACAAGTGATGATTCGGAATCAAGGTTTTACTGAAATTGCAAGCGATCTCGGTGTGTTGCTTCTTTTTGCGCTAGTATTTACAGTAGGAAATGTATTTGCTTTGAAGAAACATCGTAGAATATAATTTTTATAAAAAGGGGCATGATGAATGAAAAAAGATTGGCTGGAAGAATTAATCGCTAGTGTAGATACAGATAAGCGCAATGAACGACAACTGCGTATATTAGAAGCTGCGGTTGATATATTTGGAGAAAAAGGGTATGCAGCCACTTCAACAAGTGAGATTGCAAAGCGTGCCGGTGTAGCGGAAGGAACGATCTTCCGCTACTATAAGACGAAAAAAGATTTACTATTAGCGGTTGTCATGCCAACTTTAACAAAGTTTGCTGCTCCATTTTTCGTACAAGCTTTTGCAAAAGAAATATTGGAGAATACGTATGAAACGTACGAAGAATTTTTAAGAAAAGCAATTCGAAATCGGTTTGAATTTGCTAAAAAACATTTTCCAATGTTAAAAATTTTAATACAAGAAGTACCATTTCAACCAGAATTAAAAAATGAAATACAACAATTAGTAGAGAAGGAACTTTTTTCTCGCTTTAAAAAATTAATTGTACATTTTCAGGAACAAGGACAAATTATCGAAATGCCAACTCCTTCAGTTATTCGCTTTACTTTATCAGCTATAATGGGGTTAATTTTAACTCGATTTTTATTATTACCTGAAGAAAAATGGGACGATGAAGCAGAAATTGAAAATACAATTCAATTTATATTATACGGATTAACACCGCGGAGGTAATAAAATGCGACAATTTGCAAAACCAACAGTTGTTGTAAGTAAATGCCTAGAATTTGATGCTTGCCGTTATAATGGGGAAATGATTTCTGATGTTACAATTCGAAATTTACAACCGTTTGTTACATTTATTCCAGTATGTCCTGAAGTAGAAATCGGATTAGGAATCCCTCGTGAAACGATTCGAGTTGTTGAAGATAGCGGCATTCACAAACTTGTACAACCTTCAACAAAAGAAGATGTAACAGAGAAAATGCAAATTTTTTCTGATCGATTTTTAAATTCTTTACCAGATGTTGATGGTTTTATTTTAAAGAATCGTTCTCCAAGTTGTGGAACTAGAGATGTGAAAATTTATACAGGATATGAAAAATCACCAGTAAAAGAGAAGGGTGCTGGTTTGTTTGGTGGCGCTGTATTAAAAAAATTTTCGCATATTGCAATAGAGGAAGAAGGTAGATTGTCGAATTTTATTATCCGCGAACATTTCTTTACTAGGCTGTTTACAATTGCTAATTTTAAAACATTAAAGCATGATAGAGACTTGAAAAATCTCATTCATTTTCAGTCTAATTATAAATATTTATTTATGGCATATAATCAACTGAAACAGAAAGAATTAGGTCGTATTATCGCGAATCAGAAAAAGGAAAAGATTGAAGTTGTTTTTGAAAATTATGAGAAGGCTTTGTATGAATTGTTAATGCGCACACCGCGCTATACATCGAATATAAATGTATGTGAGCATATTTTTGGATACTTTAAAACGAAGTTAAAGAGACAAGAAAAAGAGCATTTTTTGGAATTACTTCACAAGTATGCTGAAAAGAAAATGCCACTTAGCAGTTTGCTTGCAATCTTAAAAACATGGGCGATTCGATTCGAAGAAAATTATTTATTACGACAAACATATTTTGAACCGTATCCAGAAGCATTAGTGGAAATATCAGATTCAGGTAAAGGTAGAGATTATTAAAGAAAAATCGCATAATTCGACACGATTATTCCTATGTTGTTGTAGAACAATGTAGGAATTTTTTTGTGCATGAGTACAGATTCTGTTTTAAAATTAAGTTATGACAGAATTATAACAATTATCTAACTACTATTCCTGTCTTTTAAAAAGCAATGTTTGTAGTACAGACTCGTACGCTGTCGAAACTCAATATTCGATAAGGGGTGTGTAGCGGAATGGAATTTACTCTAACTCGCGAAAAACAAATGATTAAAGAAATGGTACGTGACTTTGCCGAAAAGGAAATCGCACCAAAAGCTGTGTATTATGACAAAACAGCTGAATTTCCATATGAAACGTTTCAAAAAATGGGCGAACTAGGATTATTAGGAATCCCATTCCCAGAAGAGTATGGAGGTTCTGGCGGTGATACTCTATCGTACGCGTTAGCTGTTGAAGAAATTGGCCGTGCTTGTGGCGGTACAGGTTTAAGTTATGCTGCAACAATTTCATTAGGTGCTTCTCCAATTTATTACTTTGGTACAGAAGAACAAAAGCGGAAGTATTTAGTACCAATGGCATCTGGAAAAACATTAGGTGCTTTTGGTTTGACTGAACCGAATGCTGGATCTGATGCAGGTGGCACACAAACAAAAGCATTTTTAGATGGCGATGAATATGTGATTAGTGGCGAGAAGTGTTGGATCACAAATGCTGAGTATGCAAATACAATTATTGTAACCGCTGTCAACGGTATTGAAGAAAGTGGTAAAAAACGTATTTCTGCATTTATTGTGCCGACAAATAGTGAAGGATTAACGATTTCAAGTCCATACGATAAGATGGGTGTTCGCGCTTCAAATACTTGCGAAATCGTACTTGATAGCGTTCGTGTGCCAAAAGAAAATATCCTTGGTGATGTAAATAAAGGATTTAAGCAATTCCTATATACACTTGATGGAGGGCGTATTTCAATTGCAGCATTAGCTGTAGGGATTGCACAGTCTGCTTTTGAACGTGCACTTCAATATGCAAAAGAGCGTCAGCAATTCGGAAAAACAATTTCGAATTTCCAAGCGATTCAATTTAAGCTGGCAGATATGGCTACTGAGGTGGAATTGGCGCGTAATTTAGTACATAAAGCAGCTTGGTTAAAAGATCATGATAAACCTTTTGGTAAAGAAGCAGCTATGGCAAAGTTATTTGCATCTGAAGCAGCAAGTCGTATTGCGAATCAAGCCGTGCAAATTCACGGTGGATATGGTTATATGCGTGAATATGAAGTTGAGCGTCATATTCGTGATGCAAAACTTTTAGAAATTGGTGAAGGAACTTCTGAAATTCAACGTCTCGTAATCGCAAGACACTTAGGGTGTAGATAAAAGGAGGATTCACTATGTTTCAAAAAATATTAATTGCTAATCGTGGAGAAATTGCAGTTCGAATTATGAAAACTTGTCAAAAGCTTGGTATTCGCACAGTTGCTATTTATTCCGAGGCAGATGAAAATGCACTTCATGTAAAACTAGCAAATGAGGCTTATTTAGTTGGTGGCCCGCGTGTTCAAGAGAGTTATTTAAATCTTGAAAAGATAATTGAAATTGCTAAGAAAACAAATGCGGAAGCGATTCATCCAGGATATGGATTATTATCAGAAAATCCTTCTTTCGCGATTCGCTGTAAAGAAGAAGGAATTGTATTTATTGGTCCTTCAGAAGAAATTATTGCTAAGATGGGAAGCAAAATTGAATCACGTTTGGCAATGCAAGAAGCAAATGTTCCAGTTGTACCAGGTATTACAACAAATATTGAAACTGCTGAAGAAGCAATTGAAATCGCAAAACAAATTGGTTATCCATTAATGTTGAAGGCATCCGCGGGCGGCGGAGGCATTGGAATGCAGTTGATGGAAACTGAGCAAACGCTCACCAAAGCATTCGAGAGTAATAAAACACGTGCGCAAAACTTCTTTGGTAATGGTGAAATGTACTTAGAACGATATATTGCAGACGCACATCATATCGAAATTCAGCTTTTAGCTGATACTCATGGAAATACAGTGTACTTATGGGAACGAGAGTGCTCTGTACAACGCCGAAATCAAAAGGTGATTGAAGAAGCACCGTCTCCGTTTTTAGATGAAGAGACACGTAAAGCAATGGGAGAAGTTGCTGTACAAGCAGCAAAAGCTCTTGGCTATACAAATGCAGGTACTGTTGAATTTCTTGTGGATGATCAGAAAAACTTCTATTTCTTAGAAATGAATACGAGATTACAAGTAGAGCATCCTGTCACAGAAGAAATTACTGGACTAGACCTTGTAGAACAACAATTACTCATTGCATCTGGTGAAAAACTCTCCTTTACACAGGAGGATATAAAACGTAGTGGTCATGCCATTGAAGCGCGTATTTATGCGGAAGATCCAAAAACATTTTTCCCATCACCTGGGAAGATTACGGACCTAACGTTACCAGAAACAGTGCGTATTGATCACTTTTTAGAAAATAATGTGACAATCACACCGTTTTACGATCCGATGATTGCAAAAGTGATTGCTCATGGTGAAACGCGTGAAGAAGCAATTGAAAAATTACAGGATGCACTTCAAGCCTTGAAAGTAGAAGGTATTAAGACAAATACATCTATGCTACTCCAAGTACTAGAAGATGAAGTCTTCCAAAGTGGTATTTATACAACAGGTTTTGTAACAAAACAACTTGTAAAAAAATAAGGTTCATGAATATTAAAGGGGGAAAAAATGATGACAAAAGTGTATGCATCGATGGCAGGTAATGTTTGGAAAATTGTTGTGGGAGTAGGAGATACAGTAGAAGAAGAACAGGATGTCGTCATTTTGGAATCTATGAAAATGGAAATTCCAATCGTTTCAGAAGAAGCTGGCACAGTCATGAAAATTAATGTGCAAGAGGGCGATTTTGTAAATGAAGGAGATGTATTGGTAGAGATTGAATAGGGAGAAGAAGGGGTGAAATGTATTGAAGCTACCTACTTTTGCTGTCATTAAAGAAGTGGGACCACGTGATGGTTTGCAAAATGAAAAGAAAATTGTTGGCACAAAAGATAAAGTGAAATGGATTCAATTACTTTCAGAAGCTGGATTATCATATATTGAAGTTTCCTCTTTCGTTCACCCGAAATGGGTTCCTGCTTTAGCTGATGCGGGTGATGTATTTGCAGAGTTAAAGCGGAATTCAGATGTTACATATGCTGCGCTTGTTCCAAATCAAAATGGTTTGGAACGAGCTCTTTTGCAAAATGTAGATGAGGTGAATGTTTTTTTATCAGCAAGTGAGTCGCATAATAAAAGCAATATTAATAAGTCCATTAAAGAAGCATTATCTGTTGTGCAAGATATTACAAAACAAGCACAGTTCGCAGGGAAAAGAGTAAGAGGTTACGTTTCTACCGTTTTTGGTTGTCCTTATGAAGGAGATGTGAGCATTGATGCTGTAGATGAACTATGTGATCAACTCTTTTCATACGGTATTTATGAAGTTTCTCTTGGAGATACGATTGGTGTAGCAAATCCATTGCAAGTAGAGCGTGTATTAGAACGTTTACTTAAAAAATATGATTCTTCTCAATTTGCGATGCATTTTCATAATACGTATGGGATGGCACTTGCAAATGTCGTTCAGTCATTGGAATACGGTGTTACGACATTTGATAGTTCTTGTGGCGGTCTTGGCGGTTGTCCTTATGCACCAGGAGCATCAGGAAATGTCGCGACTGATGATTTAGTACATATGCTCCATAAAATGGGCGTACAAACAAATATAAATGAAGAAAAGCTATTAAAGGCTAGTCAATTTATTCAAAGTAAGTTAAATATTCAATTGCCAAGTCATGTGTATAAAGCATTGCAACATAAAACAATAAGTAGGTGATAAAATGCTACAATTACAAAACATTTCAGTAGATTATGTAACACCGCATATCGTAAAAATAACATTAAATCGCCAGCGACAAGCAAACTCGTTATCTCTTGCATTATTAGAAGAATTGCAGTCTACATTAAGCGATTTAAATGAAGAGACTGATGTTCGTGTCATTATTTTAACAGGCTATGGTGAAAAAGCATTTTGTGCCGGAGCGGATTTAAAAGAACGTGCCAATATGAATGAGGAGCAAGTACGACATGCTGTTGGAATGATTCGTTCTACAATGGATATGGTTGAGCAATTATCACAACCTGTTATTGCTGCAATAAATGGAATTGCACTTGGTGGTGGTACCGAATTAAGTTTAGCGTGTGATTTTAGAATTGCAGCAGAAACAGCAAGTCTTGGACTTACTGAAACATCTTTAGCTATTATCCCAGGAGCTGGTGGTACGCAGCGTCTGCCAAGATTAATTGGTGTCGGCAGAGCAAAGGAATTAATTTATACGGCGAGACGTATTTCAGCGCATGAAGCAAAGGAATATGGAATGGTCGAGTTCGTTGTACCAGCTAACTTACTAGAAGAAAAAGCAATTGAAATAGCAGAACGCATTGCTAGTAACGGTCCAATTGCAGTTCGATTAGCAAAACAAGCAATCTCAAATGGTATACAAGTAGATTTGCATACTGGATTACAAATGGAAAAACAAGCGTATGAAGGTGTAATTCATACGAAAGATCGATTGGAAGGACTACAAGCATTTAAGGAAAAACGTGAACCAATTTATAAGGGGGAGTAAATGTGCTAGAACAAAAACAACAATCGAATTCATTTGCAGAACGTGTTGAAACAATTAAACAAGGCGGAGCGCCGAAATATCATGAGCAAAATAAAGCAAAAGGAAAAATCTTTGTTCGAGATCGCTTAGCTTTTCTATTTGATAACGGTGAATATGTAGAGGATGCATTATTTGCAAATTGTGAGCAAACAGGTTTACCAGCGGATGGTGTTGTAACGGCAACAGGAAAAATACATGGTCGTACAGTATGTGTTATGGCAAATGATTCAACAGTTAAGGCAGGATCTTGGGGTTCTCGTACTGTTGAAAAGATTTTACGTATCCAGGAGACAGCAGAAAAATTACGTGTGCCACTTTTTTATCTTGTTGATTCTGCAGGTGCGCGTATTACTGACCAAGTTGAAATGTTCCCAGGCCGCCGCGGCGCAGGACGCATTTTTTATAACCAAGTGAAGCTATCAGGTAAGGTGCCGCAAATTTGTTTACTATTTGGTCCATCAGCAGCTGGAGGTGCGTATATTCCTGCTTTCTGTGACGTTGTCATGATGGTGGAAGGAAATGCTTCTATGTATTTAGGCTCACCACGTATGGCTGAGATGGTTATTGGTGAAAAAGTAACACTAGAGGAAATGGGCGGCGCTCGTATGCATTGCTCCGTATCAGGATGCGGCGATGTTTTATGTAAGACAGAAGAAGATGCAATCGTTCAGGCAAGACAGTATATTTCTTACTTCCCAAGTAATTACAAAGAAAATGCTCCTAAGGTAACACCTCAAGAACCAAAGCAATTCGAAAAAACGTTAGAACAAATCATCCCAGAAAATCAAAATGCACCTTTTAATATGAAAGATCTTATTAATCGTATTATCGATGAAGGTTCTTTCTTTGAAGTGAAAAAATTATTTGCACAAGAACTTATTACAGGGTTAGGACGAATCGATGGGAAACCTATTGGTATTGTTGCAAACCAACCACGCATGAAAGGTGGCGTATTATTCCACGATTCTGCCGATAAAGCAGCGAAGTTTATTAATTTATGTGATGCGTATCATATTCCATTATTATTCCTTGCTGATGTACCTGGATTTATGATTGGAACGAAAGTTGAGAGAGCCGGTATTATTCGTCACGGTGCGAAAATGATTTCTGCAATGAGTGAAGCGACAGTACCGAAAATTTCAATCGTTGTTCGTAAAGCATATGGTGCTGGTCTATATGCAATGGCAGGCCCAGCGTTCGAACCTGATTGCTGTCTTGCGTTGCCGACGGCTTCTATTGCTGTAATGGGACCTGAAGCTGCCGTTAATGCTGTATATGCAAACAAAATTGCAGCGTTGCCAGAAGAAGAACGTGCGAGCTTTATTGCAGAAAAACGTGAAGAGTATAAACAAGATATTGATATTTACCGTCTAGCATCTGAAATGGTAATTGATGGTATTGTTCATCCGAATGATTTACGTGAAGAGCTAAAGAAACGCTTTGACATGTACATGAGTAAATATCAAGTGTTTACAGATCGAAAACATCCAGTTTATCCAGTATAAAAGCCCTATTTAGGGCTTTCTTGTTCGAAAAATGAGGAGGGGAAAACATTGAAGCAAGCCGTTTGGTTTCCAACAGAAGAATATAAAGACAAAACACGTTTATACGGGTGGATGAAATCGCTTGGTTATGAAGATTATGAAGCATTTTATGATAAGTCAATTGAAGAAACTGCATGGTTCTGGGGGGAAGCAGAACGTGCAGTTGGTTATCAATGGATGAAGCCATATACAGAAGTGTTAGATTTAGCAAACGGCACACCGTTTGCACAGTGGTATAAGGATGGGACATGCAATGTAGTAGAATCTGTATTATCTCGTTGGCTTGCAGATGAAGAGACAAAACAACAACCTGCCCTCATGTACGAAGGAGAAGATGGCACAACAAAATCATTTACATATGAAGAGCTCGATAACTGGGTAAGTCGTGTTGCCAATGGATTGAAGCATATGGGCATTGAGAAAGGTGATCGCGTAACAATTTACATGCCAATGATTCCAGAAACCGTTGTTGCCATGCTGGCAGTAATGAAAATAGGTGCGATTATTTCTCCGATTTTTTCTGGGTTTGCAGCTGATGCAGTTATGACGCGTGTACAAGCAGCAGGCTCAAAAATGATTATTACAGCGGATGGATTCTCACGCCGCGGTAAAATTGTTTCTTTAAAAGATGAGGTCGATAAAGCGTGTGAACATTGTCCATCTGTTGAAAAGGTTGTTATTGTTCGTCATGCTGGAAATGATTTTATACCCCACAATTATGATGTTTCATGGAGTGTTTTAGAAAAAGAAAAACCATTTACGCATGCTGAGGAAATGAAAAGTGATGACCCGCTTATGCTCATTTATACATCTGGGACAACTGGTAAACCAAAAGGAACGGTACACACGCATGCTGGATTTCCTCTGAAATCGGCATTTGATGCAGGGTTTGGTATGAACATTCAGCAAGGCGACCGTGTATTGTGGGTGACTGATATGGGCTGGATGATGGGACCGTTTTTATTATTTGGCTCTCTTATTAATGGAGCAACAATGGTCATGTACGAAGGTGTTCCAGATTACCCAGAAGCAGATCGATTATGGGAAACTGTTGATCGATATCAAATTACTCATCTTGGGATTTCACCGACATTAATTCGAGCATTGATGGCAAAAGGTGATGAATATGTAAAGAAACATTCTCTAGAAAGTTTAGAAGTATTCGCATCAACGGGTGAACCTTGGAATCCAGATCCTTGGATGTGGCTTTTTGAAACAGTTGGAAAAGGGAAAGTACCAATTTGTAACTATTCAGGTGGAACCGAAATTTCTGGTGGAATATTTGGGAATGTCCTAGTTAAACCAATTGCACCGATTAGTTTCAATGCACCTTTACCTGGAATGGCAGCGGTTGTATTAGATGAACAAGGTAGCCCAATTCGTGATGAAGTTGGAGAATTATGTTTAGAAAAACCATGGGTTGGAATGACGAAAAGCTTCTGGGAAGATGACGAACGTTATGTCAATACGTATTGGTCACGTTTTGGGGATAAATGGGTACATGGTGACTGGGTAATCTATGATGGAGAGCAATATATCATTACAGGACGTTCTGATGATACATTAAATATTGCTGGGAAGCGTATCGGACCAGCTGAATATGAATCGATTATTGTAAAACACCATGATGTAATCGAAGCAGCAGCAATAGGTGTACCAGATGAAGTGAAAAGCGAGGTTTGTCACTGTTTCGTTGTTTTACGAGAAGGGACAATATTTACAACGGAACTCAAAAAAGAGTTGATGAATTTAGTAAATTCACATATTGGAAAGGCGTTATGTCCAAAAGATATTCATGTTGTAGAAGATTTGCCGAAAACGCGCAATTCAAAAGTGATGAGACGAGTAATTAAAGCGGCGTATTTAGGCAAGGAACTGGGTGATTTATCTTCTTTAGTAAATCCAGAGGTTGTTTCATATATTCAAGGATTAAAAGCTAAACAAATATAATCATAAAAAATGAGTTCTTTATAAAGAGCTCATTTTTTATTGTCTCTATTTTAAACGAAGTATAGGACAGTTGTTTGTTTTCTTGTATCTATGTGTTTGTCTCTATCACTTTATTTCTTTTTACATAATTTATAGTAAAAGGATAAAGGGGTGAAATTATGAGTTGTCGTGAAGGTTGGTATGAAAAAAAATATTCTAAGTGTAGCGATTCAAAAAGACATTCTAAATGCTGGGATGATCATGATGATGATTGCTGGAAAGAATTTAAAAAGTGCAAAAAGGATCAAAATGAAAAATGCGATTGTTGTTGCACAACAGGTCTAGTTAAGAGACTAAGAGCTTTGATAGGTACAGGTGTTGCTGTAACAATTACTACTAGAAGTGGTGCTACAGTGACTGGTACTGTTGCAGCTGTCTCATGTGACACTGTTGATATTGTTGCAGGCACTACACGGACAACAGTTTCGGTTTGTGAAATTGAGTTTTTCTCAAGAGCAAATGCGGTTTAGTTGATAAAAGGCTGCTCTGTTTAGGGCAGCCTTTTATTAATTTGTAATGAGCACCAGACATTACATATGTATTGAAAAAGTCTCATATATTTTTCTCTTTCCTAATGGAGTAATGTGTATTGCTCTTGAGTGTTCGGCTCTAGCAATCCAATTTTCATGTAACATTTGCTCCAAAATAGCGTTCCCTAAAGATCCCGCTATATGATGTTGCCTTTCACTCCAATCTAAGCAACATTTTGAAAAAAATCTTCTTTTTTTATATAACGAGTCTAAATCAATACCAAAACTCTCAAAAAATTCTTGTCCATTCTTCGTTACTTTAAATTGCAAATCTTCTTTAATTAATATGTTGTTATTTAAAAGTGAATTTGTAATTTCAACACCTAATTTTCCTGCTAAATGGTCATAGCAAGTTCTGGCATATTGAATTTCTTTAGACTCCCTTGATTGTTTAAAGGATTGAATTGGTTCTGGAGGAGTTAAATATAGTATTTTTTCCAGTGATTCTGCTATTTCATGATTGGCTATTTTGTAATAACGGTGTCTTCCATGTTTTTCAACATCTATAATCTGTGCTTCATATAGTTTTTGAAGATGAAAACTGGCTGTTTGTGGTTGGATTTTCGCGGCATGTGCTAATTCAGTGGCTGGATGTGGACGACCATCCAAAAGTTGGACTAGAATTGTTGCTCGTGATGTATCACTAATAAGAGAAGCTATTTTTGCTACATTTACATTCATTTGCATCACTCCTTATTTTACGTCTATATTTCGATGATAATGGAATTATTTGTGTTTTACAATGTAAATGGAATAATAAGAATAGGAGTGATTTTATGGATTTCACATTTCAACAAGGTTCCTGTAAAGAAATTAAACCCAAAATTTTATATTACGGAATGCCAATTTATTTATTATCAACATTAAATGAAGATGGAACAACAAATATAAGTCCAATGTCTTCTTCTTGGGCTTTAGGGAACTATATTATTTTAGGTGTTGGACTTGGAGGGAAATCAATTGAGAATCTTGAAAAAAACAGAGAGTGTGTTATTAATTTACCTTCTTCAATGCAGTGGGAGCAAGTAGAAAAAATTGCGCCTTATACAGGGGTAGAGAAAGTTCCGGTTTATAAACAAGAAATGGGATTTACATATCAAAAAGATAAATTTACAATAGCTGGTTTTACACCATGTGATTCACAATTCGTAAAGCCGCAGCGTATTCAAGAATGTCCACTACAAATTGAAGCAAAGATAAAGGATATTCGAATTCCTGAATATGATCCTTTCTTTGCAATTGTTGAAACAGAAGTCATTTGTGTTCATGCGCATGAAGAGATTATAGAAAGAGAAAATCATATCAATCCACAAAAATGGAGTCCGTTATTTTATAATTTTAGACATTATTTTTCAATAGGAGAAGCGCTAGGAAGGAATTATCGAGCAGAAAGTTAATAATACAAGTTTTCGTATTTTCACTTGTTATAGTGGCTGCTGGAAAAAAGCACTTTATTCTCATAAAGTTCAAATAAAGTGGTTACAAATGCAAGGATAATTATTGCAATCATCGAATAACTATAAGTTGGTTATTGTACCCAATAGCGGTCATTATATTTAAATGGATAGGTCTGAATATGTGATAGGGGCTGTTAAATGGGTACTATATCATATGAAAAAGGAGAGAAGTTGATTGAAAACTTTATTTCTATATAACTGGCAAGTTAGAGAGCAATGGTTTGAATGGTGTAAGCAGCTTTCGGAAGATGATTTACTCTGTAAACGCGTTGGAGGTGTAGGGAGTATTTTGGAAACTTTGTTTCATATTGTAGATGTAGAATATAGCTGGATACGTGCTCTTCAAGGAGAAGATGATTTGGATCTGCAATTTCAAGACTATCAATCACTTAAAAAAGTGAAGGAACTTTCAGATTCTTTTAAAAATGAAATGGAATCTTTTTTGCAAGCATGGTCAAGTAATTTAGAGAATAAAATATTAACAGCTTCATGGACTGATGAAACGTTTAAATATGGTGAGATAGTACGTCATGTAATTGCACATGAAATCCATCATATTGGTCAATTATCTATTTGGGCAAGAGAGTTGAATCTTCAGCCTGTTTCAGCAAATTTAATTAGAAGAGGTTTAATGGAGCAAACAGGGAAAGCCATTTTGTAAAAAAATTTACAAAGTAGTGGTTGTCTTGAAAAGTATTATACCTAGTAAAATTCATATCATTGGTCCTGTTGGAAGTGGAAAAACAACATTAGCAAGAGAATTGTCTTCTCAATTAAATATTCCTTATTATGAGCTAGATAATGTTGTTTGGAGAAGGACCAAAAAATGGAGATGTAAGAAATACACCTCAGGAAAGAGATGAACAACTTTATAATATTGTACATTCAAACGCTTGGATTATTGAAGGTGCTCATCATAAATGGGTATCGCAAAGCTTTCAAAAAGCAGATTTAATTATATTTTTAGATGTCAGTGTAGCAAAGAGGAAATCCAGAATAATAAAAAGATTTATGTTGCAGTTGCTTAATCTAGAAAAGGCTAACTATACACCCACATTTGAAATGTTTATGAAAATGTTTAAGTGGACCAATGATTTTGAAAAAATTGTAAAAAAGAGATTTTACATATGTTGAAACAACATGAGGATAAGTTATTTATTTTAAAAGATAATACAGAAATTGAGTTATCAAAAATAGGGATACTAATTTTGTATTGAACTATTTTATCCAGCATTATCGGGCAGTAAGACCCCCACTGATTAAAGTGACACTTTAATCAGTGGGGGGTGTCAGCAGACAAAAAACACCGAGTCGTTAGGCATAAATCCTAAATTCCGGTGTTTTTTGTATGAAAAAGTAGGAAGGTTGTACTCATGAGTGATTATAATTCAATGCGAATACAGAAATCTGTTCTATAGTAAAAGTAATACCTAAATATAAAAATTGTATTGGGAGAGATGTGATATGGATAGGGGGAGTTGTTTTGTAGGGGGAGATAATGAACAAGGCATTAAATTTTCTATTATAGTCCCTGCACACAATGAAGAAAAGTATATTGGTAGATGTCTGGATTCTATTGTGGCCGCATCAAACATTTATAAAAATCAGGTCGAAGTTATTGTTGTGCTAAATCGCTGTAGTGATCGAACAGAAGAAATTGCACAGTCATATCATTGCATAACAGTGCAAGATGAAAACAAAAACCTTTCTAAAATTAGAAATGCTGGTGCAAAAATAGCTAGAGGAGAAATTATTGTTACAATAGATGCAGATAGCCAAATGAGTGAGAATATGTTGAGTGAAATAGAAGGACACTTAATAAGTGGAAAGTATATAGGTGGAGGCGTAAGAGGAAAGTTCGAACGTATTTCTTTAGGGATTATCGTATCAGGATTATTATTAATTATCCCGCTTATTTTTAAATATGGGCTCGTATCTGTCGGGATATTTTGGTGTTATAGAAAAGATTTTGATGCAATTGGTGGCTTTAACGAAAAGATGTTGATGGCCGAGGATGCAGAATTTGCAATGCGTTTAAAAAAATATGGTAAAACGTGTGGAAAAAAATTCACTACGATCAAGAAAGCGTATATGACAACTTCTTGTCGAAAATTTGATGAACATGGTGATTGGGCATTAATAAAGAGACCTCAAATTATTTTTGCGTATTTAAAAGGAACAAATCAAAAATATGCAGATGAGCTATATTATGAGAAAGAGAAAGACAAATAAGATAAACCGACTTGTTTTGAAAACACAAGTCGGTTTTTATGTAAAAGAGCCTGTGAAATTAAAAATTCTCGGAATCTTTTTTTCATATATCTATAAATAGTGAAATAGATATAATAAGAAAAAATTGTTATTGTTTGTAAAGATAGATTTTTAAACTGAGGCATGGATATCCAGGATTTTATATAATCCTTAACAGATTGCAGAGAAGGAAGGTGAGTAGGCTCAGAACCATAAGTAAATAGTTTTTTCGTTTCGATAAATGCGCTATTTTCTCCATTTGCTTTCATTACAATGGAAATGAATCTTTTGTTTCCTTGTTTGGCTGTACTAGCAAAACTATATCCAGTAGTATTTGAAAAGCTAGTTTGTAAACCATCAACTCCTTTAAATTTCACATTGTTATCAAGTGAATACAACATTTTATTTGTATTGAAAACATGTATATCTTTGAAGGTAAATTGATAAGAGGTTAATTGGGCGATTTCCAATATCATAGGATAATCTGTTATTAAATGCTGGGCTAGTTTTGAGGCATCTAAGGCGGTTATTTTAGATTCTTCTTGCTTATTCATTATGCCGGTTGCACTTGCAAAATAAGTGTTATTAGATAATCCCAATTGTGTCGCTTTTTCATTCATTAAATTCGTAAATTCTTGTTCGCTTTTTGAAATATGTTCTGCTAAAGATACGGCTGCACTATTATCAGATGCAAGAACCATTTTATGAAACAAATCACGAACTTTTATTTGATCTTTAGTCGTTATATCGATATTATCTCCTTCTGTTTGAATCGAATGATTACTTATTTTTACATGATCATCCCACTTTATTGTTCCTTTATGTATTTGATCTAGTACAATATACTCGGTCATCATTTTTGATAAACTCGCTGAAGGAAAAGGGGTGTCTTCATTTTTTTTATATACAATTTCCCCTGATTTTGCATCTATTAAAATAGCTGATTGTGCTTGGATTGAAGGTCCATTTACATAGAAATAAAAGTAAAAAACAAGAATTGCAGTAATAAGAAAAGACAAGATAAGAAGCATCAATTTCTTGAAATATTGCATAAACGATCCTCCTTGTATATCGATATTACTAGTTTAAAAATTAATAGTTAATTAGGAGGAAAGAAAAGTTAAAGAATTTCTAAAGAATTATAAGGAAAATATAAAGATTGGATAATTATGGTTATAATCAGGGGGGAGTGTGCTTTCATCCATATTTAAATACTAAGAAGGTTTGGCATTAGCAGACAAGAATAGAAGTAAATTATGGGATAGAAATAGCAGCTAGAGATGAAAAGTCTCCTTAAGTCGAGTGGAGGAAGAATTTGCATATGTAAAAGGATTTCATTTTCTTTTGTGGAATGTTAATCATATTAACCTTATTAAAATTTGGAAAGGAGAATATTTATGAAGCATTCCTTATTGGAGACAAATCCAAATCCAGGAAAGAAAGAATCATTGCTTACACGGTGTGCAAATGTATTTTCGAGATGGTCCCAAAAATATGTCCCGGATGCCTTTGTTATCGCTGTGCTGCTCACTTTATTCACTTTCATAGTAGCCTTGTTGATGAACCCTACAAAGCCATACGCAATCGTAAAATCGTGGGGGGATGGTTTTTGGACTTATTTAACTTTTACAATGCAAATGGTATTGCTAATGGTTACGGGGATGACGTTAGCTTCCGTCCCGTTTATTAATAGAGGTTTGCAGTCAATTGCCAAGTTAGCCGACACACCTCAAAAGGCTTATACGATGACATTTTTAATCAGTGCAATTGCATACTATATCAATTGGGGGTTAGCAGTAGTTGTAGGAGCAATCATTGCGAAGGAAGTGGCGAAAAAAAATCCAGATGCGCACTTTCCATTACTCGTAGCAGCCGCTTATGCTCCGACAGCCTTATATAGCGCAGGCCTCTCTAGTTCCATTGGCTTGACGATTGCCACAAAGGATCATTTTCTTGCAGATATGATTGGAATTATTCCTACCTCGCAAACAATCTTTAGCTACTCTACTCTAATTATTTTTTTCACTCTATTCATCACGATGCCAATTATTATCGTACTTATGGCTCCAAAAAGCGGAATTATTAGGTATAAAGCACCTGAAATAGATACAAATTCTTTTGTAAAACCACCTCAAAAGGATTTAACTACTGCGGAAAAATTGGAATGGACACCGGTTTTAGGAATAGTATTAGGTGCAATCGGCACGGTGTATTGTTTGTATGAATTCATGAATGGTCGCAGCTTAGATTTAAATATCATTAATTTGTTTTTCTTGTCACTCGGTTTACTGCTACATGGTTCTCTTGGTAATTTTGCACAAGGATTCAAAGAATCCGCGCAATCCATTTCTCCAATTATCCTACAGTTTCCGTTTTATGCAGGAATTATTGCTGTTTTAGGAAGTTCAGGATTGGGAAGCTCTATCATCGAATGGATGGCATCCATTGCGTCAAAGGATACATTTGATATTTTTACATATTGGTCAGCGGGATTGGTGAACTTATTGGCACCATCTGGCGGAGGACAATGGGCTTTGCAAGGGCCACTGCAGGTCCCAGCAGGGTTGAAGCTAGGTGTAGATCCAGCTACTATCGCTATGGCGGTAGGATGGGGGGACGCATGGACAAATCTGATTCAGCCGTTCTGGGCACTACCTCTATTAGGAGTGCTAGGGTTGAAAATTAAAGATATCATGGGCTATTGTTTCATTCTCTGCATTTGGGTCGGGATTGTTACAAGTTTATTGATGTTATTTGTATATTAGCTTTAATGGGAATACGCATCGCTATCAAGTTAAGGTCTTGAAATACCCTTAAAATGAAAGTAAAACTAATTTAAAAGTACAGGAGGGACATTTATGAACAACCTAGATTTCAGTATCAATTTTCCGGATATACATGATATTTCATGTAGAAAAGGTGATTTTTAACTTCAAGGGGGGATGTAGATGGAATCTAATAAAGTAATAGTGTGGATTAATGTATTTACTGCCAAACCAGGTAAACTAGATGAATTAGTTGCTATCCAAGCTGAAGAATTACTTAACTTTAAGAGGGAAGGTATTCCTGGTTGGATTAGTAGTCGTTGGCATCGATTGTTGATAATAATAAGGCAATTATGATGACTACTTTTGAGAGTATTGAATATCATAAAAATTGGTTAGAGAAAAATGACTTCTCCGAACATTTAAACAAGATTAAGCACCTAATTGAAGGAGTAGAAGGTGGGTATTATACGTTAGTGGAAAACATTGAAAATATGTAAACTACTTATATTCTAGATTTTTATTTTTCACCTTGATAGTGAAAAGTCGATATACTGGACATAAAAGCCCACGGAAAAACTCCATGGGCTTCATCAAGTTGAAAAATTAAACATATTCGTATGCTTTTTTGTTCCTTTCTTTAGCACTTAGCTGCCGTTTGTATACAAATTTAGATAAGCTGACGCTTCCCTCATATAAGAGTAGTAACGGTATAGCCACAAGGAAATCTGATAGAAAATCCGGCGGTGTAATTAAAACTGCAACGACTATTAATAGAAAATAGGCGTATTTCCTAATTTTTTGCAGACGGTATGGATTGATAATTCCCAAACTTGTTAAAAACATAATAACAACGGGTAATTCAAATAGAAATCCAAAGGGCAATGTCATATGAAGAAAAAATTGGAAATATTTCTCCGCTGTAAAGAAAGTAGTAAACATATCGTTTGACAGTGACATTAAAAAATGTAATACAAGAGGAAGTAAAATATAATAACCAAAACTAATTCCCAATAGGAGGAGAATCAATAGTGCTGGAATATAAGTGATTGTAACCTTTTGTTCTTTTGGTGTTAACGCTGGACGTACAAACAACCAAGCTTGATGCGCAGCAACTGGTATAGTAACAGTGCCGGCAGCGATTGCAGCAATTGTTAAATAAACGAGTAAGATATCACTCGGTCCTAACAGCGCAAGCTTAAATGGTAAATCTTTGACCAGCACATGGTAAATATCTTGCACATATATAAATGTCAGTATGAAAAACAGCAAAAATGCAACTAAAGTGATAATAATGCGTTTACGTAATTCTTCAAGGTGTTGAACGGTTTTCATATTTTTATCTTCCAACATTAATCACCCCATGAAATAGGAGATGTAAGACGTGCTCTACATCTCCTATTCATCTATTTGTCTAGTTTTTCTTTCTTGTTTAGATTTTTTTGTAACTCATCAGTGTCATCTGCGATAAGATCTCTAGTAGATTTTTTAAATTCTCTTAATGTTGATCCGAATGCTCTTCCTAGTTCCGGTAACTTAGAAGGGCCAAAAATAATCAGGGCGAGCATTAAGACGAGTAATAATCCTGGGATTCCAATATTCTGGAACATAAGATCCTCCTTAGTATTGAGTTTTATAATTCCTTTTACATGCTTATAGCAATGCTAGGGAGCATTTCGGAAAAAAGCATCTTTAGGTGAAATTATTGTGTGTTTTTTTTGCCTTCCATTCAATTTCATTTACTTAGTTGCATACCAAACAAAATTTTATCAATTTTATTCGTATTCGCAGTGATTAGTTTTTTGTTTTATCAAGAGAGCCGGCAGACAGAGTACCTTTATGTAGCACAGCATCGCGCTTTGGCAGCCGGGCTACCGCTTCGGCTGAACAGCTTGCTGGAACGAGTACGACGGTAGCAGCATCGCCAACTTTTGGCCAAACTTGCCTACCGGATTCATCTAATGGTGTAACGCCGCCGGTAGCAAGAGAAAGTGCGCGGGCCAAATTGTATTCGTAAGACCATCCATACAACTCTGCAGCAAGATGAGCTTTTTCCAGCGTGTCACCAATCCCGAGCGGGGACCAGTGATCCATAATACTGTCATTGCCAAGCATGACATTCACCTTTTGCTTTTGAAGAAGCGGAATCGGCATCGCATATTTGCCAATTGGAACAGTTGACGCAATCGAGATGCCCAGTGAAGCAAGGCGGTTTGCCATTTCGATGTCGGCGCCAGCTGTCAGCGAGGCGAGAGAGAAGGCGTGGCTGATTGTCACTTTGCCCTGCAGACCAGCTTCTTCAGTTAAATCTGTCAATCGACGAATTGCTTTCAATCCAGTTTCGCCGCCTTCATGAAGGTGGATATCAATGCCTGCTTTGTAGTCCACCGCAATTTGTACCATAGTTTGCAGTGATTTTTCCATATCTGCATCAACCACAGTTGGATCTAGACCGCCAACGTGTGTCGCTCCGAGCTTCATAGCTTCCCGTAGTAGTCCCTCTGCATTGGAACGAAGTAAGCCGTGTTGGGGAAAAGCGACAATTTCGTGTGATAATTTATCTGAATAGTTGGCTAAAGCGCGCTTTAAACTCTCAAGATTTTTAAGGCCGACGACGGGATCAATGTTGCAGTGACTTCTGGCATATGTTGAACCGTAGCTAAGAATCAATTCAATTAATTTTTCCGCACGTTCTTGGGCAGTCGGCAGCAACTCAAGTAGCAGCGTTTGTTCAACTTCAATCATGTCAAAAATGTTTTTTCTTTGCGTTGCAGCTCTCCAAGGACCACCATAAAAGGTTTTATCCAAATGAATATGCATATCTTTAAAGGAAGGAAGCAGCAGCATGCCTTTTGCATCATAGCGATCGATATTTTTTTTATAAGGAACTTTTGTATCTAATATTTTTGTAATAATACCTTTATCGATTTGAAGATTGCGAAGTACAGTGTCCGTTGCGATAACCTGGCCGTTTTCATATCTATATCCGCTTTCTAATCGCACATTCAACAGCATATAGGAACTATTTTTTCCAGGTTTTTTGATGTTGTGATCATCTTTCTTTTCTTTTTCGTCCGCGCTTACAGTTCCAGGTACAAATAATCCCATCGCGTCTGTAACGCCGAGAATTGCTGTAGCCCCTCCATTGCATGCGTTACCTAAAAACTTTCTACGAGAAAAACCTTTGTTTTCTTGATCCATTGGACTATCCTCCTCTTATAAGCTTTGCATGGAACTTAAAGCATGCAATTTTTAACACGATATCTGTATTTTACTTACCTTTTATCTTAATTTAAAAATGATTAAGATCTTGCTTCTTCATTTACTAGATTAAAGCGATCCGGAAACGATTTTTCCTTTAAACATAGTGGCTGCTCGTTTTGCTCTTCTTGCAATGGCTTCAGCAGAGCAGGATGCTTTGACAAACACGATATTTGCATCGTCTCCGGCTTGCGGCCAAACTTGTTTCCCTTTATGATTGAGCGGTGTCTTGCCTCCCGTAATAAATCCGAGAGTTTGTGCCAAGGACCGTTCATCTACCCACTTTGAAATTTCTGCTAAACGGCTGGCACGTTCGAGAATGTCACCGTTGCCAAATGGCGACCAAACATCAAAAATGTTGTCACATCCGACGGCGACGTCCACTCCTTTGTCATGTAATAGGCCAACAGGTGGAAAACTTCTGTCAATTGGAACACTTGTAATAATTGAAATTCCTGCATCAGTCAATAATTCTGCCATTTCACTTACTTGATTGAGTGGAATATCTCCTAGGCCAAACGCGTGGCTAATGGCGACCTTTCCTTGCAGACCGGCTTCTTTTGTAAGGGCAGCTAGCCTTTTCATCGTAAAAATACCAAGATAATCGGTATCGTGTAAGTGTAAATCGATACCGGCATCTTCTTCCACAGCAATCTCGATCATCTCTTGTAATGATGCTTCGATATTCCCATCAACAGTCGCCGGGTCAACACTACCAACAAGAGAGGCACCTTGGCGAATTGCTTCTCTTACTAAATTCACTGATTGAGTGCGCAATAAACCGTGCTGCGGGAAAGCAACAATTTCATAAGATAACTTGCCGTCAAATGTTTGTAATACCTTCTGAATAGCCTCTAAATTTCGCAAACCGATTTCTGGATAAATATCTACATGCGTACGAATATGGGTAGATCCAGCTTTTAAGAAAGTCTTCAGTAGATGTTCCGCTCGTTCCTGAGTAGTAGTAGATAAAGAGGGAAGAACTTCTTTTTCCATTTCGAGTCGTTCAAAAATACTGTTTACAGGTGTTACTGCTTTCCAACGATCGCCCACTATCGTTTTATCCAAATGACAATGCTTTTCAATAAACGATGGAAGAATTAATAGCTGCTTTACATCTACTTTCGGTAGATGATCTTGAAAAGGTTCGTCAGCCGTAACAATTTTTTGCGATTTTTTCATTGTCAATAAGAAGATGGTAAGAGCCTGTCTTTGTTCCTATAATGGTTCCATTTTCAACGTGATGACCGTTTTCTAATTTGGCATTTATTAACCAAAAAGCGGAGTCCATAGTGTATCCCGTCCTTTCTTTTATAAATAATCAAATGGTCTTTTTTCCCTTGTGAAATTTCAATACGTCTATGACAAAGGGAATGTAAAAAAATATTCGTAAGATTATGATAAACTAAAGGAGGATATATGAAAAATATAAAAAAAATTAATTTTACTTAAGTTTTTCATATATAAAAGGGGAGTGTTTTCTATTTATGGATATAAGACAACTGCGTTATTTTATTGCGATTGTAGAGGAAAGACAAATCTCGGCTGCTGCTCATAGGCTTCATATTTCACAACCTCCGCTCAGTCAACACTTGAAAGCGATGGAACAAGAGCTAGGAACAAAATTGGTTGAGAGATCAGGTAAATTTTTAGAACTAACGCAAGCAGGTCAAGCTTTATATAAATATGCATTACAAATGACGCAATTATTAGAAGAAGCAAAAATGGAAGTAAAAGGAGTAGGGAATGGAATAACAGGAAGGCTGACACTTGGTGTCAATACTTTATCAGTAGTCGGGTTACCTCAATTGATGCAACAATTTCATGAAAAATATCCTATGATCACGTATAAAATTCAACAAAATGAATCCGCTCAGCTTTGTCAGCTAGTGAGAGATAGGGTAGTAGAGTTGGCGATCATTCGATTGCCGCTGAAGTTGGACGACTTTTCTGTTATCCATCTTCATACAGAACCGTTTTATTTTATTACTTCAAAAAAACAGCAATTAGCTAATCATAAGGTTACTTTGGAGGAGATAAAAAAATTACCATTAATCTTGCCTAGTACAGAGGGATTAGGGGTATACAATATGATTTTGGATTTATTTTCTAAATATGAGTTATGCTCGAATGTCATTGCTGAATGTTCTGATATATCTGTTCTATTAGATTTAGTTGCGTCTGACTTTGGAGCCTCCATCGTTCCAGAAACCGTAATTCAGCGATATAAAGATTATCCTATACAAGCTTTTAAAATTGCTGATACAGATTTGACTGCCTCTACAGGGTTAATTTGGTTGAAGCATCATGAATTATCAAGTATCGCTCAAAACTTTGTTAATTTATATAAGTTCATATTGAAAAATTGACACATATGTAAGGTTGAAAAAAGTGTACATAGCCGTGATTATCGCTGAAGCAGTGGCTTCTCAATAAAGAAAGTTTTGAATTCCCATTAGGTAATACCATTCTGGTTACAGTAAATAATGCTTCAGAGGAAATAACTATACATATCTATACTTTACAAAAAGGAGAAGGGATTATCATTTCTTTAAAAGCTGTCAGGGGAGAGGAATTAAGAAAGAATATCCGTAATTTAAGTGGTGGAGAAACAATCCGTCTAGTATTCTATAAACTGTTTTTGGAAGATACAATGTGTTAGTTTTAGATGAATCGACAAATTTTGAGGTGATGATAGAGAGGGAAAGTAAAGAGCATTTCCTTGAAATCGTGAAACGATATATATTAGATGGCTCAGAGTATTAAAATGCCAGTTAGCATGATACTATCTCGAAATGAAATGATTCTTTTGAGATAGTATCATTATTTTATTGTATTATAAATACAATACTTTTCTTGTTTTGGTGGATAATGTATTTAGATATTGAGACGAAATACTTTTATTGTTTATATGGAAGAAGCTTCACAGTAAATGTTGTTTTTTCATCACTACTATACACTTCAATCGTTCCATTATGAATCTCCACAATACTTTTCGCGATGGCTAAACCGAGGCCAGATCCTCCTGTGTATATGGAACGAGATTTTTCAACACGATAGAAACGTTCAAAAATATGTGGTAAATCTGTACTTGGAATAGGCTGACCGTAATTGACGATATCGATTGCAATCATTTTACCGTCTTGATACGCTGTTACATCAATGAATTTCCCATCATTACCATACGTCATCGCATTCATAATTAAGTTTTCAAATACCCGTACTAATTTATCTCCATCAGCGAGTACCATTAGTTTTTCTGAAGGAAATGAAGGTCTACATTCAATATTTGCTTCTTGAAATTGTATACGGAATTGAACCGATAGTTGACCAAGCAATTCAATTATATCAATAGGTACAGTATTTAGTTGTAAATCTTTATTTTGAACACGGGTATATTCAAACAAATCATTCATAAGCATGTTTAACCTAGTTACTTTGTCATAAATAACTTGAATATAATGGCGTAATTCTACTTCATCTCTGTAATTATCATGATGAATAAGATTAACATAGCCAACTATGGATGTTAATGGTGTCCGTAAGTCATGCGATACATTTGTGATGAGTTCACTTTTTGCTTGCTCAGTTTGACGCTCTTCTTCAATAGAAACTTTTAACTGCTCTACAATGCGATTGACACCAGTTGCTAAATTTTCTAAATAATCATGTTGTAAAATAGACACTTTATGATTAAAATTACCATCTGCAATATAACGAATTTCTTCAATCATTTGCTTTATACACACTTCATAATATAGTTTTTTTTCGTGACGATAAAAAATATAAACATAGAATGAAAAAATGGAGAATAAAAACAGATAGGATCCCATCATTGTCCAAAGGGACTCTTTTAATCCCCTATATTTTTCGTATCCGACAATCCTGACAAATTCTCCACTTAACGCTGTTAATGTAAGGGAACTATCAATTACACTTGTAACTAGACGGGATATGACAAACTCGGTAATTGGTGTAAGTAAAATAGAAACTAAAAGCCAAAATGCAATTTTCCATTTTGGGATGACCTTCAATATATCAACCGTTTCATTTTTCAATTTTATAACCCACTCCCCAAACAGTATGAATGAGTTTTTCACCATTTGTTCTTGTTTCAAGCTTATCTCTTAAGTTGCTAATATGAACCATTACAGTTTTATTAGAACCATAACCATCTTCATTCCAAACACGTTCAAATATTTCTTCTGAACTAAATACTCTACCCGTATTACTAGCAAGTAAATATAAGATATCAAATTCAATAGATGTAAGTTTAATATACTCACCATTCATTTTCACAGTATGATTATGCTTATGCATTTCCACAGAACGAATCCGAATAATCCCATCTTCTTTTATTTGTGTCGCAGCATACTGAAAGGAGGATCTACGCAATAATGCTTTGACTCTAGCGATTAATTCTAATGGATTAAAAGGTTTAATCATATAATCATCAGCACCTGTCATCAGACCGAGGATTTTATCCATATCTTCGGCTTTTGCGCTTAGCATAAGAATGGGTACCGTATTTTCTTCTCTAACTTGCTGACAAACTTCTAATCCGTTACGCTTTGGCATCATGATATCTAAAATCATAAGATCAATTTGATGAAGTGAGAGCATATGTAACGCTTCCTCACCATCATAGGCTTTATAAATGTTGAAACCTTCATTTCGTAAATAAACGGCAAGTAATTCTACAATCTCTTTATCATCATCAATAATTAAAATATTTCTTTCCATCGTAAATTTAATTCCTCTCTCTACATTTCATCATCATTAATATAATAACAAACATTTAGTTGTTTGGGAGTTACGATTATATGCAAAATTTCATGTAACGTATTAAAAGGGTTTAAAAAATACAGCACGAATAAAAATAAGAGGATGCTTTGTTTCTTATGATAAGCGGGATATAAATTTTGTTAGGAGAGAATAACGTGTTACATAAAAAACAAACTACATTTAAGCCGAGTGGAGATTGGGAAAAAGATATAAAAATTTTGTAACTACTCAGCCATGTAACCCCCAGAATTTAGTGCCTATACACAAAAACTACACTACATAGTTGTCCATTTTGTGGTGGTAGACACAAAGCGAATGGACGAAGCTTCAAATGTTCTGTTCATAAAACAGAAATCCATCGTGATGTAAATGGTGCACAGAATATTGCCCGTAAATTATATCAGATGGACGTAAAACCAATCGTTTCGATTGTATATTAACAACCCGTTTGGCATAGACGCTTTTTGTCTGAAGATATAAGACAAAAAACGAAACATCCAAATGATAAACCGAAAAAAAGTATCGCCTGTTGAATAGCGTAGTTGGCACAGACCTTGCCCTCTTATTGGTGTGTTCCACTGGTAAGAGTTGTTCGCCCAAGTCTTGCCTCTGCATTTTCTTCTGGAAGAATGCAAGTAGGATGTTTGCGAAAAAGAATCCCATGGCTTTAGCCGTGGGAGTGGTCAATTATGAACATTCAGTGCATGTTGCAAATGAAGCGAGAAAAATAGCGAAAAGATTTCAACTAAATGAAGAACAAGCTGCTATTGCTGGTTAAATAGAAAGGATTTAAGGATGTATTTTTTATAAATGCGACTAAAGATATTATTATGTTTATTTACGATGATAGAGGATGTGAGGTGATTGCGAAGAATAAAGAAATGATACGAGATTTATATATAAAATACAGAGAGTGGATTCCATGTTATGAATGATTCAAATGAAAATAGGAGGAAGTGAAAAGTGTAATGAAGCGTATTGCAATTGTATCAGCATGGGAGCCAGAGCTTACATATCTGCATCAACATTATCCAAGTCATCGTGTAGAAAAACGAGCAGCTTGGGAATTTCATTTTCATTCTATAGATGAGTTAGAAGTAATATCTGTAATTACGGGCGTTGGAAAAGTAAACTGTGCTAGTTGCGTACAGTTACTAATAAGTGAATTTAAACCTGAACAGTTATTTATGACAGGTATTTGTGGAAGTTTATCCGAAAAAGTAAAAAATGGTCATATTGTTGTTGCACTTAATACCCTACAGCATGATGTAACTGCTGCGGGAACAGGATCAGATAGTTTCGACTTATATACTGGTAGAACAGCTCCTATTGAAACAACGAAGTATCTCGTAAGACAAATAAAAAAAGTGCGTTCTTATAATCCAGTACACTTCGGGACCTTCATATCCGGAGATCAGCGTATTCGTAGTACGGAAATGAGATACTTATTACATACGGTATATGGTGCAATAGCTGTCGATCAAGAAGTAGCAGCTTTTGCATACGTATGTCATGTGAATAAAAAGCCTTTTCTTTGTTTAAAAGCAGCCTCAGATCAAGCGAATGATAGAACAGTAGAAGAACAAAAGGTTTTTAAAATGTTCGCTTGTGAGAGAGCATGTGAATATTTGCTTGCGTTTTTACGTGTATACGAAGTAACGACAGCTCATCAATAAATCAATGTTTTATTAAGTGTCCATTTATTTCAAATTAATAGGAAAGGTAGATGCAAGTATTACTATGATTCATTATAAAAAATGTAGCGAAGTAAATATAGATTTCGTATACGAAGCTTTTCGAGATGGTTTTTCTGATTACATTATAAAAATGGAGGTTTCGAAAGAAGACTTTATAAAAAGATTTTTTGGTCCGGAAGGAAATAAACTTGAACACTCTCATCTAGCACTAGATGAAAATAAGCCAATTGGAGTTATACTTGGTGGAATTAAAGACTATGAAAGTATAAAAACAATGCGATGTGGAACATTAACGGTTCATCCGGACTTTCGTGGAACTGGCGTTAGTCATACATTATTTGAACTTCATAAAGAAGAAGCGATAAAAAATGGATGTCAGCAGCTTTTTCTTGAAGTCATTGTCGGTAATGATAGAGCAATTCAATTTTATAAGAAGTTAGGGTATGAAAAAGTATATAATCTGTCTTACTATAATTTGAAGGATCTTTCTAATTTGCCAAGTCAGACTCTACAAAATGTAGAAATAAAGCAAATTAAGTTTAGCGAATTTCAAAATGGAATACAAAAATGGTTAAACTTCCATATAAATTGGCAAAATGATATCGATTATATGGAGAAAACTGAAAATAATACGTATTATGGAGCATATATTAACGATGATTTAAAAGGATGTATATGTGTGAGTGACAATGGTAAAATCAGTTTCTTATTTGTGGATAAAAGATATAGAGGAATTGGAATAGCTACAAATCTATTACAAACTGTAAGTAAAGAATTACAGCTTTCCAGTCTTTCTATAGGATTCCCAAATAATAGTTTACTTGAAGGGTTTGTAAAAAAGTGTGGATTCGAAAAAAGTTCATTGGCTCAGTATAAAATGTATTATACATTATAATATTTAGAGAAAAATAGAAAAGTCCATTAGCTTCATACTTTAAACGAAACGGAAGGATTTATATTTTTATAGACATCATAAGTTTGCATTTGCTTTTTCATGTGTTTTGTGTGATATTAAAGTTAAACGAACGTATGTTTTTGTTTAAATGGAGGTGTGACAATGTTAGCTCTACTAGAGAAAATAGATAACGAGTATGTAGCTCAATTTAATCGTCCGTTACATTATTCAGTAGAAGAAATTTGGGCTGTATTAACAGAGAATGAGAAACTAGCAAGATGGATGCCAAATCTTCACATAGAGGATTTGCGGAAGGGAGGTATGATAAAGTTTGATATGATGGATGGCTCTGGGGAATTTATTGATATCAATATTTTGGAATGCCAAATGAATTCCGTATTAGAATTTACTTGGGGAGAAGACCGAGTTCGATTTGAAGTACATAAAAATCACGATGGTTGTATATTGATTTTAAAGGAGTTCATTCATGAAATAAATGATCACACGCCAAAGGACTTATCTGGATGGCATATATGTTTAGAAATGTTTTCTTCTGTATTAGATGGACGTAATATGGAGTTTCCGAAAGATGAATGGGAAAAATGGTATGAAAGATATAAGTTAGTAGTTAATAAAATAGGAAATAAAGATGTAAATTAATTATATTATTGTGTAATAATTATAGGTTAAAAATATATTTATTAAGAAAAAACATTAGAAGGTTTTATATTGAATAAGGAATTTACAGAAGACAAACTAAAAAATGGCCCTGTTCAACAACTATGTCGATAATCGAATAAAACGAAATCTTGTCAATATCACATAGGATAAGTCCAGATTAATAGCTTTTCGTTTGTAACACGATTAGATAAAGTAATGAAGATGATCTTCAAAGTGTAAATATACACCTGTTTGATTTTTAAAGAATTCCAATCAGGTTTGTCTAAGTTAGAAAAGAGTTGATGTATTCAATATCCTTTTAGTTGTGTTCTTACGCTGAAGCAGTAAGAAATTGTTGTTCTTTGTGCATTAATTTGATTTTTTATGGAAATATATACTAGTAAGTATGCGATTTGAACGTTCTATTTTTTAGAGTATAACAGGAGGAGAATGAATATGTCGGAAATTGAAGTAGGCGAAATTTTTATTCTTAGCGATGAGCGTAATAAGGAGCAGGAAGTTGAAGTGCTCGGAACGATGAATGTTGAAGGAGCAGAATACATTGCTGTTGGCTTTGTAGAAGACATTCAAACGGAAACAGAGGAAGACATAGATATTTTCTTTTTAAAAGTAGAAGAAGATAGTGAATTCTCATACATTGAGAGTGACGAGGAATTCGAAAAAGTATCTGCTGCGTTTGAGAAAATTATGGAAGAGCAAGAATAATATTGGTTGGACACAAGAGGGGGATGCATATCTGCCCTCTGTTTTTGTATAAAGGGGCACGGTAAGAGTCTTAATATGCTAAAAAACCACAAGTTAGCCAAAGCAATAAGCGAAGTGTCTTGGTCATAATTCTTTTTATTGTATCAGTACGATACATCGTTCCTCCCTAGAATAAGCCTCTATTTTTAAATATTTGCGCAGTCCTCATTCCAATTGATTACTAACAGGCAATACCGCATAAAGCGCAAGAGAATGAATAATATAGAAAATGACGAATTGGATATTTTTTGGGGGTGTTTTCATCAATCGGTTTGTTCGTTATTGGTATCAATCGATGATAGAGACAGGTGCAAACTATGTTTATGTAAGAAAGATGGCCCTTGCAACCAAGTTAGTTATTACAGCTTTATTGAGTACAATTGCTACTATGCTTCAATCAGCGGGAGGCTTTATGCCTGGTATAGGCTTTCTAATTAGTTCTCTAGCGACAGTACCCATTTTTTTAGCTACTTGTTTTTATATCCGCCAGGGAATCCTTTCTTTTACCCTTACGATTTTCCTTTTATTTATTATTCAGCCGAGTGAACTAATTATCTTTCCCTTTACAACAGGTTTATTAGGTATAGTGATGGGTGTGGCTTTTTTACAATTGAAGAGTAGAATTATGATTGTTTCCTTTTCATCAATATGTCTACTTACAGGTATTATGATGATTCTGTATGTATTCCGTTTTCCAGTGCTAGGCCCTACTGTTGATACAACTGTGGACTTAAAAGTTATCGCAATAATATTTATATTTAGTTTTCTATACTGCTGGATCTTCGCGGAGTTTTGTAGACTACTCATGAATAGATTGTATCAGATATTTCCTTAACAGTTGAGTAATATAAACAGTTTGAAATTTCCATATATCCATCTTAATATCCACATAGAACCTACCAAAAATGTACCAATATTAAAAGGAAATCACCCAATCTCCCGGCCTTAATTTGATACTAAAAGCACAATTCTAATCATATTCTTATAAAAGAAAACAATTAGAAGGAGTGTAAAGTTAGTTGATAAAAGTTAAGGTTAGTTTACGACCCATTGTAAGTAAGATAAATTTACCCACTGTTTTGAAAACAGCTATACTTCCGGGTGACTCAATTGAAAGATTATTTATTGCAACCCAGGTAGGAGAGATCTTTTACATAGGAAACGGGGTTATAAAGACTTTTTTAGATATTCGTTCGCGAATCATAAAACTAGGTGATTCTGGTAGTGGATATGATGAACGGGGATTGCTAGGGCTAGCATTTCATCCAGAATTTTATAATAACGGTCTGTTTTATCTTCATTATTCAGTAGCTGGAACACAAGGTCCAGGTGCTCTTTCTGAATCTTTTAAGCCTAACCCATGTGATCCCAGAACTTTAAACCTAAGATGGATAAATAGAGAAACTCAATATGATCATATTGATACAGTTGAAGAATGGATTTTACAATCGAATGGTCAACCTCAAAAACGACGAACATTACTTAACCTAAGAAGACCATTTTATAATCATAATGGTGCCAATAGCTTAAACTTCTCACCTGAAACCGGAAAACTTATTTTAACAACCGGAGATGGTGGTTCAGGCTATGATCCATTTAATTTAAGTCAGGACGACATGGAGATGGCTGGTAAAATAATTGAAATTGATGTTAAGAATACATTTATCTATAATCCACCCGTAGTCACACGTTTTAATGAACTTCCCGCACCTATCCAAGAAACGCTTACAGTAATTGCAAAAGGGGTTCGTAATATATCAGGCATTTCATTTCAAAAGCTTTATAATCAGTATATCAAATATGCGGGAAATGTCGGACAGGATTTGGTAGAGTCGATTTTTTCATTCATTCATTATAAACCAATACCGGTTACACAGCTTATTCAAGCTTCATTAATGAACTCTAAACCTGACCAAGAAGGATTTATATTTGGCTGGCGAGGGTGGGAAGGTACTTTTCCTACTTCAGTTATAAGGGGCTGCTCTACAAGTCCGACTTTGGATGAGAAAACAATTGCTTATTACAATGAAGCAATAATAACTTCAGTGAGGCGTCTTCAGCCTTTAACTAGTTATTTTCATAAAGATCCCCGTCCCGATAAGTTTGGAGGAATTGCACTTACAGGAGTCCAGCCATATATGGGGAATGGAATCCCAAATTTAACGGGAAGCGTTGTATTTACCGATCTTGCCCGGTATGAAGAATCTCGCCCTCCGGTTAGAGGGGTCTTAGCTTATACGAGGGTAAGGACAGATTGTAAGCCAAATGATTTTAGTGTTATTGAAACCGATTATAATTTTGGGTCTCAACCAGCTTATTATGTTAATTTGGGGTCGAATCTGAATCAAACCAGACTATATTTAGGGGTTTATGGCTCTATGAAAGTGACTGATTTTAACCAAGGTACTGTTTTTGAAATTGTTCCGTAATTTATAATTAAAAACTTGAAGATTAGATATATATTATTATAGAATGCAGAAACTAGACTAGTAAACAAGCTGTTTTTGTTTCTAAACATAGAATATGATGAATTCTATTGTTAAGAGGAGGTAATCATATTTATGAGATGTAATTGTCATTGCAAAGATCTTCGAGATTGTGATAAATTTTGGGATGATTTGATGTTTGGAAGATGTAGATGCAGACATAGAGATTGTGATGCTTGCCGTTGTAGACAAAAACATGATTGTGATGCTTGCCGTTGTAGACATCAACATCATCATGATTGTGATGATTGTCGAGATTGGTAAATCTCTTTGAAAGAGTGTTTTAAAGAAAAACACTCTTTTTTTGTTCCTGGATTTTCTGATCCCTTTATTTGATGCTAATTTTTTATTTTTCACAAAAAAGAACCCATTAGAGATTACTATAATTTAGTTATGTAAACTTATAATGATAAACTTAGCCCCTAATATTAAAATTAGAGGCTAAAAATAAAGTAATGCAGTGCAACGTATTTTTAATTATTTATATGTTTTCTAGTAACTGTAATTCTTCTTCTACAAAACTCATTACTTCTTTTATTGTTTCACTAGAAAAATCAAATTGAATTCCAGCTGCTTCATATACTTCTTTTACAGATTTAGAACTACCTAAAGATAAAGCTTTTTTATAGTTTTGCAATGCTTGGTGAGGGTTTTCTTTATAGAGCTTATACATTTGTAAAGCGCCAATTTGTGCAATTGCGTATTCAATATAATAGAAGGGTACTTCGAAAATATGAAGAACAGAGAACCATTGTGCAACTATCCAACTTTCATATCCATCTGTATTTACTACACTTGAGTTATATAGGGCAGAAAGTTCTAGAAACTTAGCATTTCGTTCTTCGACAGTATGGTTTGGGTTCTCATACAACCAGTGTTGAAATTGATCAATGATGAGTGTAATTGGTAAATACTCTACAATCTGTGTTAATTGCTCTTTCATAGCTTGTTTTAAATCTTCTTTGTTTGTATAGAAAATGTTCCAATGCTCCATTGTGAAAAGCTCCATTGTCATGCTTGCTAATTCAGCAGTCTCCATCGGTAAATGTTGATATTGATGTATTGAAATATCTTTCATTAAATCATGATGTATACAGTGACCCATCTCATGTAAGAAAACAATAACATCATCTTGTGTTTTTGTTAAATTCATAAAAATGAATGATAACTTAGATAGGGGCAAATATTCACAAAATCCACCTAGTGCTTTTCCTTTTCTACTTTCTAAATCTAAATGGTTATGCATTTTTTCTAGAAGAGCTGAAAAGCTTGAATCAATCTCACCAAAAAGTGTTTTACTTTTCTCTATTAATTCATTTTCCTGTTCTACAGGTTGTAAAAGTTTATGCTCTGCAGGTAAAGCCTGTATATCCCACGGACGTAACGTATCTATCTGAAGCTTTTTCTGTAATTCTTTATGAATTTTTTCTTGAAGCGGCACAACGTATTTACGAATAGATTCAGCCAATTGATTACATTGCTCAGCAGTGTAATCAAAACGCTCATATTTTTTAAACATATAGTCACGATAATTCGTTAAACCAACATTTCTAGCTTTTTTTGACCGAAGAATAATTAACTGATTTAAGATTTCCTGAATCTCATTTTCTACGGATAGAAATTTTTCAGAGATAGCAGTCATTGCTTTTTGACGAACGCTTCGATCTGGATCCTGTAGATAGACATTTAATTCAGATAAATTTACTTCTTCATCATTCCACATAGAAACGAGGTTACCAGTGATTTCAAAATATCTTGTTATTAACTCATCTTCAGTAATTTCTAAACTAATATTTTCTTCATGAAAGAGTTCTCTAGTATTTTTAATTTTTTTATCTAAGAATCCAAACTGAGAAGGATTTAACTGCGAACGATAGGATGATTCATAATATTTTTGGTCAAATAGATTTTTATAACGCTTTAATATAGGTTGTACGTGTTTTTGATTAAAGTCAAAAGTATTTTTTGCATCTATATCATTTGTATTTCGTTGAAAGGCGATATAATGTTTCATAAGTTGTTCATTAATAGAATTTAAAGTTTGTGATTGTTTTACTAACCAAATCTTAAGTTCTTGACTAGATGATATGGATTCGTTTAATAGTACATCCAATTCTTTAACTAATTCTTCTATGTTACTAATACTGATAGGCGTTGTCTGCTGCATGAAATATCCCTCACTTATTATTTACTAATAGAGGTATTCTTTTCTTTCGTATGAATTCCTTTTTTACCCAAGAAATTGGTGCCTACTATACCAAAGATAATCATCATAGCTCCAAAGATATGATAGTGTGCGATTTGTTCGTGTAAAAATAATACACCTGCAATAATCGTGATAAGTGTAGATAGATTACTAAAGACACTCATCTTAGCTGCTTCTATATAAGACAATGAATAATTAAGTAGAAATGCTGTTAGTAAGGAAGAGAATAATCCTAAATATAAAATAGATATAAGGAATGTTCCGTTTGTAAATGGTATAAAGTATTCGTTTACTGTACCTTTATTTATATGATTAATGATGGCGATTAAATTGAAGCTAAGAAATCCAATGGCTGTCATTATATACGTTAAGTCATGCAGCTTGAATTTTTTTGTCATTTTCCTAGCTAATACATTGTAGCAAGCAGAGGATAATGCTGATAACAGAATAAGGATAATTCCAATAAAGCTAGTTTCATGAGTTTCTATACCATTCATTACAAATATATAAATGACACCAATGACAGAAATGAGTACAGATATTTTTTGCCATGCATTTGAATGCTCTTTTAAAAAATAAGAAGCTAAAATCATTGTAAATATAGGTATGGTAGCTTGGATAATTCCGGCTTCAGATGAGCTTGTATACACTAAACCAAATGCCTGGAAAGCAAAAAATAGTGCAGGGTAAAATATTGCTAATGGCAAAAGTGTAAGTATATTTTTAAATGAAATATTTAATTTTACAAACCCGAAAATGATTGGGATAGTTGCTATTAAGAAAGCTACAGTAAAACGATGAGCAAGTGTATCAAGCGGAGTTGTAACTGTTAATGCTAATTTCACAAACATAAATGAAAAACCGATAATAAAAGAATATACTAATGCTGCTGTATATGCTTTAGTTGTATTTTTCATAATTTCACCTCATATAGTTGATTTGTTACTGGCCAGTATATGTACATGGTAATCTTTCTGAGTCAGTGCTACAATGTTAACAAATCTAAACTGTACCGGTACAAAATAGACATGGGGGTACAATTATGTATAAATATTTAAATATATTAAATGATTTAGAAAGCATGATTCAAAAAGGAGAGATAAAAGAAGGAAAGAAATTACCGTCTATACGTTCACTTGTATCACAATATGAGTGCAACAAAGCAACAATTATACGTGCGCTTCATGAATTAGAGAAGCGTCATATTATTTATTCCGTACCTCAAAGTGGGTACTATGTGGTGAAAAGAATGGGGAATCATGAAGAAAATGAATCAGAAAAGATTGATTTCGCATCTTCAGCGCCAGATCCTGATGTATTTCCATATTTAGATTTTCAACATTGTATCAATAAGGCGATTGATACATATAAGAATGATCTATTTATATACGGTACACCAAAAGGGCTACCATCATTAATTTCAGTTGCACAAAAACAACTAACGAACTATCAAGTTTTCACAAAAGAAGAAAACATCTTTATCACCTCGGGAGTTCAGCAAGCTCTCGCTATATTAACTTCCATACCCTTTCCAAATCAAAATGAAACGATACTTATTGAGCAACCGAGTTATCACTTATTTATTGAATATATAGAAAAAAATCGTATTCCTGTAATTGGAATAAAACGAACTGTTGAAGGTATTGATTTAATTGAGTTAGAAAAAATATTTCGAACGAGAAAGATAAAATTCTTTTATACCATTCCAAGATTCCATCACCCACTAGGTACTTCATATTCTAAGAAAGAAAAAGAAAAGATTATTTCTCTCGCGAGGAAATACAATGTATTTATAGTAGAAGATGATTATTTAGCAGATTTAGAACAAAATCCAAAGGTAGATCCACTATATAGTTACGATGATTCTTCACATATAATCTATCTAAAAAGTTATTCAAAGATTATTTTCCCTGGATTACGTGTAGGTTTGGCAGTTATTCCTTCTTCTATTGCAGAAGCGTTTCATAAATATAAAAAACTATTAGATATTGATAGTTCAATGATTTCCCAAGCTGCGTTAGAAATTTACATAAAAAGTGGGATGTTTGAACGACACAAACAAAAAATCCAATTGTCATATTACACTAGATCTAAGGCGTTATCTGAGGTATTAGAAGAAGCTTATAAAGAAAATCAACATCTGTTTTGTAAAACAGAAAGTAATATAGGAATACATACGTGCTTATCATTACATAAAAATATTATGACGGAAACGCTTATTAAAAACTTAAGACAAAATCAAATATTTATAGAGACTGTAGATAAAAATTATTTGTCTTCTTTTCATAAAGAAAAACTTTTAAAACTAAATGTATCAAATGTGAAAGAAGAGAAAATTGGGATAGGAATTCATAGAGTAATTGAGGAAATGAAACACGTAAGTCGTGTAGATTTCCATTTTAAGAAAGATTAACACTTTATATAGGAGTAGGATGTTTATTATGAAGAAAAACATAATAACCTTGCTTATATGTATTGTGGTAGGAACCGGAGTGATAGAAATTGTTTTGAATAATTAAGAAAGCGAAAATTGTAAAGGGGTTGCTACTCAGATAAAATCCGGTGTTATAGATCATAACACCCTACCTTTAGCAAACGTTCAAGTTTATGAAGATTCAACTGCAAATAAGAAGCTTGCTACTTCAAATTGACAAGGTGAGTTCAATGTTTAATCTGGTGTTTGTGGTAGAATTACGTTACAATTTGTTATTCTGGATGAAGAGAAATATACAAAAAAATATGAGCGAAAGCATATATCTAAATTGATAATAGTAAGGAGAATTTGACATGAAACCATTACAGGGTAAAGTTGCGGTTGTAGCAGGTGCAACACGTGGCGCCGGAAGAGGCATTGCGATGATGCTTGGTGAAGCGGGAGCGACTGTATATGTAACAGGAAGAAGTACAAAAGGCAATTTATCATCAATGGGAAGAACAGAAACAATTGAAGAAACCGCAGAATTCGTTACAAAACAAGGCGGAAAAGGGATTGCTGTTCGTGTAGATCATACAGTAGAAGCTGATATAAAAGCGCTATTTAATAGAATCCAAGAAGAACAAAACGGAAAACTTGATATTTTAGTAAATGATGTTTGGGGCGGTGATCCGCTTACTGAATGGAAAAAACCGTTTTGGGAACATAACTTACATAACGGATTACTAATGCAACAACGTGCTGTCCATTCGCATATGATGACGAGTTATTATGGTGTACCGCTTATGGTGAAGAACAAGAGGGGACTCGTAATTGAAATTACAGATGGTGTAGATTATCAATATCGTGGCAACCTCTATTATAGTTTAGCGAAAATCTCAACAATTCACTTAGCGGAAGCGATGGCGAAAGATTTAAAGGAACATCATATTACGGCTGTTGCGGTAAGTCCTGGCTTTCTCCGTTCTGAAGCAATGTTAGATTTATTTGGTGTAACAGAAGAAAACTGGCAAGAAGGTACAAAGAAAGACCCTCACTTTATCGCATCTGAAACACCTTTCTTTGTAGGGAGAGCAATTGCCGCTTTAGCAAGTGATACGAACGTTCATAATAAAACAGGAAAAGCACTTAGCTCATGGGAGTTAGCGAGAGAATATAGATTTAAAGATATTGATGGAAGACAACCTGATTGGGGAAAATATTTTGAAGAGAATGTGTTAAAAGAACAATGAGTATCATATAAAATGAAAAGAAGGCTAAGAACTCTATATATATCGGTTTTTAGTCTTCTTTTTGTATTATAAATTTTCTTCCGGTGGCGGGTATTGGAACTTTTTAAAATTCATATCTATAGTATATAAAACACTATGTGGATAATTAAATAAGAAGGAGTAAATGAATATGAATGTTCCATATATTAATGATAAAATTCGGGTCCCTGCTGTAACATATACTGCGGCACAGGAAACGGTTCATTCTGCTCAGCACGTTCTACAAGCACTACAAGCACAAGCCATGCAAATGCAAGGTATGCCATTAGCGTACCCACCTGTACAACATTATTATCCTACGTACATTATTCAAAGTGGAATTTATTTTTCAACGATTCCATTTGGCGCCGTGTACAATTTATAAAAGTTGATTTAAGCTGTTCCAATTTGATTTTGATCTGCAATATCAGAATCAAATGTATTCGTTGCACTTACACCGCTAAAAGTATTTGTAACAATGGCGAAGTTTTATAAGCGTTATTTAGAAAGGAAAAGTGTAGGATTTGTATGTTCATATTTCTGTTATAGTGAAAATGAACAAGCTGTTTTTTTATTTAATGAATACTATATAGCATCAAAGAAATAAGGAAGTGAAGCACGTCTTGTCCACATGTTTTATTTCTAAATTAACAGGTCGAGAGGAAGTACCTCCTGTTTATACAGACGCGCAATTTAGATTTAACAATGATTTTATGAAACTTCAATTTAAACTGGTAGTACATGATATAGAACAAGTGACTGCTGCTCATATTCATTTAGGAGATAGAGGAGTGGTAACAGGAACTATTTCAGAAACTGATCTTGTTGGCCCTTTACAAAATATGTCATTATTAGAACTTGCAAATCGGATGAATACAGGTAATACTTATGTAAACGTTCATACTGAAAAACATCCACCTGGACAAATTCGAGGGCAAATAAGAAGGTTTTAAAATTTCTTAGATGTATGTACAGTGTGTTTCTGCTTATAAGTATGCTAACAAAAACCTTTAGACATAATCATGACTAAAGGTTTTTGTTGTGGGGAAATGTATACAGGACCAACAATTTTAATTATATAGGAGGTGAAGTTCTTGGAAGATAATCGAAAATCAATCCTCGCTTTTATCGTGTTAGTTTTAGGTTTAGTGTTCTTTGTTGGAGGTATGGTTTATAGCTTGTGGGGTCCATTTTAAATTTGTTTGTGACTAACTGCCCCTTAGATAATCCAGTCCTAAACTGCTTTTTATTTATTAAGTTAATGGTTTCTATATATTTCTGAAAATAAAGGAGAACATTCGCAATGAATTATATACTATTTAAAGCGATTAATCGTCTTGCTGGACGCGGAACTGCTATGGATACGATAATGGTTTTTATCTCACAGAAGACCCGATATTTATACCTTTTCACATTGATTTGTATGTGGTTTAGAAGCAATTTCTACAAAAAAATTATTTTGTATGCAGGAATATCAGCTGGATTCACCTTATGTATAAACCGTATCATCCAATTTTCTTATTTCAAACCTCGTCCTTTTATTGTCCATCGCGTTCGTTTGCTTATCCCATCAAAGAATAATTCTTCGTTCCCAAGTAAACATACTGCTTTAGCTTTTGCTGTAGCAACTTCCATTTTACTTCGTGAACGTTTCATTGGTTCTATTATGTGGTTATTAGCGGTTTTAACAGGCTTTTCACGTATTTGGGTAGGGCATCATTATCCAGTTGACATAATCGGGAGTGCTGTTATAGGCAGTCTAACAAGCGTAGTTATTGATAAAAATACATATACATTTCAATCTTTTATTACTTGGATTATAAAGACGTATTCACCGTTTACAAAATTATTTAAATGAAAAAAGGTGAACCCATCCGCTTCTTTTGTTTGGTGAAGTAGAGTAAGAGAAGGTGCAAATTGAAAATCTTTTTTTGCATTTTAAAAAAACCAGTAGAGAAATAAGAATTGATTAGGATGACGAAAAACAAGTATATGCTAGGAAGGACTAGTATATACTTGTTTTTCGTTTGTATGTACTATGTGAACAATAAAGAATTTGATTAATGACCATTTTGAAAATTGTATATTACTTCACGAAGTTTTTTCAATCCAATCAGAGTATCTTGTTCACTTAACATAGAATAGCTGATACGTAAATGATCATGTTTCGATTCATGAACAAAACAAGCAGTTCCAGGTAAAAAAGAAATGTTAGATTCATTTGCCTTTTTTAGTAATGCAAATGAATTCATTGAATCCGGAAGAGAAATCCATAAATTAAAACCGCCTTGTGGTTTTTGGAAGTGAATCGTATCTGTTAGAGGAGAAAGTATCTCTACTGCAGTATCGCATCGTATTTGCAAGGCAGTTCGCAATTTTTCTAAATGATTTTTCATTCTTTCAGTTCGTAAAAAGGGTTGAATAGCTTTTTGAGTTAACAATGGGCTTCCTATATCCATCAAAGCTTTTACAGCATTTAGCCAATCAAATACAGGCCCCTCCGCCGCTACTGCTGCGATACGCAGACCTGGCGCTAATGTTTTACTGAATCCTTTTAAATATATGACATACCCGTTTGTATCAAAGATTTTAAGTGGAGCCGGAATTGTAGCCTCATCAAAATATATTTCTCCAAACGAGTCATCTTCAATTATAAAAAACTGATATATCTCCGCCAGTTCTATAAGTTCCATTCGCCTTTGTTTACTCATAACAGTACCTGTAGGATTTTGAAAAGTAGGATTTACATATAGTAAAGTTGGCGTCCTTTTTTGACAAACTTCATCGATTAAATCAGAACGAATCCCTTGTTTATCAAGCTCAATTGGTATGATTTGAACGCCTTTATTTACAAACACATCAATTGCTGCACCGTAGCAAGGGCTCTCTATTATAACTGTATCACCTGGTTTTAATAATGTTTGAGCGATTAAATCAATTCCTTGCTGGGCGCCACTTGTAATTAATAAATTAGAATGGTCTACAGATAGTTTTTGATAGTCCTTTAAATATCTTGCAATCTCTAATCGAAGTTCTTTATCTCCTTGAACTGGTCCATAAGTTGCTAAGATCATTTGATCTTTATCTATTATTTTTTGTATTTCCTCCGAAAGAAATGGATTAGGTAAAAGACGAGGGTAAAGAATAGCTTGTGAAAAATCATAATACTTTCTATGTTGATTCATTACATATTGAGATCGAATAACATTGATTGATTTCGTATGTTGCCAATCATACGGTAGAGATTGAGATTTACGGCGCTCGTGTTTATGTATATAGACGCCTTTCCCTTGCTTTATATATACATATCCTTTCGTTTCTAACTTCTTATAAGCTTTACGGACGGTTAATATACTTATTTGTAAATCATTCGCCATAGAGCGTAATGAAGGTAAAGAATCTCCCTTTGATAGCAGTCCACTTTGAATTCGTTCAACGATTTGCATATAAATTTGTTGATAGAATGGTATGTTAGATTCTTTCCGCAGTATAATCTTCATTATCTCACCTAAGTTTCTTTTTAATTTAATTAAATCTAAAAACATATATAGGAGCAACTATAGATTTGTCCAACTGTTATATACCTTGATATACTGTTATACACTTCTTCCTTTATACTCACCTTAATAATCAAAAGGAGGAAACGTAATGGTCATTTTTAATTATATTTTAATTTGTATTATTTTCGGGACAACATTTTTAACAATAAAAATCGGGATTGAAGCGGGAGCACCACCGTTATTTTCAGCGGGAATCCGTTTCTTTTTAGCGGGTGTTATTTTGATTATCATATTTATGATAAAACGGAAACATATCATGCCATACTTGTTATCAAAAAGAATTATGTATGCTGGTTTTTGTTTAACCTTTATGACATTTGCAACATTATATTGGGCAGAACAATATATTTCTTCAGGATTAGCAGCTGTTCTTTCGGCAACAGGACCAATGATGATTTTGCTATTACAAGTAAAGAAAAATAAAACAAAATTACAACGGGAACAATTTCTTGCTTTAATTATAGCGCTTATAGGCGTTATTTGTATCTCTTTACCAGGGATGTACCATCAACTTACTTTTATATGGAGTATAGCTTGCGTTATCCTATTAGTCGGCGAATTATTTTATGGTTTAGGTTCCATCCATTCAAAAGAAATACTTTCAGATTTGCCAAAAGTATCGCCGTTTCTCATTAATGGAATCCAAATGTTTTACGGTGGAATTTTTCTGTTGATTACTTCTATTTTTATAGAACAGCCTAATCCAGCTATATTAACATCTTGGAGTGTGCAATGGCCTATTTTGTACCTCATATTTGTTGGTTCAATTGGTGGGCATGGGCTCTATTATTGGCTCTTATCAAAGACCAATCCGGTATTTCCATCAACTTGGCTATATGTATCTCCTTTAATCGCTGTTATTGCAGGATATATATTTTTAGGGGAACCAATTAATCCACTAATGGGAATCGGAGCGTGTCTCATCTTGATTGGTGTATTTTTAGTAAATCGCTCTATACTTGAGGTGTACTTTAAACAGGGAAAATTATTGAAAAAAGAAATGTAACATGATTGTATTTTGGCTGTGGGATACTTAATGCACCTGTAAATAACAGAAAAAACAAACTATTAAATAGAGTTAGAACTCTTTATATGTTATAATTTATATATCATTTTCATAAAATGGCCCTATATATCATAGGGCTTTTTTGAGTTGTACAGTAGAAAATAATACATATTAAGGACAATCAAAATTTTCATTAGCAAACGGATAGGGGCGGTTCACTTGAAACAAGCATTAATCGTTATCGATTTGCAAGAAATCTTTTTCTCAGAGGAAAAAAATTACTTATATCAGCATGAACAATTGCTTCAAAATGTGAATACAGTTATTAACTGGGCAAAAATAAATTAGAGTACCAGTATCAATTAAAAAAGGTAGTATGTTTGTGAACTTTAAAATAAGTACGAGGAAAATATTGATGGGGAGGGAAGCTTTATGGAGATAAAAATAGATGATTTAACCGGTACCGGTACAGAAGTAGAAAAATTATTGATGGATCATCTGCAAAGCATGGCACTACATTCTCCTCCAGAAAGCAGACATGCTCTAGATTTAGAAGGGTTGCGGAAAGAAGATATTACATTTTGGAGTGCATGGGAAGGTAATGATTTAGTTGGATGCTGCGCACTTAAAGAACTCAATAGTCAACATGGAGAAATAAAATCAATGAAAACATCTTCATTGCATTTAAGAAAAGGTGTTGCCAAGCGGCTTCTTCAACATATAATTGAGGAAGCAAAGCGACGTGGTTACCAGAGGCTAAGTTTAGAAACAGGATCTATGAGTGTGTTCAAACCAGCTAGAAGTTTGTATACAAGTATGGGATTTCAATATTGCAAACCGTTCTCGGAATATAAAGAGGATCCAAATAGTGTGTTTATGACAATGGAATTGGTATGTAATTAAATCGTTTTTAATATATATATATCAAAGTTATATAAATTAAGTGTTAATTTAAAATGGATTTCAACTATTTATAAAAAAGATGTACCGAAAAGACTCCTTTGGATAAAATTATCTAAAGGGGTCTTTTCGGTAACAAAGGTATTTAGTTATATTTACAGCATATCATCCCATGAACTTTGCCCATTGTAGGATATACCATGCTGCTCTTCCGCCATTTTCATAGGGTCCTCGTGAGAAAGAGTAAATACCATTTTAGGTTTCTCATCTTTCATGTACAAGATGTAAATAGTATCATGGATCAAATCTATTGGCTGACCCGGGGTTTTTTCAAGGCGCATCGTACCTTTTGTTTTCACCATCGTATAGTAAGGATTGAGGGGGATTTCTTCAACTGGGATCGTTTTGACGAATTGAAAACCCAAAGAATGTAAGTATTCCTGACTTTTTTCAGTTCCCGCCAGATAATCTTTTTTTGAAACTATCTGGAGAGCGCCACTAGGATCGGCACCCACAAGGGGATCAATCACATGAGGAGCCAGAAGTTCTGGCTTAAACGCATTATGCGCTCGATTAAACTCCTCAAAGTATGTTCGGATTTTATCACTTACTTGGTTCATGGTTCTTCACCAATCCTTTCTTGATCACTAAAGTCTTCTTTTACCCATTTTTATCCTCTCTTTTTCCTAATTCATTCCATTTGAGAGAGGGATGGTTGAGAACTATATATGTGTATTCTATTTTTGTATGGTTACATTATGTAACAATATCGAAATTCGACATTTCTATGAACCTTAAAAGTATGTCCTAATTGTAATGCTAATCAAATTGAGAAAGGGATGATAAGGGCAGGCAATGGAGTAGTTCATATGTTTTCTTATAACAATCCAAGAAGTCAATTTCCACCAATATCTTCATATTTCTGTTTGAAATGTGGATATATTTGAGGTTTATTTGTTGAAAAACCTCAAAACTTTTAAAGCAGAATATTAAGCTAGTTGTTTTGTTGGTTTATCAATATTCATAGCATTATTCCGGATTCTTATAAAGTGGGATACTCAGATAGAAAAATGATTTTTTATTATTGTACTCTAGAATTACCGAATATGATTCTATTCAAGAAATAGCTGATAAAATACGATTTATCACTTAATTTTAGTAACTTTCATAATTTTGGTCTCCTTTATAATTAGATTTTATTAATGCGAAAAATTTGTTTGATTACACAAGCAGATTGGAAAAATAAAGCTAATCTTGTACTTGAAATACTAGTATTACTTAGTTCAATAATTATTCATTATCACACTAAACAGCTCCGTTATTTCAATAACTTAAAGCTTAATAATTCCTTTTCTTATTCAAAAAATGGCCTGATTGCTGAACAAGAAAAAAACTGTATTTAAATACAGTTTTTTTGATCAATCTTTTTTATAAACGATTAGACTTTTTTATGAATGATTGAACTTTAATTCAAGTCCACACCAAAAGGATATACCGGTACAACTTTTTTATAAATGATTAAACTTTATTCCAAAGCTACAACTACGGCAAGAAAGTGATAGGGACTTAAATTTGTGTAGTGGAAATAAAATTGTTTAATTTTGTTTATAGATATGTAGTAACTCCCTACTTGTTAATTTGGTAGAGGTTATTAAGGTTGTTTCTGTATACTTGATATTTTACTCTACTTAAATAGGGCATTATTCTATTTGACTTCAAAATAGACTCGTATATTTTTGTAAAAGAAGTTTTATATATTTATAAATTTGCACTAACGTTGTCTTTCTTTTTCCTCTCTAAAGTATATAAAAATTTTTGAAACATCTTGAATGATTGCTGGAATATTGGACTCTGGATAAAAGTGTATAGGAATGTCACAATAAAAACGGGACCGCCTAGAATATAACCAATTACTAATACAATGCTTTCCACAATAATTCTAGCCCGGCTTACAGATAATCCTGTTTTATCAGAAATGGCAAGCATGAATCCATCCCTTGGTCCTGCACCAATTCCAGCAGCGACATACATACCGCCGCCAATACCTGTAATTATAATTCCAGAAAGTAAAATAAGAAGATTGATCCACAAAGAATGTGTGGCATGAGGAAGAATATCCAACCTTAAGAAAAAATCCATAATAGGGCCGATTAGCAGTGCGTTTAAGAATGTTCCTATGTTTATATATTTCCGATCTACTACTAAGGAAACAAGAACAAGAAATAAACCGCATATAACACTCCATGTACCAATGGTCCATCCAAATCGCTGATAAAGTGCCATATTCAAAACTTCCCATGGATGTAGGCCAAGAAATTTAACCTTTACTGCAATGGCATTGCCGAGTCCAAAGAAAGTTAATCCTAAGAAAAAAAGAATATACCGAAAAAGTGTTAGCCCCATTTTTAATCCCCCTAATATTATATATCATTATGTATATTACATGTAGAAATCTAGTTATACAAATGTTTTGTATTTTATTATAAAACAAATAATTTTTAGCTTTTAACCTTCAACCAAGAAAGAGCACACGCTTTTTTAATAGGAATGAAATTGACAATAGAATAAGTATAAGCTTTTATAATTTAGAAATAATATTATGGTTCGTAGTAATTACTAAAATAAAGAGGAGAGACACATATGACTATTAATAAATCAAATGATCCTAAAAAAGAATTAGCACTTCAAAAAAATTCAAACATGGATGGATTGATTAATCTGAAAGACGTAAGTGAAGGGATTCAAGATATAGTAGAGCCAGAAACAAGTACGCAAGAAGGAAATAGAGCTTCAATATATTGGGGTGATGAGTGGAATGTAGAAGAAGGGGAGAAGAGAAGCAGAAAAAAATAAAATGTTTTTAAAATAAGAAATATCAAGGATAAATAAGCTAACTCCGTACAAAAAAAGAAAAGGCACTTTATTCAGTGACTTTTCTTTTTTCTATATCGCGCCTTTTAATTGAATATAATCTCAATTAGTTGTTGTGGATGTGCATTAATTAATCCATGGACAATAATAATTACCCACACCCTGCGATAACGCGCCCACAAATATCCAAGGAATAGACCTACGATACCATGGTTCGCAATGACCGTGGCTGTATCAACATCCCAATGATCAGAGCCGTGTACTGCAATATGCCAGCTCGCCCATAAGAATGATGTAAAAAGAATAGCTGGCCAAAGTACCTAGTAATAATTCCAAACGTGTTTGCAACCAAACTCTATAAGTATGCGACGTGATTCCAAAACACCCTTATAGAGTTACGTTTAACTTTATCTAAAGTTTCATGTATCAGTATTACTCCGCAAATTGGCCCGATTGTTGAACCTCACCATTTAGGTCAAAGCTAAGACTCCTTGCTTTATGACGGTTCTCCAAGGATTCGATTGCCAGTTCAAGCGCAGTTAAGCGTCGCTCATTTAGTGTTTTTTGAGAACTACCTTCTTTTGCTTTTGCTATCTGTTTTTCGATAGATGGAAGGACACCTTGTAGAATATCTTTAGAAGTCAAAATGTTTTCTTCGTCATAGGAAAAATCTCCCCCATTCCAAACGTTTTTGAGGCTTTCTATACCGATTTTTACGGCGTCTCGTCTCTTTTTGACAAGAGTTGTATTTGTACCTTTTTCGCTCATGCTTTTATAAGCATTTGAAAGTTTATTAAAAGTCGACTCTAAGGATTTAATAGACAAATCTTGGATTTCTTGGCTGACAGTCTTCATATACGAACCTCGCTTTTCTTTTTTAGTAATCCATTATTACATAATCAAGTCGATTTGACTATCCAATCAATTTCAGTATTTGTTCAATAAATCTTATATTTATGAACATAGGATAAAACTTAATGATATCAACGTTTTTCAGCTATAATCGCGTTCATAAAGTGTGTACAAAATTCAATGTTCAGTTAATCTGCAGTTTTTATCTTTCTGAAGATGTATTTATCATTTAAAAATGTTGTCACATTAAGGTTTTGTAGTCCTTAACGTACAATTTTCCCGAAATGATATGGTGACCCCATATAGAGGAATAACAAGGTCGATGGCAGAGTAAATATAACAAGATGCTCTTAAATAAATAGTTTTTTTCATAATTAGTACAAATTTATATTTGGAGGTGTACTATGAAAAAGAAACTAATTGCTATATCAGTTGGTTATATTTTAATCTTAAGTGCATGTGGAAGTAATAATGTATCTAATGGAAATAAGGACGGGTTTAGCGGTACTTGGGAATTGATAGATGCGGATGTTAGTGGTAAAGAGGGGTGTCCAACAACAATAAAGTTTACAGGGAAAGATAAGATGATTTGGATGACAGGGAAAAGTACAATTATAGAGTCAAAATATACAAGGGTATTTGAGGATGATTTCAAAGTAAAGCCTACTGCTGCTAAGATCAATGGAGAAATACAAGAAATCAGTGGAGATGAAGAAAAAACTATAAAAATGAAAAAAGATGACGATAGGTTACGTCTAGAGTATCAAAGGGAGTCTTGTACCTATTCATTAAAGTAATTATTTATTTTAGATATCATTTTATTGATAATGCGTTCAAAAGCACTCTTTAATGGGGTAGCGCTCACATTTTACTGTTTTGCCAATGTGGGATAAATGTATTATGATGAGGTTGTTCATCCAACTGAACAGTCTTCTTTAGTCCCTGCACATTGTGTGTGGATTTTTTCATAAAGAAAAAGCACCTTTAGATGCCTTTTCTCTGTTTGTTCTCGCGTATTGAGATGACTATTCAAACCTTGTGTGTGGTATGCAAGCAATACAGGTTGGGAAGTGCAGTACAGTATTATGGAACATCCAGCTACATGGTACTTCGAACATGAGTTAGAAAAGATTTCTTAACAAAAACGTTATTTTATAAAAAGGAACCCGCTAACTGCAACGAGTTCTAAAAAGGAGCCTAACTCAACTCTCAAGGACTATTTCTTTTCTATAATGGTACAGTCCTGAAATCGATCCAAAAAGAAGTGAAATGGAAATTATTATGATGAGATACTGTCTTAAATAAATAGTATTTGTAGGCATCCATAGAATAAACATGGCTAATAAGACAAGTAGTGAGGTGCACATTGTATAAGATATTTGGAGCTTGATTTTAAGTCTTTCTGTATCGTTGGTACCTATTTTCTTAAACGTTATAGAGAATAAGATAACGGACGCTAGAGAGATAATGGTTGTCATACCTACAAATAAATTAAAATGAAGAATATCACTAGATAACCAGGATTCTATCCATTGGAAAATAACCATACAAGAATTTAAGTTGATTTCTTAAAAGGACTTTCTCTCTTTTTTATCCATTCTGAACTAGCAATACTACCAACAATTGCAATGATAGAGCTGGCGGAAATAGATTTAATTATCCAATAAATACCTGTACCGGTAATTAAATCAATGATAATGAAATTTTTAATTGTTGATTTTTTTACTTTTATTGAGTGGAAAACAACTTGGTTATTTTTTTTAATCACTATTACCACGCTCCTTTTTATAAAAGAATATGAAAAGGTAAGCTCGACATATTCTTTTTGTCCCTTGATGAGGAATCATAAAAAGAGCAGCTAGCCAACGCTAACTGCTTGACTTTAAGGGGGAACAAGGAGAAATACAATCATGTTATCTACAGTATTGACGGAATTATGGATACCTGGCAGATCAGACGGAAAGAGCGCCAGTTGATTATTTACGATATGTTGATGAATTATAAATGGATAAAGGAACCATACAGAATAGATTGGTAGGGGCTACTTTACCAAGCATCGTTCCCTTATTCAACAGGTGGATATTAAAATTTCACATACCTAATGTAAATTGAAAATAACAAAATTACAATAGAGGGACTTACCATGATAATATTTTACCAAAACTTAGGAGAAAAGGTTGAAATGCTAGAGATTGAATTAAAGGACTTGAAGTTAGAACATAACTCAATGGAAACTCCTTATCACACAGGTGAGCATCTACTAACGTGGATGCTCTTTTTTATTGAATTAAATGGACACTTGAAGAGATAGTACTTCCACTTTCTTTTCTTAAAATATCCTTAAATATATCTAGATTTAAGGATATAAAAAATAGAAATGGTATAATTTTCTAAAACGGACTAAATAAAGTTTATTTTAGAAAAGGGGTAGAGGGAAAATGTTTCAGAAATTTAAATTTTATTTAATCAGCATTGTGGTCAGTTCGATATTAGGGGGAATTATCGTAGGTGCTAATTTCTTGATCCAAAACATCTATTATTTAGTTATGGATAAAGGATTTCATTTTAATATGTGGCCTTCTGTTATTATATTTTGCATCGTATTTGTTTCGGGTTTCACATATATGTTGAGACAGGGGCCGGATATACTTATTAATGATTAATTCTATAGTTACCTCGTAAGACGCTGCCTAGATCATGGTGGCGTCTTGTTTGTTGTTAAGGAAAGATAAGGAGAAAAGGGAATAGATGGATTAGCAATCATTACAGTGACAGGTTTGATATGTTTAACTTTTCTTTGTTCATTTTCTATTTGGGCTGGAGTCAAGGCTGCTAACAAAACAAACAAACTCAACGAACAAAAATAGGTGTGAAGAATCATGAGCTCTAACGTTACGTTTTCCATGAAAATGAATGATGTAAGCAAAGATGCATTACAATTTTCTAGAATATGTTTTCGTGATAAACCTTTATCGTTTTGCCCATTCCCAGTCGGATGGCAAACCTTTGTACATAGTTCAATGCTCTCCCTTCGTATACCTTGTAAAGACCGGCCGAGTACTTCTTCAGCTTTAGTATCTGAATAAACATCAGCAGTATCGAATGTTGTTATACCGACATCTAGTGCTGCTTTAACACACTCTTTTGCAGTATCCTCATCTACTTTACCCCCATGATTTATCCAGTTTCCGTATGCAATCTTGCTTATTGTCAATCCGCTATTGCCAAGTTTACTAAACTCCATTCTAGTACCTCCTTTTAAAAGTGATATCTTCATTATAAAGACCATATTTTAATATGGATAATATATTATTAATAATGAATTAATATAAAATTTATATAAGGCTACAGTGCCCTTCTGTGTAATCAGAAGTTTGCAAGGGTGTTGGGTATTACCACATCGCTATCAAGCTAATAATGATGCCTATCTAGGTTTATTTGGCATGCTTCGATTTTTTCCAAAACCTCAGGTAAAGAATTCCCTTCATTTGGAGAGATAGAAACCTCTTGTTCAAAGGCTGAATCGACCGAGTGTTTTGGTAAATCATCAATAGGAATTTTATCCTCTTTTGCCATAATGACGAGCTGCTCAACTATGTTTTCCAATTCGCGTACATTCCCGGGCAAATGATAGTTTTGCAGCATTAATATCGAAATTCAACATATCTACGAATCTTTAAAAATCCAAAATGAATTTTTAAATTTACAAACAAATTTGATTGGACTTTATTCTAAAATATGTGGCCTGTAACTTTTAAAGCAACATGAAAAACCCTCTCGTATATATAACGAGAGGGTTCCATTATGGCTAGTTTGTATGTAAAAGCACTAGTTTACTTTTTTTATAAACCCTTTGTAATGACGTTTTACAAGCTGACTTTCTAACGTTTTCATTGTTTCTAATGCTACCCCTACGATGATGAGTAAGCTTGTACCACCAATTTGAGCAGAAGGTGGTAAAGTAGCAACATTTGTGAAAACAAGCGGTAAAATTGAAATAGCACCTAAGAAGATAGCACCAATAAATGTTAAGCGATACAAAATCTTTGTCACATATTGTTCTGTTGATTCCCCTGGTCGGATACCTGGAACATATCCGTTTTGCTTTTTTAAGTTTTCTGCCATTTGTTCAGGATTTACTTGAATAAATGAATAGAAGTATGTGAAAGCAATAATGAGACCTACGTAAAGTGTCATGCCAACTGGATGTGCAAAATCTAGATTTGTACTTAACCATTTGGAAACACTAGAATCCGGGAAGAGCTGTGCGATTGTTCGCGGTGTCATGAGAAATGCTGAAGCAAAGATTACTGGGATTACACCAGCACTATTTACCTTTAAAGGTAAATGCGTATTTTTTGCTCCTTGATATTGATTATTCCCTGAAACGGCTTTTGCATATTGAATTGGTATTTTACGAATTGCCTGTTGAATATAAATAACACCGACAACGATTGCTAAAATAACTAATCCAATCAATACAATTTTTATAATATGCATAAAGAGTTGATCTCCAGCATTTTGGAATTGCTGTAAATAAATTTGATTTACGACATTCGGAATTGCTGCAACAAGTCCTGCAAAGATAAGCATTGAAATTCCGTTACCTACGCCGTTTGCAGTAATTTGTTCACCTAACCAAAGTAAAAATGCAGTACCGGCAGTTAATACTGTAGCAATAAATAAATATGTAGTCCATCCTGGATTAGAAATTAATTGCCCGCCTGCTATATTATTAAAGCCAATAGACATTCCTATAGCTTGAATGAATGCGAAAATGATTGTAAAGTATCGGGTAAATTGAGCTGACTTTTTGCGGCCCATTTCTCCTTGCTTTGCCCACTCTGTAAATTTTGGTACAACATCCATTTGTAATAACTGTACAATGATGGAAGCTGTAATGTATGGTGTGATACCTACAGCAAAGATTGAGAAGTTTTGTAATGCTCCTCCGCCAAATACATTAAGCATACCTAAAACATTGGCTTGATCTTGTACTTTTAATACCTCTGCGTTAGTATGAGGAACTGGTATAAACGTGCCAATTCGAAAAACAATTAACATCGCAAGTGTAAAAAGGATTTTCCTTCTTATTTCAGCTACTCTCATAAAGTTTGAAATCGTACGAAACATCATGTCGCCTCCTGTATTTTTATCAGCTACCTAAAAGGGAAAACTGAACATTATATCCTGATGAATAAACCACAAACCTCCTTCCGTGTAGAATTCATTTGACAAATGAACGTTCAAAAATTTTGTAGTTTTATCATGGATATAAGAAACACAAGGTATATAAGCGAATAGATGAATCATCGTAATCATTCAATAACCATAATATACCTAATAAATAAAAAAATGTACATAGATAAGATTGAAAAGAATGAAAAATTAACAGGAAGGGCGAAAATTTTCCTGTTTTTCATAAATAGTTGCTTATATAAATCAGTAATTAAGTGTAATCTAGATGAGTTACGAAACGTGTTGGTACATTAGAGGGTAGCATTACAGCCTAACCGTCACCCTGAAATTTAGAAACGGGTAGCAATGGGGATTACTCGCTCTTCTTCTAATGGGGGGGTTATGGGGGTAATTGAGTCTGTACAATTTGAGATGTACTTATTAAAAAATATAATGCAAAAAACGAGAAAATCGGAATTCGCTTATCTTTCTGGACCGAAAATCTTTAACTATTGGTTATACGTTATGGAGGGTTACACAGAAATAGAATGGAACTCTCGTGAGCTTATTACAGTAGCTTCGGATACACATATTTTAAAAGCTACTGTTAAATTAGGATTATGTTCAGAGGCAGTATTAAATGGTACAGCTGATAGTCGTCAAACTGTAGCTCATGCATAGGAAAGAGCTTTATCTGGCAGCGGGATTGCTCCAATTGATATTCATACACCTTTATGGTTGTGGAGCCGAGCGGGGTTTCCTGAACTTGTAATATCAAACTAAAGATAAAAAACGAGGGGAGATTAGTATAGAAATCATACTAAAATCACTTCGTTTTTTTCATTGAAACTATTTGTTTGGCATTGTTGCTATATATTTTTTCACTATTTCATAAACGTATTCTACTTTCTAGAACTACGGAAGTCAAAGTATAGTTAATTAAGCAAACAAGGATGCTTATAAAACGGTAGCGACGAATATGTCTAACAACCGATTACTTTAACCCGTAGTCCAGTTCTTTTATTGGGAACTAGGTAGAAACGCTCGGACCATATTACCGAGTATATACGAGTGATGATATTTAAGATGATTACTATAATATAGCAAACTTATAATGGATATTCATCAAAAACCGAACTTTATTTTATAAAAAAATAAAGTTCGGTTTTTGATTGTTTTGAAGTAAAAAAGGGTTAGTTTTTAGGAGTTTAATACTCAAATAGTGATATCTAATTTAAAATACAGTACAACGAAAGTGTATTTCTAGCACTTTTGTACCGGTACAGTTTTGTTAAATATACATTGTTTATAAGTCACTTGATTTTTAGAATGAGTATATAGTAAAGAAGGATATTAGATCATGATTCTATTTTACTCAATACCCTTTAAGATGAGATGATACTCTCACTTTTTCTTGATAATGATCAAGTTCTAATAAGACATATTCATAGTACAAAAAATTGTAGAGGAAGTGTTTTATATGACAGAATTACAGAAATTATTCTTTTCAAGATTGAATCTTGAGGAACAAAAAACACTTGAAATTGAAGACTTAAATATAATAATGCAGGCAATGGCTTACGAAATTCCCTTTGAGAATTTGGATATTGTAAAAGGTGATACAAAAGAAATTTCAAAAGAAAATTTACAAGAAAAAATATTAATAAATTCCCGTGGCGGTCTTTGTTATGAGTTGAATTCAATTATGTATTACTTTTTAAAAGATTGTGGTTTCGATGTTAAATTAGCATTAGGTACTGTTTATGATAGAGAAGCAGAAATTTGGGCTCTTGAGGAAGGGCATGTTACAACCATTTTAAATTATAATCATGCATTATATCTAATTGAAGTAGGGCTTGCTTCTGTTGTGCCTTTGGTGCTTGTTCCATTCACTGGTGAGGTTGTTAAGTCGATAAATGGTGAATATCGTGTTAGGAGAAAAAATACGGATAAAGGGTCCTACGTTTTAGAGAGAAGAGACGTTAATATATTACCTAAATCAGATGAGAAGAGAGAATGGAAATTATGTCATGCTTTTCATATAGATACTATTGATGAAAGAACCTTAAATCGAGTGCAAAAGAAAGTGGTAGAAGATGAAAATTCCCGCTTTAATAAAGGACCAATTGTTGTGAAACTTATGGATTCTGGGTACATTTCTTTAACAAAGGAAAGTTTAACTCAAACAATAAATGGTCAGAAAGATAAAAAGTTACTTACAGAACAACAATATACAGAGATATTACAGGATAAATTTAATATTAAACTGTAAAAACAATGTAATTTATATTTCATTTTGAGAACAAAGAAATGCTTAAGTTGATGGAGTTAAACTACTTTACCATCGACTTAAGCATTTGGGGTTTTTTTGAATAATTTCAGTTTACACAATGACATCATTTTTCACATTAGAGTCAGATTAATTACTGGTGCGCGAAATTAATGTCCACTTTCTTCATTATTACAAGTTAATAATGGTTCGTACATCATTATAGCGTGATTCTCCGTTACATATTGATTTTCTATAAACTGTTTCTGTTGGCTATATACTCTACGTTGAATAACATTATGTCTTATATAACCACCCCAGTATGCAGGTTGAATTGAGTGTTCTTTTTCGTAAACTTCATATTGATAAAGCTGCGGATAGGTTGTTCTCCATTCGCCAACTAAATGTGTATCTGTGATATAAAGGTGAAGTTGATACGATTGGTCCGTTTCATTTTTAATTTGTAAGTCCAAATAGTTATAGGAACAAGTTGCTCCACTTCCAAATGGTTGGGTCCGCTTGGAATCAGGAAAGACATCAAAGCTATGACGATATCGCTCTGTTACTGTAAGTGGTGTATGTAAGGTCATCCAATATATTAAATTTGAGAGTTGACAAAGTCCTCCTCCAATGCCTGCTTGAAAAGACCCATAGTGTAGTATCATACCTTCTACATACCCTTTTCTCTTCGTAGGCTTACCTATTAAACGCCAGTAAGAGAATGTTTCTCCCGGTCTAATAATGATACCATCTAGCTGTTTAATGGCAATCTTTAAATTAACAACTTTATTCTGTTGATACCACATATCTACATCCTTGAGTTTACGAAGTAATATCGTTCGGTGCTGAATAGCTGTACAGGGTAATTTTTCTTGTTGTAAAGTTTTTGCATATGTTTTTCCGTCTGTTAACCACTGGATGTACCTCTTTGTAGAGTAATACCATGTTCCTAGCATAATGCGATACTTAGATCGCTGTTTAGGACGTAAGTTCACTATATTCATTTTATTTCCTCTCTCTGACATGTTATAAAATACATTTGTATCGTAAAAAAACAAAAAAACCATATATTATAATATTTTTAATAAAATAAAAAAGAAAGCATTCGGCTCTCTTATTACATGTTTAAATAGGGTTTACAGATTGCTCTACAACAAGAATTATACCTTATCCTTTGTGGAAAATATACAGATACATTACTAAGTTTAGAGAGGGGAAAGATGTAATAGCCTTGAAATGGAGATATCGATTTTGGTATTACTTTCCCTCTAATTGAGCAGACAGGGATAGGGCGGTCCTTTTATTTAGTGCATATCGATCTATTTGTCAGCGCATTTACTAAATTGCACGGTTTGAAGGGTGCTCTATGTCCGAAACAGAGCGTGAGCTTCGGGAGTTTTTCGTCCAGAGGTTTACTAGATTACCGAAGCGATGAACCTTTAATATCGATTCGAACTTTATGAGTCTGTAACTATAAGGAACTGGCAGTAAACATATTCGATTTACCGCCGGTATCGCTTATAGTAATATTGTACTATAAAAACAACAATGAATAAAAAAAGGGAGCTAGCAATGACAATTATCGCTAAATTAAATCTTAATAAGTATACAAATATGGTGGTAGTCAACCAGCCAAATGATTATGATATTTTTACTGAACAAGCAACTACACTTTCTACAGACCATGATGCTATTTTCATTTTTGTAGAAACAATTGATGAGATGGTAAAGCACACACAACTTATTCTTAATAAACAGCTATTACTCGAAAAAGGCTATTTATTTTTTGCTTATCCGAAAAAAGGTAACACTCGTTATGAAACTTTTGTTCACAGAGATGAAATATTTCCAGCAATGAACGTTGGAGAAGATGGATATGTAGGTAATAGTGATATCAAATTTGCACGAATGGTAAGTATGGACGATGTCTTCACTGTCGTTGGTTTGAAACGTGAACAAAAGAAAGCTAAGAAGACATCAGCTGCTAGTCAATGCGTCTCTGATTATGTCGAAAACATTAAAGATGTAGAAGTGTTATTAGCGAATCATCCTAATGAACTTCAATTTTATCAAGATTTAACGCCAGGATATCAAAAGGATTGGGCGCGTCACATATTCTCAGCAAAACAGCAACAAACACGTGAAAAGCGTGCGCAGCAAATGATTGAAATCCTTTCACAAGGTTATAAATCAATTGATTTATTCCGCAGAAAGAAGAAATAACAGAGTTTCAAAAACACATCCTTGTTACATAAGGATGTGTTTTTTATGTGAAATTTACGATGAAAACTTATACGAATGGCATAAATAATAGAATGAAAAAGTTGAAAAAGCATCTCCTTCAAGTATACTGAATATGGTTCATCATTTATGAAATTTGCTATTTTGACTAAAAATAGTGATGGTATGTATATAAAACTTATAAGAAAGAAAAAGAAAAGGTGTTTGAAATGAAATCGTATATTGTAGTTGGAGCTGGAATTTTAGGGGCGTCTACTGCTTATCATCTTGCTAAAGAAGGAGCTGATGTTACTTTAGTTGATCGCCAAGATTTAGGGCAAGCAACGGATGCAGCTGCAGGTATTGTATGTCCGTGGCTTTCACAACGACGTAATCAAGCTTGGTATAAAATCGCAAAAGGTGGAGCGCGCTATTACGCTTCTTTAATTCAGCAATTAGAAGAAGATGGCGAAACAGATACAGGTTATAGCCGAGTAGGTGCTATTAGCTTACATACAGATGATAAAAAGTTAGATCAAATGGAAGAGCGAGCATATAAAAGGCGCGAGGATGCACCCGAAATTGGTGAAATTACTCGTCTATCGCCAGAGGAAACAAAAAAATTATTCCCGCTGTTATCAGAAGAATATGGAGCTGTACATATAAGTGGTGCTGCTCGTGTTAATGGAAGAGCACTGCGTCAATCTCTTGTAAATGCTGCGAAAAAACATGGTGCTACTTTTATAAAAGGAGATGCAGTTTTAATTCATGAAAATAATCATGTTAAAGGTATCCATGTAAATGGCGAAACATTAATTGTGGATCAAGTAATTGTCACTGCAGGAGCTTGGGCAAATGAATTACTAAAACCACTTGGTATTAACTTTCTTGTGACTTTCCAAAAAGCTCAGATTGTTCATTTGCATATGCTAAACATGGATACTGAAAATTGGCCAGTTGTAATGCCGCCAAACGATCAATACATTTTAACTTTTGAAGATGGCCGTATAGTTGTAGGAGCAACGCATGAAAATGATACTGGTCTTGATTATCGCGTTACAGCCGGCGGTTTGCATGAAGTCTTTGATAAAGCATTATCTGTGGCACCAGGGTTAGAAAATAGTACGATGTTAGAAACAAGAGTTGGTTTTAGACCATTTACACCAGGTTTCCTTCCAGTTATCGGTCCGTTACCTGATTTTAAAGGTATACTCGTTGCGAATGGTCTAGGTGCTTCGGGATTAACAGCAGGTCCATACTTAGGTGCTGAACTTTCGAAACTGGCTTTAGGACAACCGATAGAATTAGATTTAAGTCATTATGATGTAGCCGGTGCAATTGAATAGTTATTTGATATAGAAACAAAAAAAGATTAGGGTGTTATTCCTAATCTTTTTTTTGTTTCTTTTTACATTGTACGTAGTGAGTTCTTTTTTGCTCTTGTTGATGTTGTAAAGCTTCAGTCATGTTACTCCACTAAAGGACCATTTTCTTGAATAAAAGAAGGGACTATTCGTAAGTAAATCGAAGTTAATCAAAGGAGTAAATGTTCAAAGCACTTTTGAAAAAATATTCATTTCCACTGACATACTGTTTTCAGCATTAGAAGTTTACAATAGCTGTGGAAACAGCAACTAGGAAATTACTCGGCAACTCTAAATATTGATTATAATTACTTACTCAACATTGAGGAGGAAATCGATTATGAGCGACACAAAGACATTACGAGGACTCACCACCGTCAGTTTTTGGGCGGCTGATCTAGCGGCGGCAAAGAAGTGGTATGCTGAACTATTGGGCATCGCTCCATACTTCGAGCGCCCAGGATATGTCGAGTTTCGCCTCGGCGACTACCAGCACGAGTTGGGCCTGATCGATAGCCGCTATGCGCCCGATGGTTCGACGACCGGACCAGCCGGTGGTGCTGTCGTGTACTGGCACGTCGACGATGTGACAACAACTTTCGAGAAGCTACTGTCTATGGGAGCGAAAGAACATGAAGCACCCACAGTTCGCGGTCAGGGGTTCATTACTGCCTCCGTGATTGATCCTTTTGGGAACATCCTAGGCATTATGTACAATCAGCACTACTTGGAAGTTCTGGGTTCAACCAGGAAAGAGTGACCCGTGCTGTCTGCATTCAGCTTAACCTATGTCCAGTACATACCATTCGCATTGCTGGTATGCTTACACAATGTATTTTACAAAATCGTTTACACGAACAAATGAAAATGACCAATTAGTATTCTGCTAATGGGCGCATTAATTGAAGAAGGATCACAGAAATAATCAAAATTTTTTATGAAAAATGATTCAATTGAATATATTAAGAGTTTGTTTTGATTAATCTTTTTTCAAAATAAGCTCTTTCTTTTTGTTCGTTTACCAAGGGCATTAGTATCAATTTGATCAAATATTATTCTAAAGCACAAAGGGAAAATTTAATCGTTTTTGAGAAAAGCTATATGGATTGTAATTTTGAAATTAAGGAAATTAAGGAGTTGCCTTAGGTGGATCATGTTGAGATCAGAAGACCAATCATTGGTGATTATGAAGAGTTAAATCAATTTTTCCATACAGTTATTATAGATACGTTTGCTAAAGAGGGCTTATCGGAGTTGGTTGATGACATAAAAGATGAGATTGAAACAAAAAAGCAGTATTTGAAATGCGACTTTGATAGCGATGGGAAAAATCGATATTTTTTAATCGCTGTAGATAAACATTGTAATAAAATTATCGGTACAATTGAGTTTGGTCCATCAAGTAAACTTATTAATAGTTGTACAGATGGCGTATTAAAAGACTTATATGAAGTAGGGACTGTCTTTGTACTGCCGAATTATCAAAGACGCGGCATAGGGAATTTGCTTTTAAATGTAGTACTCCTTACCTTATTAAGTAGAGGGATTAAAGAATTCTGTTTAGATAGCGGGTATACGAACGCACAGAAAATATGGAAGAAAAAATTTGGAGAGCCTAACTTTTTGTTAAAGGATTATTGGGGCGAGGCGTATGATCATATGATTTGGAGAAAACGTATCAATGATATACCTATAATATTTAGTAAATAGCAAAAAACGGTATTTTTACTCAGCATGAATAGCTTTTCTTACATACATGTGCTATTATTTACCTTTACAATAAAAGAGGACGTGAAGCAACTTGATTAAAATTGATTTACCTGCAGTTGATGTTTCTATCACAGAAAGAAAACAAGTAATAAAAGGCGATGAACCAAGAATCACCCCAATTCATGGATTCATTGATTTCCACCTGTTCCCAAGAGATAAAGGCGGCATTTTTATGTTTTATAACATTAATGACGAACTTCTTTTTGTTGGGAAAGCACGTAAAATAAGACAACGTATTAAAAAACACTTTGAAGACAATGTTTCACCAATTAAAAATCATCGTGATGAAGTATACCGCATTGATGTATGTATTGTAGAAGATCCAATGGAAAGAGAAATTTACGAAACATATATGATTAACGAGTTTCAAGCGAAGTATAATGTGGATAAAGTATTTTATAAATAAAATCAATGTAAAACATGATCTTGGTACTACATCAAGATCATGTTTTTTTATATGCAATAAAAAACATTAGTGATGTGTGGGCAACTAGTAGTTATGAGGTTGAAAAAGGCGAGACCTCTACTATTACTAAGGAATTAAAACCTGGGGATGTAAAGAGAGAAAATAAAGTTTATGTGATTAATAAAGAAAAGTTTGATACGGGTAAATGGTATGTTCTTGTTAATCATGAGCATAAAGAACAAATTAAATAGGGTTTATGTTAAGAGGGGATATACCCTCTTTTTTTGTTGTCTGAAAAAGTTCTTAAATCTTGAATTCCTTTTCCTTTCTTTCATAACAGGTAAAAACAAACATATACTGGTACAAGCAAACAAGAAAGGAGACCATCATGAACTGGTTAGAAGCTTTTATATTAGGAATTATTCAAGGATTAACGGAATTTTTACCTATAAGCAGTACGGGACATTTATATTTAGGAAGACATTTATTCAATTTAGATGAAGCGGGTCTGTTCTTAGATACAATGCTTCATATTGGGACACTGATCGCTGTGTTTATTTATTATAAAAAAGAGTTTGTGTATTTGATGAAAACCCCATTTTCAAAACTTACTTTTTTACTTATTGTTGGAACAATTCCAGCGGTCGTTATCGGGCTATTATTTAAAGATTTCTTTGAAGAAATTTCAAAAACAGGTGTAACAATTGGATGGGAGTTTTTAGTGACCGGTTTGTTTTTATATATGGCAGAGAAACAAAAAAATGGACGTAAGAAAATGGATGATATTACATATCAAGATGCTTTTATTATTGGTTCGTTTCAAGCGTTTGCTATTTTCCCAGCAATCTCTCGTTCTGGTATGACAATTGTCGCTGCGCTTTGGAGAAAGTTAGATCGTGAAACAGCGGCTTATTTTTCTTTTTTATTATCGACACCTGCTATCGTTGGCGCTATCGTTTTACAATCTGTGGATGTGTTTCAAGGGAAAGCTGAAACGATTTCAAGTACGTCGTTAATCATTGGAGCTTTATCTGCTGCATTTTTCGGATATATTGCGGTATCTTGGATGATTCAATATTTAAAACAGCATTCCCTTAAAGTGTTCGCGTATTATGTATGGGCTTTAGGTGTTTTAATTTTAACTTTACAGTTCACTGGCGTATTTTAAGGGAAAATCCTTAAAATACAATCAAGTAGTAAGCGGATTTTATGCTGGGTCTTGCTGGTGGATATTATTAGATAAACTTAACACCGTTATTTTTTTCTACAATTAATTAAATCATCCTTTTGAACAAGCTTCCCTCTTTACTTTTTTATAAGAGTATCCGTTTGCGGAGGGGATTTAGCTGTTATAATAATGTCTGGGTAATAATAAGTAAGTTCCCGTTGCTTATTAAACAAGCAAGGCCCGATTGGCCCTGCTTGTTATTTGACTATTACTTGTCCATCCATTCCTTTCTGGAAATGGTACCGACATATCAGTTCATATGTACCGGGCTTGTTAGGTTTCACGGTAATGTTTTTTTCTTTTCCCGGCTGGACTTCGGCGTCAATTCCGAGTTTTTCCACTGTGAAGGTGTGCTCTTTATTACCTTGGTTTTTCAATATCAACGTTGTCGTTCTTCCAATCGGAATAGTGATGACTTTCGGATTAAAGTAATCATCGTTCAACTCGACCTCAATCACTTTCACTGGCTCAATAGGCTGTGTTACGACGCCGGATTCGGCAAATACACTGAGTGAGCCTAGCGTTGTCACAACCACAATCATTGCAAGGAAAACGACCAATCCAGTTAACCGCTTTTTCACAGACATTCGCAATCCTTCCTTTCCTAAGTACTATTGTTTTCCAATTAATAAAATATTATCATTATAAATGGGATTCCAACGTGCTTCAAATAGTAACTCTTTTATCTGAAACAATGACAGAGAAAAAAGATTGACTCTAATAACGACCTTATGGAATCCATTCTTCTTCAATTAATCTGCACCATTAGTTTAAGTGTAATACTTCACATTCAAATAAAATATTTTCATCATCTTCAAGTTGATCTTCCATAATTTGGACCTATTGTTGAACAAAGGAACGCTCTACAAAAAAGATCTTTTTAGAATTTTATTTTAAAGTCACAGAAATATCTATCAGGAGGTAAAAGAATGTTAGAAAAAGCAATCGTTATTGGTGGAAGTATAGCTGGAAAACTAGCAGCAAAAGCTCTATCAGATTTTTTTCAAGAAGTAATGATTTTAGAAGCAGGCGAAGAGTGGAATGAAAAAAGCCCTCGAAAAAAAGTGCCCCAAACATATCATCCTCATGTGTTATTAAAAGGTGGTGAAGGAGCAATTGAGAAATTATTCCCGGCAATTATGAACCAATTAAAAGAAGATGGTGGTATTGTAAATAATTTTACGGGAGATTTGAAATGGCATCATTTTGGTTTATGGAAACAACCATTTATTGGAGAGTTGAATGCGGTTCAACAGAGTCGTCCTATGCTTGAGTGGCATATACAAAAAAGAATGAGTGAAGTAACTAATATTACGACGAAATATGAAACAGTAGTTGAACAATTGATAATCGATCCACATCGTAACAAAATCTCTGGTGTGAAAACAAAGTGTTTAATAACAGGAATGAAAAAAGATCTTCACGCAGACCTAGTTGTTGATACGAGCGGATTTGGTTCAAAAAATATAGAGTGGTTAGAAACACAGGGCATAGATGTAAAAGAAGAAAAAGTATGGATTCAATTGTTTTACGCGACTAGGGTATTCCGTCTAAAACAGAATGAGCGTCCTGATTGGTGTAATTTACTTATTTCCCCTAGTTTTCCTGAAAATCCTTATGGTGCCTTTATTCAAACGATTGAAGACAATCATTATTTCGTGACTTTTAGCGGATATGCCAATGAAAAGGCACCAAAAACAGATGAAGAGCTCCTTGCATTTGCTCATAAGTTACCTGCCCCAGATGTCATTCATTTTCTTGAACAAGCAGAACCGATTACAGATATAAAAATACATAAGATCCCTTACCAAGTTCGTCGGCGTTTCGATTTAGTGAAAAATATGCCAGAAGGATTTTTAGTAATTGGAGATGCTCATTGTCGCTTTGATCCGGTTTTTGGACAAGGAATTTCTGTCGCTGCTATGGAAGCTGAAGAATTACAAATGTGTTTAAAGAAGGGGAAAGCATTAGAGAAAGGATTTACTCGTGGCTTCTATAAGCGAATTTCGAAAATTATTAAAACGCCGTGGGAAATGGCTACTACAGAGGCATTCCGTCATCCTAAAATAAAAGGGGAGAAGTCTTTTATACAACCATTTCAACAATGGTATACGAAAAAAATATACCAGCTTTCTGCGAATAATCCAGACATTTATATTCGTTTAGTTAGAGTAATGAATCTTATGCGTAGTCCTCTACATCTTTTTCATCCTAAGGTATGGTTTGCTATTCTTAAAACTCGACAAAAATAAAGGGGGTTAATCCTAATACTTATAGTAGGGAATTAACTATTAAATGGCGAACTTATAATAGTTAATTGAATAAAAAAGGAATGAATTATGAATGGAAATATACATAGAAAAATTAAAGGAGCAAGATGCAGAAGAATTGTTTGCTTTTGAGTGTTGTAACAGAGATTTTTTTGAAAAGATGGTACCAAGTTGTGGTGATAATTACTATGTTTATGAGACGTTCCAGCCAAAACATGATGGATTGTTAAAGGAACAAAAAGAAGGAATTTCTTACTTTTATCTTATAAGAAATATGAAAAAATCAATTGTGGGCCGAATCAACTTAGTAGACATTGAGAGAGATAGACAATCAGGATATCTTGGCTATCGTGTAGGAAAAGATTTTGTTGGAAAAGGAATCGCAACTAAAGCCGTCCAATTACTCCTAAATCAAGCAGCAAAAAAGCAAATTACTGAAATTCATGCAAAGACAACAAATACCAATGTTGCTTCACAAATTGTATTGGGGAAAAGTGGATTTTTACGTACCGAAATTGATAAAACAGCTACAGAGTTAAATGATTTCATTCATTACGTTTGGAAGCATACTAAAATGTTATAAAAGAAATTTTAAAACAAAAGGGGAACAATGCAATGAAGGACTTACGTTATCCAATTGGGACGTTTACTTATGAAGGAGATATTACGGAGGAAATAGTAGAAAAGTGGATTCAAGAAATTGAAAATCTCCCTAAAGAATTAACAACAGCAATTAAAGATTTAGATAAAGATCAGTTAGATACACCGTATCGAAAGGGTGGATGGACAGTACGACAAGTTGTTCATCATGTAGTTGATAGTCATATGAATAGCTATATTCGTTTTAAGTTAGCTCTTACAGAAAATAATCCAACTATTAAACCATATATGGAAGAGAAATGGGCAGAACTCCCTGATTCAAAATTACCTGTAGATGTTTCTCTTGTATTATTAGATTCCTTACATAAAAGATGGGTAAACTTATTAAACTCTTTAGAACAGGAAGACCTTGAAAAAACTTTTAATCATCCAGAATCAGGTGAAACAAAACTAGAGGTCGCAATTGGATTATATGCATGGCACGGTCTTCATCACACGGCACATATTACTTCTTTACGGGAAAGATCAGGGTGGTAATTGCTATGGAAGTCATATTAGAAAGAGCAATCGGGTTTGATGCAGAATCTATTTTTAATATTCAAGTACAGGCATTTAAACCGTTATTAGAAAAATATAAGGACTATAAAACGAATCCTGCTAATGAAACGATTGATAAAGTAATTGCAAGAATAAACAATCCTAATGGTGGGTTATATAAAATATTAGTTGATAATACTCTTGTGGGAGCTATTTGTGTATTTTGGAAAGCTACGACGACACAATTCTGGATTAGTCCTATGTTTATTCTACCTAATTATCAAGGGAAAGGGATTGCTCAGAAAGCACTCACTTTAATAGAAAAGATGTTCCCACAAGCAATTAGTTGGGAATTAGCTACAATCCTTGAAGAAGAACGCAATTGTTATCTATATGAAAAAGCGGGTTACACTCAAACGGGGTTAAAAAAGAAGTTGAATAATCATACAACACTTATTTATTATAAGAAGACATTATAATAAATTTTAAGGGATAGATAAAACAGAGTAAGTCTGTATTGTCTATCCCTTTATTGTGGTTCTTATAATGCAATGATATGGAATGTCTTTTTGTATTTTTAAAAGTTTTTAATGCATGTTGTTCCAAAAAATACGGGGTATATACTTTTAGTTTTGTATAAATATACAAAAAGTGGCTATTTCGTTGTGTATTTTACTAGTGCTTTTTGAACACTTAAAATACTGTCATCGCCTTTAAATTCTTTTGTGATTGGTTCGTGCATGCCAGATATCCAAATTTTAAGTTCAGCATCTAAATCAAAATGTCCTGCTGTTTCAATGCTAAATTGTGTGATGCTTTTATATGGAATAGAATGATGTTCTGTTTTCTTACCAGTTACCCCTTGTTTATCTACTAAAATCATTCGTCGATTTGTAAATACAATTAAATCTCGGATTAATTTATACGCATACTCAACTTGTTCATCATCAAGCATAATCTTTTCTAAGTCACGCTCAACATTTTCTACACTCGTATCAGATGCATTTCCTAAAATGCCACTAAATAAACCCATATGAAATTCCTCCTTTATAATCTGTGGAATGAGTTTCTTTTATTGTATCACGTAATAGGATAAGAGATTCTTACAATGCAGCAAGAGCTTTTTGAAGTGAATGCAATGAATTTATTAATACTTCATCATAATATCTTGTGCTAAAATATAAGTGTTTATAAAATTAAGAAACAAATGCAGAGGGAGTATACATGAAAAATATCGGTTTAGTATTAGAAGGCGGAGGCATGAAAGGATTATATACAGCTGGTGTACTCGAGTACTTTATGGAAAATGATTTATTTTTCCCATATGTAGTTGGAGTATCCGCAGGAGCATGTATGGGTGCAACTTATTTGTCTCGTCAAAAGGGAAGAAATAAAAAAGTAAATACAGAGTTAGTGTCTGATCATCGCTATATATCTTATCGGAATTTTATACGAAAACGAGAATTGTTTGGTATGGATTTTCTTTTTGATGAAGTACCTAATAAAATTGTGCCGTTTGATTTCCAAACTTTTTTATATACAAATGAGCAGTTTGTAATCGGAACAACAGATTGTGAGACAGGACAAGCTGCTTATTATAATAAGCAAGAGCACGGGGATGATATATTGAAAATCATTCGTGCATCAAGTTCTGTGCCATTTATCGCTCCAGCTGTAGACTATGATGGTAAAAAACTTTTAGACGGAGGAATCATTGATCCTATTCCTGTTCGAAAAGCACAAAAAGATGGATATAAAAAGAATGTTGTTATTATGACGAAACCGGAAGGATATGTGAAAAAACGTAATAGATTTTCGCCTATGGCAAAGTATATATATAGACGATACCCGAAAATCTCGGAACTTTTAGTAGAACATTATCGGTTTTATAACGAAACCGTTTCTTATATGTCTTCAAGTTCACAAAAAGAAAATTTCTTTGTCATTCAACCAAGTGTGCAACTTCCTATTAGTGGGATTGAAAGAAATAAAGATAAGCTTGTTGATTTATATAATCTTGGGTATCAGGATGCAAAAGAACAGTACGATAACTTATTGCGATGGATAAATAACTAAGAAAATTGAGGTGAGCAATTGATATTAGGAAAAAAGGTGATTTTTGAAGAGTTAAAGAAACTATATAGCCATTTGCATAAACCATTCCCATATCTCGATACACGTAACATGTATCGAGATTCTAAGAAGATGTTTTCTGAGGATGATTGTATAAATACTGATTTGGATCTATATTGGATGAATATTTCAGGGACATTAAGTTATGTGTTAAATGGAAGGATAGAAAAAATTCCATTTGAGCAAATAAAATTATTTCGCGTATCATTTTTTGATCACTTTAAACAATTTCGCTTTTTAGAAAAACATATTGAAGATTACCACTTATTCTATAGAGACTATATGTATTATGAAAGAGCACGTAAATTATTACTTTATTATCTGACTTATGAAAAGACCCAACACACAGACTAAACTTGTTTGTGTGTTTTTTGTTCATAAAATATATAACATTAGTAACTTGTTTATATAGAGATTTATTTGCAAAAAAAGAAGTACATATAGAATATAGTAAAGGAGGGAGTCAAAATGAAGTCAATCATAAGTCCTAAGATAGCTGAACTTGCGGATCAATTAAATAATGGAAATACACAAGCTATGCATTTATTTCTACATGAACTCAAAACAAATAGAACACCGATTATAGAAACTTGTCCAATGAATAGGCAGTATTACCTTATAACTTACATATGGCTAGGAGATAAAGAAACTGAAAATGTATATGTGTTTGGTAGTTACCCAGGTTGGGACCTTCATTCTAATCGACTAGAACGGCTTTCAGACACGAATTTATGGTACAAAACGTTTCGAACGAATGAAATGTTTATTTCTACCTATCACTTTTCAGTTAATGATTATTTTGAACATGATTGGATAGCACGTAGTGAACAGTATCAGTTAGATTCATTTAACAATAACATATTCGGAAAAGGAAAAGATAAAGCAGCTGTTTTAGAAATGGGAATGGAAATGCAGTACGATAAAAATTCCCCTCAAAATTATAATCCTAAGGGGAAAGTTGAAACATATTCTTTTTACAGTTCTATTTTAGGTAATACACGGAAAATCCATATTTATACACCTCATGATTATTCTCGCACTTCAAACCTTCAAAACCTTCTTATAACATTTGATGGAAAGACATTTATGCAAAATCTTTCAGCACCAGCAACACTCGATCATTTCATACATAAACAAGAAATCCCTTCTTGTATTGTTATTGGCATTGATCATCATGTAGATCGATTAAATGAGCTTACTTACAACGACAAAATGAACTCATTTTTAACAGAAGAGTTATTTCATTGGATTCAAACAAAATATCATGTACATAAGGATCCAGCGCATATAACAATTGCAGGTTTAAGTCTTGGTGGTCTAGCAGCATTTTATGCAGCACTTCAGAATCCTCATATTTTCGGAAATGTGCTGTCTTTGTCAGGTTCTGTGCATTGGAAGAAGGACGGATATGAAGAGAAACTTCCTTGGATAGAGAAACAATTTTTATCACTTCATCATGCATTGCAATTACGTATGTATATGGCAGCTGGCACGCTTGAAAACGAACCGCTTTTAAAGGCTAATAGAAACCTCTCTAAGACACTTAGAGAAAAAGAGTATCTGGTTGCCTATGATGAGTATCAAGGCGGTCATGACGAAATCTGGTGGCGCGAAAAGTTTGCTGAGGGGGTACTAGCTCTAAATCATTCAAAAGCAACACTTTAAAAAGAAGGGGAGGAAGAAATTATGAATGAAAAGGATATAGATAAAATGTTGAAAAAGCAAGAGATTTTAGTAAAGGATGAGAAAGTTTGGTCTTATACATATGAAGATCATATTAGTTCTATCATTAAACGTGCAGAAAAAGCAGGTGCTTTCGATAATTTATCTGGCAAGGGGAAGCCGCTTAATATCGATAAAAACCTTTCTTATCATCCCGAAAAGCAACTTTATAAAACGTTGAAAGATAACCACGTTTTACCTAGATGGATTGAGCTTTCGAAGGAAATTGATTATTTAAAAGAGAAACTGAAAGAGATTACAGATTCTATAGAAGCAGAGAAGTTAATTGAAACTATTAATAAAAAAGTGTCAGAACATAATCTTTTGTGTCCACCAACTGCACAAAAGATGAGAGTGAAAATGGATTTTTAGTATTTTTTCCTAAGTCTTTCGCTTGTTATATAATTAAGATAGGTTTATTTTACTTATTATGTAAGGGGGGAATGGAGAATGACAAATACATATCATTTACAAGTACCAAAGCAGTTAGAGCCGTATAGAAATATTATAGAAAAAAGTGTGAGACCTTATATTAAAGTTACAGGAAAACTAAGTGAAACAACGCTATTTCAAAGTAAATTCGGTAAGTACCCATATTTGCCGCTTCATCATACACATCCCAAAGGTTCAAATGGGAAACCGCTGATGTTACTAGCGCAATTGAATCTTGAAGAAATTCCACAAATTGAATATATGCCAACAAAAGGACTGTTGCAGTTTTTTGTAAACGGTGAAGATGACATTTTTGGTGCTAATTTTGATTGTTTAACAGAACAAAAAGATTTTCGAATTATTTATCATTCTGAAATAATTTATGATGAATCGCAGCTTGTAACGGATTTTAGTTATTTGAATCATTTGAATTTAGAATATTTTGTTATACCGCATGCTGCTAAATTAACATTTGAACTAGCCTATCAACCTATAACAATAGAAGATTATCGTTTTGAATCGCTTTTTCAAGATACAGTTGATATAGAAGAGATCATTGATAACGAAGAGGGAATAGAATTTGGCGAATTGTATGAGGAGTCTTTTAGAGGTCAAGGGCATCAAATAGGCGGATATCCATTCTTTACACAAACAGATCCAAGAGATTGGCAAGAATCTTATCAAGAACACAACATTTTATTGTTACAAATTGATACAGATGATTCTTTAGGGATTATGTGGGGAGATTGTGGCGTTGCGAATTTCTTTATAAGAAAAGAAGATTTAATCAAGTTAGATTTTACTAATGTACTTTATAATTGGGATTGCTGTTAAGGAAATGCAAGGCCGCTTTCTACATGAGTATATGGAAGGTGGCCTTATTCTTCGCCCTAAAAGAATTTTTTTCTATTTTCAGCAGGTGGAATGCTATCAGAAAGCGGGGAAGAGGGGTTACGACAATTACAAAACTTTGTGACCTTATCGTATAGTAGAGATCAATCCTTCATTTTGTAAATCTCCCTCAAATTATCGAAGGAAATAAAATAATTACATTAGAAGTAGAAAACTTAATGAAAAAAGATTGACAATATTACCATCCAAAAGGCTGGACAATGATTGAAGGTGCCGCAACACATCGCTTTTTTATTGAAGCACCGATTCAAGATTCGTCCCTGGGTGGTTTTATTCGTTCTACAGATACAGAGAAATACATTTGTTATGTAAATACGTATCAACCTAGAATTTATCAAGATTTTAGTCTGGTTCATGAACTCTTATTAAACAAAACCACATTATGTTAACTAAGGAGAAATTTCAAGATACATAGCAAACAATATGTAGTTAAGTACTAAATTCACTTACATTTAACAAATAAGATATAGATGTAACGATTAAAATTTGGAGAGAAATTTTATAAATGAATTGATTGATTAAAATCGGATTTAGTTTATAAAAATTTTTCATTCATAAATTCATTTATAATCTTCAGTATCATAATCATAAATACATCAGTAAAATTTCAGCATAAATTTGCTGTGATCTACAAAATTATAATTAGATGTAAATCGCGTTGAAAATCCTCGTTTTATCTCAAAATGTATAGTTTACTCGCTATATGAGACCTAAAAACCTTTTATTTATATAACTTCTGATAATATATATTATGTCTACTAGAAAAAAGTAGTAAACTTATTTATAGTTATTACTATCTTTCCCCTTCGCTATCTAAATTTTTTATTTTCAATCACCGTTAGTTTTGGATACTTCAATTACTTTTTGAGTAAGCAGATATAATGTACAGATAAAAAAACAGTACGTACGCTAAATAATTAGTCGTGCATACGTACTGATCGAGTTTGTTTTAGTATAAATTCACAAAAACTATTTTTTTAGTTGGAAAATTTCATGTTTTCGTTGTAAAAATAATTCTTTGTCGGTATAAATCCATTCCGAGAATTTTTTAATGGTATTTTTACCACTTAAATATATACGATATTGTTTTTCTTTATTAATGAATTTTGGTTGATAGTTGTATTCCGTAAGAATTTGTTTTAAAGAATTCATAAAGTGATATGAACCACCAACAAAACTTACGAAATTTCATGATTTTGCTATTTAAATTTAACATATAAACGCCAGTGTTTTTATTTTGGTACAACGGCTGATTTGAATTGAGTTCGATTTTTATATCTTCTAAAATTCTCGATTCTTTTTGAGAAATACTTACGGTTTGATTATCTTTTGTAATGACACCATCTGCAATAAAAAATCCTAATATATATGCCGTATTATTAGACCAATTCTTAAAGTAATCTTCATTTAAATGATATTTTCGTTTCCAGCTCCCTCTTGCTCTCTTTTCAACATTGTTATCCGTTAAAACCATCCGAACATATCTAGGTGAAACATTAGCCATTTTTGCAATATTTGACGTGCTCTCCCCTTTTAAATAAAGCTTAATCATTTCGTCTTTTTCCAGTGTACATTTAGACTTCTTTTTGCTCCTGTCAACCACTTTGATTCTCTCCTTTTAATAGATATAAATTAGGTGTGCATCTTCTTCTATATCATAGAAAAGAACTAATGTTCTGTCTATTTTAGCTATTGAAATTGGAGTAACATTTTTATTCACTGTAGATCTTCATACCCTCCCTTTTTTCTGCTGCTATCTGCTCTATATTTGGAGCAACTATATAGCATACTTCCTCGGGTTCTCTTCTGGGGATTATTTTTACATCTTTTTAATTGGTAGAATTTTTAAATTTAACAGAATTATTTCCTTTTTCTTTTTGATTTGTATAAATTATATCCTTTAGTATAGATGTATAAATCTAATTGCATCCATTTTGTTTACATGAATCATAGATGATTAGGTTTATGTAATAAAGTTTATATAAATTTAGGAGGGGTATGTGTGTTTTCGAAATGGAAAAAAAGATTAGTAACTACTTTATTTGCACTAACAATGTTTTCGACTGTAGCATCTGCTGAAGAATTACTTGCAGATCAACAAAAATGGCAGAAATGGGTTAGTGAACATGCATTTAAATTACAGGAACCCACTACTGCTAGTTCTAATGAGGATTTATCATTTTTAAAGAAAACCTTACAAGACAAACGTATTGTCTTATTAGGTCAATCTACTCATGGTTCAACCGAAATGAATCAATCAAAAGTTCGAATGCTTAAGTATTTGCATGAAGAAATGGGTTATGATGTGATTGCATTTGAATCAGGCTTTGCAGAAGCGAATGCTGTGTATCAAAATATAGATGATTTAACAGCTGAACAAGCTATGAAGAAAGCTATTTCTAACGTGTGGTCTACAGAAGATAATGATCCAAGATTGGACTGAAACCTACAAATATGGATTCTTAGGGCCAAATATGATAGATTATCTGTCAAAACGTATAAAAGACCAAATGTATACTATTGGTTTGTTTGCATATAGTGGAAGTAGCCTAGACTCTATAGACAATAAAACTATTATCTATGTAAAGGAAAAACATGAAGCCAATAGTATTGAGCAAGTTTTAAAAGCTGCGCACCATCCGCAAGTATTTGTAAATTTAAAAGGTGAGGAAAATCGCCCTGAAACTTCTTGGATGTATACGCCTATTATAGGACAGTATTGGGGAGTAACAGATGAAATTATGATACCTAATCAGCAATATGATGGAATTCTATGGTTAGAGCATATTAGTCCTTCACGAATTAAATAAAACAAAAATCGCTATCAGTACAGAGATAATAAAATTATTTAATTGTATCTCAAAAATAAAAAAGCCTTCTGTATATTTGAATGACAGAAGGCTTTTAAAGTTGTTAAAAAATCTAAACTTATTATAGAAAATAGAAATACTTTTTATTTTTATGTTAGTTTCATTTGTTTTCTGGAAATAGCTTATTGAACAATGAATAAGGAACCGTTTTTTTTATTAACAATTCGTAAACTTCAGCACCAACATCATGTAGAGTTACATAGGCGAAGAAATCTTCTGTTGTATCCAACAACGAAAATGTGTTTTTAAGTCTATTCATTACATTGATTCCTATTAAAACCAGCTGCTCTTCAAAAAACGATTTATGAAATGCTATCTTTCTTTCAACATTAAGTATTGGATGCTCCGTATTTATACAATAGTATGCATTTGAGATTTCTTCTAATTGTGGGGTGGTTAATTCATTGAAAAAGGTAAACGGAAATGATGAATCATGGTACCGAATTCCATATAAGCTATTAAGCTCTTCTTCTGATTCATCAGAATACCATTTATCAACTAGCTTTCCGTATGCCTGTTCGGTATTTATTGATATACCAAAGTAGCCTCCCTCAGTATCGACGTACAATGCGAGTACAAATACATCTTTATTATTTTCAGAATGAGAAAATTTTTCTATGACATTAGAACATGTCTCAAAAAATAAATCTTCAACATACTTAAAATCAGCTAAAAATATATCTTTTTCATTTGAGATATCTTCAAAATATTCAATAGTTTTTTCAGGAGTATAAACAATAAAACCTTTTTGAGTTGACTCCCAATCTCCATTAATGACTTGTTTAAGAAATGTGTTATAATCCATGGTTTTACCCCTTTTTCCATTTGTTTCTATGTACTATTTGTTTGTAATAACGACAAGAAAATATATAAGGCGTTTTTAATATTAATGCAAAGCAACTATTACTTATATAATCGTATAGTCATCAAAATATTGATCGATACTTTGTAGTTTTTCTACTTTAAAATTTATAATAGCAAAAGAACTCTCTTCTAGATGTAACTTTTCATCTAATGTAATAATGTTGTCATCTTTATCAATCAATATAAATGAATAAACACCCTCTAGAGTAGCTGTTACTTTTCCTAGCGCTTTTTTATCTAACCATAAAGACAATCCCGCAAACAAAGAAGCAGTAACAAATACTTTGTTATCAATGAATTCAATTTTCATATAGTCTGGACTGCCAATATCAAATAGATCAATGTAATTACATTTCGAATTACCGTATGCTTTTGTAAAATAATCAATAAAACTACTAATAAACATCTCTTTGTTATTCAAACTTCCTAGTATTTCTCCGCTTTCATTCAGAATAAGTTCTTCAAGTTTTTCGCTTTTAAATATTTCGTTATATACTTGCATAGTTATCCCTCCTCCCCCTCTATTTTTTCTGTACATAATGATTAAAAGGTGATACTTTCAGTAATATTTTGAATCGATTACTCTAATATATTTTCAATGGAATATTCTTGGTTATCAAGTATCGTTCCTCCCATATCTGTTTCATCTTAAAATAAATGTTTTATTACTCGTGAATAATTGTCCCATTAAAAATATATGGTACAGTTTCTTTTCTTTGCAATAGACCTTTTAAATGTTCGGGAAGTCGTAAATATGTTTCTACAGTTTGTAACTTCATCCATGTAATTTCCCCGATTTCTTCAGGCCTTGATATATGTATTTCTCCACCTGTAATTTTTCCTACAAAGTTAATAAACATAGCATGGTGCCCTTTTTCTTCAAAAAATGCTTCACTTATTGAAAAAATCCCATCTACCTCTATATCTAATCCTGTTTCTTCTTTTACTTCGCGAATGGCTGCTTCTTCTAACGTTTCACCAACTTCAACTGCACCGCCTGGTAAAGTGAAATAAGAACCATTTTTCCCTATATTTTTAACCATCAATGCTTTTTCTCGAAACGTATCATAAAGTAGTACGTATGTTACAGTTACTTTTTCCATATGAACCCCTTAATAAATTCCTAATATACAGTTCTATATAAAGCGTTGTATTCCCTTGCTAGTAAATTTAAAATGTAATTATATGGAGTTTTTAGGGTATCATTTATTTTTATTTATTAGTAGAAAAAATGATTGTAGATGGATGAAATAAAACCTCATAAAAAGAAAAGACATAAGTGGAGAACGTTTAATGAATTTTTAATTCAATGTGGGGTTAACATCAAAAAATTGTTTGAAGGATTATTTATTTTAAGTCTATTAGGTGCATTTGTGGAATTTGGTTGTTACATAGTGGATTCAAAATCGCATAGGGAATTGACTGTTATAATTTGCTTTATGGTAACGTACTCTGGAAATAAACAATTTAATTCCCTCTTAAAAGAGCCCTAATATTCAATTAGGGCTCTTTTCTATACAAAACACATGCAAAATGTTAAGCTGTTTTTCGATATAATTTTTGTGTTTCTTTCTTCTTCTCTTTGCTCGGTGGTCGAATGAAAATAGAAATAATAAAGGAAACAATACATAGTATACCGATTGTATTGAAAGTTGGCTGGAATCCACCTAATAGCGCTCCGATAAATGTACCTGCAAGCGCTCCAAAGCCAAATCCTTGATATACGATTCCGTAATTTGTGCTATGATTTTTTAAACCGAAGAAATCACCCACGATTGCGGGGAATATGGTAATATTGCCCCCGAAACAAAATGCAACACTTGCAACACATATAAAATAAATAGCGTAGTTTAAATTCATAAAACTGAGTGTGAAAACAGATAAACCAATTATAACAAAAGTTGCTGAAACGATTTTTAATCGACCTATTTTATCTGATAATGTCCCAAGAATAATTCGGCCTGCAGTATTAAAAATCGCAATCATCGCAACTGCATTGGCTGCGGTGGCAGCACTAAGTCCTACGAGTTGAACTCCGATATCTTTTACCATACTGATTAAATATAGGCCACCCATGCATGATGTAAATAGCATAAAAAACAATAAATAAACTTGTTTTGTGCGTAACATTTCTTTCGGTGAGTAGTTATGACTTAATGTTTCAGATACTATTTCATTTGTCGCAGCTTCACGTAAGAAGTAAGATCCCACAAGGACTAAAATTAATACAATAGTACCCCAATATAAAAAAGTTTCCGAAACACCCACTGTATCAATGAGCATTCCATTCACGTATTTAAAAATTAGGCTTCCCATTCCATACGCCGAAACTGATATACCAGAGATCAAACCTTTCCGATTTGGAAACCATTTAATTAAATTTGATAATGATGTGATATAGGCTGTTCCATCTGCATATCCTACCACGACACCAGCGAGTAAATAAAGTAATGGTAATGAGGAAACTTGTGAGCTAAGTATTAATCCAATCCCAAGAACAATTCCTGCGGTTGCAATAAGTTTCCGAAGTCCCATTTTTTGTTGTAATTTCCCTGCAAACAAAGTTGAAAATGATAAAGAAAAGCTGGTAATGGAAAAGGTTATAGCTACAGTATTAAGATCCCATCCAAATTTACTAACTAAAGGTTGATTAAACAAACTCCATGTATAAATCGTTCCAAGACCAATTTGTACAATGATTGTGCCTAGGACAATAAGCCATGGATTTATAGATGCTTGTTTCATGCTAACTGTCCCTCTCTTATCATGTTATGATTTATCACAATTTAGTATATCCAGGGTGAAATGCAAGATACTAATTTAAGACTGGAAATTTGTATCTTGTATAAAATAAACAAAAAGACGCTTCGTTAAGAAACGTCTTTTTGTCGATTAGATTAAATACGGATTTATTGTAAAAAGCTGTGTTAAGATAAGACATTTTCAAATGCTTATATATATAGTACCAAATACTATCTTTATTTTTATGGGGCTAAAGATGTATTTTTCTTTCATAAGAAAGTCGTATAATTAATATTCAATTTCCTCATAATCTTTTGGTTGGGGAACAGTTTGCATATTGGCAGCATCTTTTGGATCACTATATATAGCATTTTGTTCGGTACTCATATCTTTTACAGTTTGTTTATTATTTTTGTTCGACTGCTTTTTCATTAAGGCTCACTCCTTTTTTATAAAAGTAGTTATACCCTAATTGGGTCATTTTTACTGACACGAAATGTATCAGCGACTAAATTGCTAAATTCTCGTAAATAATACAGATAGTTCTCGCCCCCATAGTTATATCTTTTGTTATACATTCTAGCGACGACAACATTGTATTCAGGAATAACTAAAATGGTGGGTCCTGTAATGCCTAATATTTGATACGAACCTTTAGGTACCCTTTCCCCAAGTTCGCTTTGTAAAGCTGGTGTGTTTTGCACAAACCAAAAGCACCCGTTTTGTGGTAAGTCCATGTTTTCGTATTTTGGACTTTGAAGACTTGCTGCAATTTTAATGACCTCTTTCGGTACAATTTGTTTCCCGTTTATGTGTCCTTCATTTAAATGTAAATTTCCCCAATAGGCGAATTCTCTAGCAGAAACAAAAAGATTTTTTTCTGTTCCATCATCTGATATCCCAGTACTACAAATTGCTTCTTCATGGGGATTTACTATTACCTTTACCAAATTCTCATAATGTTTTTTTCTCCATCCTGTTTCCTTAAAACCTGCAGGTATAAAAATACGTTCTTTTAATAATTCAGGGAATCTTTTTTGGTATAGCTGATAAATAAGACGTGTTATCATACGTACGTTAATATCTCTATATGCCCACCCTTTTCCAGGTTCAAATTCTCGATAAATAGTCCCGTCTTCTTTTTCATTTAAACCATGCGAATGGGTTACTAAATGTCTTAATGTTGTTTTAGCAAGCAAATTTCTATCATAGTCTTTAAAATAATCAGCTGCATATTCGTCGAGATTCTTTATCCTCCCTTCATAAAGTGCATATGCAACTGCTAAACCTAAATAACTTTTTCTAGCCGAAGCAACATTAAATTGTGAAGAAGCTGTTATGGAGACGCTGTTTTCAGTATTAGAATGTTTTCCACTATAATGTTCAAGTACCACTTCATTATCTTTTATAATAAAAAGTGCTGCTGCAGAACTATGATTCCGTTCTTTTATCTCTTCTACCCATGAAACTAATTTCTGATATGTATCCAATGTATTATTCACCTCGATATGAACTCTATATCGAATATTAAATTCGTTAGAAACAGAAATTATCCTTTAATTTGTCTATTCTATAAAATGAAAGAAAAGTGCTTTTGTAATCCAATCATGTATATGCACTTTTCTTTTATACAAAACTTTACCTATGTTTCAAACTTAAATGAACCACCAGCTCCAGCAACCAAAGCAACTAAAGCAGCTGAAACATCTGAAACATCCACCGCAACGTCCGCATCCGCCACAACGCCCGCAACCACCACATCCACCGCAACGTCCACAACCACCAAATTGTTGACGAGCATCTTCTTGAACATAATAATATGGATATTGGTTTTGTTGATCCCAATACACAACATTTCCAGCTTGATAATCATTTAAATTTAATGATTGCAGTTCTTGTTGAAATTCATTCATTTTTATGACCTCCGTTTATAAATTTAAGCTTCTATCCAGCGCAATTCATCGATGTTTTTCTATGTTTTTTGCTTATTTAATCTCTGTAATAAACAGCGATAGATATAGAATCTATAAATCAATTTCAATACGTACAACAACAAAATATGAGCTTTTACTGGGTGATGTACCTTGTTCGGTTGCCTATTTTTAGATAGCTTGTATGTTGGATTCATTTTTATAAACGAAATAATAAAAGTGATTTTAATAATATGGAATTAGAAAATGCTATTTAAATTTATCGGGGTGAATGGATTATTTTTACTTGATGAGGATTCCAGCTCTTTTTGGGAAGCTGTTCATGTATTAAATCCTAGAAACTATGGGGAATTTCAAAGCGAATTGGAGTGGGAAAGAATAAGTTGGGTACTTATGCAGTATTATTAACACTTAAGTACCCAACGCTATGCAGAAAATACTTTATAAATTGCTAATCCAACAATTTGATAAATCTTCTTTTTGTACCTTTTCTATTAATCTTTGAACAGAGGGTTCGGGCATTATTTTATATGTAATTAGATTTTCATGATTAGGAATAACCCAATGAAATTCCAAATGAGATTCTTTAGAAATCGGTGTTATATCACTATGTAAGTCTTTACTATAGACTTCGAAAACATGGTTAATTTCATAATGAAGCGTCTCACTATCTTGCCACTCGTTTTCAATCACTCCTAAAAAACGCTTAACTTCACAATCTATACCTATTTCTTCTTTTAATTCGCGAATTAATGCACATTCGGCAGGTTCTCCTAAATCCACATGGCCACCTGGTAAAAAAGAATGATGTCCTTTGTAATTTGCTATTAAAAGTTTGCTATTTTTTATAATAATCCCTCTTACAATATGATGGAATTTTGTTTTCAATTAGGTTCCTCCTCTTTATGCAGTAACTGCTCTATAGTATTTATTTTCGTTACATCCTTATTATTATTTTTTTCTCTTCTATAACTATCGTGAATGGATTTTGAATACACCTCTAAATAAGCTTATTTTCACGTTTTTTCTTAATTAAAGTTAAACAATATACTTGTTCTCCATCATAAACATGACCAAGATCTACAAAACCATAACTTTCATATAATTTTTTTGCTCGAGTGTTCTCTTTATGAACAGTTAGACGAATCTCTTTACACTGAGAAAAATGATTGGTAATCCATTTAATCATTTCTACTAAAGTGGATTTTCCGTATCCTTTTCCTTGATATTTTTCATCAATCATAAAACCATTAACCCAATACATGTCTTCTGTATTTCTATCAAAGGCATGCATAATAAATCCAACCATTACATCGTTATCGTATATAACAAATGGTATATATTCTACGTTATCGCCATCTGGTTTTATATATATTTTTGCAAGTGATACAACAACAGATGGTACAAACTGCTTTTGGTCCTTGGATACTCGTAATTTTAATGCCTCCTCCCAATTTTCCCTTGTCACGATTTTTAATTGTATGTTTACCATATAAAACTCCTTTGAAATAACTGATTATGAATTTATTGAAAAACCCTTGTTTAGTAATTGTTTCTTTGTGGAATTCAAATATCTTAATAACATTTCCGAAAAGATTTCGTATTCTTCTAGATTCGTCTCATTCCATTCATTTCCTATTTTACTTATGGATTTTGAAATATTCAAAGTGAATGTAACTTATTTATAAACTTTTTATTTTCTTCACTCGTATGTAGTGATCTTTCTCGCTTTTTATATGCGCAAGTACAACGCCAAATATTATTATGACACCCCCAAGTATAGATAACATAGTTGGAATCTCTCCCAACCATATCCAGCTGATAAAGCATGCAAAAGCTGGTGTTAAATAAAGTGAGCTCGTTGCTTCAGAGGCTCCAGCATGAGAAGTTATATAAGCCAAGGCGATATAAGGAAGTACAGTTGGAAAAAGACCTAAATACACAGCGCTAAGAGTAATCTCTATAGGAGCTTTTACTATTTCAGAGCCGAGTCCTGGTAAAAAAATTAGCATTAATAAAGTTCCTGCCCATATCGTATATACAGTAAAGGGCAGATTTCCATATTGTTTTAGAAATGGTTTTTGAAAAACAAAGAATAGACTTTCTGAAAATGCAGCAAGAAGTATAAGTAATATACCAGCATTGAATTGGAATACATCACCTGTACTCATTGATATAAATGCTACCCCTATAAAACTAACTGCTGCTCCTATCCATCCCCATAGTTTAAATCTTTCGTGGGAAAATATAAGAGCAAGAATTGCAGTAAAGATAGGGGTGACTGATACAATCAAACTTGCAGGGCCTGCACTCACACTTTTCTCTCCGTAATTTAAGGTGATATGATAAACGGTAAAACCCAAGCCGCCTAGTATGAATATTACTGGTATGTCTTTTAATTCTGGTAGACGCATTTTACTTATGATTGCCAAAATAAATAAAGCTAATGAAGCGATTAGTAAACGTAGTAGTGTAAGGTGTTCCGGTGTATACGCTTCAAGACCAACACGAATTCCAGGAAATGCAGAACCCCAAAGAACAATCGTAATGCAGTGCGCAAATAAAATACGGAAATTCCAATTACTATTTTTCATATCATTCATTCCTTTCATATAGAAAAAGCCAACCACTTTTCCTTTTCTAATTATTTCTTTTCATAATATTCAATCGTTGATAAAATGTCTTCAACCACTTCTTTAATGAAAAAACCAACCACTTTCTAGTTCATTAGTGGAAAAAAGGGAGCTTTTTATGAGTACGTATGATCGAAAGTTGAATAAACAATCTCCTAAGTACCAACAGATTATGGATTATATGAAAGAAAAAATTACAAATGGAGAATGGCCCATAGGTAGCAAAATACCAAGCCAACGAAAATTGGCACAGATATTTGATGTAAATCGAAGTACGGTTATTACTGCATTAGAGGAACTAACAGCAGATGGTTTAATCAAAGGAAAGATGGGTATGGGTACAATTGTGGTCAATAATACATGGACCCTATTAGCTACTGACCCACCGCCTAATTGGGATGAGTATGTAAAAGCAGGTTTACATAAACCAAGTAAAGGAATGGTTCAAGAAATAAATAAAGTGGAATCAAATAAAAAATTCATTCACCTTAGTAAAGGAGAACTTGCTTCTGATATTTTCCCATTAGAAACAATGCAATCAGTCATGCAAGAAGTATCTAAAAATCTCACTGTTTTTGGATATGAAGAACCAAAGGGTTTTCTACCTTTACGTGAAGCTATTAGTAATTATGTAAAATCATTTGGTATTCAAGTTTCTCCATCTTCCATATTAATTGTCTCTGGTGCCTTGCAGGCTTTACAGTTGATATCTGTTGGTCTTCTCCATAAAGGATCTACAGTATTACTTGAACAACCTTCATATCTCTATTCGCTACATGTATTTCAATCAGCAGGCATGCATTTATCAGGGGTATCAATCGATCATCAAGGGATTTTACCAAGTGATCTATCTAGACGAAATAAATACACTGGTGAGAAAACAATTTTATATTCTATTCCTAGTTTTCATAACCCAACCGGAACTTTAATGTCAGAAAATCGGCGGAAAGAACTTATAAAAGTATGTGAGAAAGAACAACTTCCTATTATTGAAGATGATATTTACCGAGAGTTGTGGATTGACGGATCACCTCCTTTCCCATTAAAAGCAATGGATAGACACGGACATGTATTACATATCGGGAGTTTATCAAAGACGCTAAGTCCAGGTTTGAGGATTGGATGGATTATCGGTCCCGAACCTGTAATTGAAAGATTATCAGATATAAAAATGCAAACGGATTATGGTTCTAGCTCTTTATCACAAAGAGTTGCTGCTGAATGGTTATCTAGCGGCTTATATGAGAGGCATGTAGAATCTGTGAGAAAACAGCTACAGGAGCGAAGATACGTGATGCTTAAAGCATTGAATATATACTGTAAGAATATTACAGAATGGAATGTTCCTAGCGGTGGATTTTTTATATGGTTAAAAATAAAGCCGAAAATTCCAATGAAAAAACTATACGCAAAAGCGTTAGCTAGAGGAATACTTCTTAACCCAGGGCGTATTTATGGAGAAGAGTCTGATCAGCATATTCGACTATCGTATAGCTATGCATCTGTGGAAGATCTTACGAAAGGAATCTATCAATTAAATGAAATTGTTCGAGAGTTGATGGATTCCTAGTAAAAAATCCTCTTCCATATGGGAAGAGGATTTTTGTTTTATAAATATCAATTATCATATCAGTAATCTATGTTTGTAAATATTTTAAAAAAGTTCGATCATTTCTATGATTCATATGTCACTAAAGCACTCATTTTTATTTGAAAAGAATTTTCATTTTAGGGACATAGCAAGACGCATCGCCAGGCGTATAGGAAGTGCAGGGTTTTCCATTTGATTTACATCTCCAACAAAAAATAAATCTTTCAAAGGATAATAAAACGCAAATGATCCTGTTGTGCCGGAGTGCCCTATCAACTCGCCTTTTCCCATAAAAAGTGTTGCAAGACCATTTAATGGAATTCGCATGTATCCACTACTATATTGAATTGGAAACATTGAACCTTGTAATTTGTTATATATTTTTAGTTCATGAAAAATATTCTTATTAAACAGCTTTCCTCCAAAGAAAGCTTTGATAAATCTCATTAATTCAAGAGTTGTAGAAATACCACCACCGCTTGCACGACTACTTTTGATAAATTTGGGGCGGTAAAGGCTAATATTCTTATAAAAAACATTAGGAACGAAATCATGTTCATCTTCTAGAAAATAGGTATTCTTGAGGTCTAATGGGGCAAAAATTAACTGCTTATATGCATCTTCTAATGTGGCATTCGTAATTGTTTCAATTACTTTTCCAAGCATATCGAAGTTTATATCTGCATAATAAGCTCTTTTTATCTTATTAGGTGCAAAATGTGGTTTTAACGTCTTAGTCAGTGTTATCATTTCATCAAAATCAATATTCATGTCTTCATGGACAATGCGTTTTTTAAGACTATTATTACTTTCCTCAAATGTATCCGGTAATCCGCTTGTTTGAAATAATAAATGAAATAGTGTAAGCGTTGAAGATTACTCTGTTATCTTTTTTTCTATGGTAATACAATTTTCTAAATATCCTTGATTTATCAGTTTTTAATTTGGGTAATTATATTTTTAATAGTAAGAATATTAATGCTTTCTATGTTGAATTTAGATTGTGTAATTTCCTATACTCTTGAAGTATGTTTCAAAATAGCGTTAATTATATTAGCCCAATCGTCGAAATGAATTTCATGACCGGTTCCCTCTAGTGTTAGTAACGATGCATTAGGAATTTCATCAACAAGAGCCAAAGCATGCTCATACGGAAGTACCTTATCTTCTGTGCCATGAATAACTAGCGCAGGTATATTTATTTCTTTTAATTTCCCCTCGTAGTAATCATCATCTTTAAGCAGTGCATGATTAAACATACTGAGTAGATTGTTTGCTCGCTTTACTTCTTTTGTTACTTGATTCGTAACTCTTTGTTCATCAAATTTATGCTTTGGTCCACAGAGTAATGCTGATCCTCTAACCAAATAATTCACAACAGATTCGTTATCTGTCCAATCTAATTTACTTCCATTCGCATGATAAGTAAGAATGTCTTCATCCATTGGCGGTAAATTTCGATTATTTTCATCAGACCCATAAATACTTGATGCAATCAAAGTCATTGTTAGAACTCTTTGAGGATGTCTTACTGCGATAATTTGAGCAATCATACCTCCCAAAGACATTCCAACAATATGTGCTTGATTAATATCGTATGCATCGAGCACTCCAACAGCATCATCCGCCATGTCTACCACAGTATACTGAGAGCTTCCTGGCTCGTAGGCAACGGAACGCCCAACATCTCGATTATCATATCGAATAACGTATCGACCTGTATTTGCTAACCTTTGACAGAACTCTCCATCCCAGTATACCATCGAACACATTGCGCCCATAATCAGTAAGGTCGCTGGATGATTAGGGTTTCCAAAACACTCTGTGCATATATCAATTCCATTAATTTTATTTATCTTTTCATTCATGATTCATTCCTCATTTCATTCGAATTTGGTCATTTTAAAAAAAGGTACACCCAAACAACCCAAAATTCACTAAAAAAATGAATGAGTATAAATGTAATGTACCTTAAATTAACGGAAACGAATGAACTTAATAATCATGATAAGCACTCTCCTTATAGGGAATGGATAAGAGGCTTTAGCCCATTATTTATTATAGTAACTGATCATAGTTGTCAAAAACTGCACTTGCCGGAATGAATACAAGAGATACATTTAAAAACATAATGAGTAACTGTGGTGCCTTTCGAATAACTTGTATCCCTTCGACTATTTGTGAATAGGATGAACCATCATATTCATATCCCGCTACTGGATTTTTAACAAATAAAAGTAAAATCAATTCTACAAAATGGAGTAGTAACCCAACTAAAATTAAAATTTGAAATTGTTCCTCCTTCAAATCTTTCGCAAAATAAGATCCGAAAATAACAGCAATTAGCATTGAAATAAAGCTAGCTGATTGGATCTTGCCCATTGCTTTATCCATAAGATGTTGTTCATTTGTTTCTTTTAAAGATTCATCAGCACCTGAGAAGAAAGTGACTGATAAACCATTTAATAAACTATATAAACAAAATAACCATATGTCATCAGCAAAAAACAATATAGAAATACTTATAATCTTTATGCAAGTGCCTGTTATAAAAGAGAGTTTTAAACCGAACCAATCTGCAAACACGCCTGCTGGTACTTCTCCAATTAGAACCGCTCCACTCCAGCACATTAATACGAGAAAAATATTGGAAGGAGTTAATCCTCTTTCCACATAAAACAACGTCATAACCGCTTGTAAAAAGCTAATTGTTCCAAAAATATGAACCCAAAATAAAATAGAAATATTATGTTTTGCTAGTGTATATTTCTTCAAACGTTCTCCTACTTTCCGATATTTATATTCTTTGCGGAAGTAGGAGTGCTAAGTTAGCTTAAATGCTATTCACTCCTCTTCCCTCATTTAAGAATGTTTTTAAAGTTTTTGACATGTTAATTCCTCCTTGCGTTTAATTAATTGTATCGTAACAAAAATTCTTAATATTCACAAAGATATTTTATAAACTGGATAAGATTGTCGAAATGGAAAAAGTGGTATATAATAAGCAGTAACATTACTAGTAATTATTTTAGGTATTCCTAGAATAAAGGAGCGATACATATGAAAATTACTATTTATTTCGGAAGTCATGAAGATCAAGATGTACGTACAATGGATTGTCATTTAGATGTAGACGATGCAGAAGAGCTTGTCTCTGTTTCATAATATAAATTACAAATTAAGTGGGTCGAAACCTCTTCCCTATCACGTTCAAGGCACCTTTAAAAGGTGTCTTTTTTATTGTTTTTTGATGAAAATCCCTTTACTTTACGGCAATTAAATAGTAAAATATAAATATACGAACAAACGTTCTTTTATTTTAATCGTACTTGAAGGGATGATTTTTACAATGGCTCAAAACAAGCGCAGAGGAAGAAAAAAGCATACACCTACTATCTCAAATACAGGCTTTATCGGCGCTGTGTTTATTGATACATTGGAACTACAAAAAAAATCCTATTATTTTGCTCGTAAAAAGTTACAAATTGTCCATCATGTATTAGATGGTTTGGCAGGTGCAACAAGTTCTTTGTTTAAAGAACATAATATATCTGCACATATGTCTTGTGTGTATTTACATAAACAAAAGAAAATCGGTTTTGTTCTTTCAACAAAACCTTTTGAAGAAGCTGATGGTGTTGCTTATTTTAAAAATTACTTAATTGAAAAAAATTTTTACGATAATCAAGACGCTGAATTTCAAGAAGTATTTAATACAGGGTTTATTGGAGTGGTATTTGCTGATCTATCTAGTATCGATCGTTTTAATTTTGATTTTGAGATGAGCATGCTATCAAAACTAATGAAAGATATGATTATTCCTGTTAAAGAACTCTTTTTACGCCATAATACTCCTGCTTATATCTCTACCTCACATTTAGAGGAACAAAACAAATTAGGATTTGTTTTATCTGTAAAACCTTATGATGAACGTGCAGAAGCGGATTTATATTTTGAAACATACTTAAAAGAACGTGGCTTATATATTGGTGATGAAGAAGATGATATTGATAAAATTGTGATTCGAAAAAAGGTAGAGTTAATATAGAAAAAATGCAGGATTGCAATCCTGCATTTTTTATTTGAAAGTCTCGTTTTCTAAAATAACAACAGAATCGTTAGTCATTCTACCAGCTTCTTTTGTATAACTAACAAGTCGTTGGATATTATCGCAACACAATTTTGCTCCCCATACGAGTAGTGGTACACCAATAAAATCAATATGTAACCTTCTTGAAAATAATCCTCCAAATGTCATGGGAAGTGGAACTGTTGGTGATGTATTTGAAAAAATGATTTTTTCCTTATTTTGATATTGCTGTTGAAGGATCTCTCCTAAGTTCTTCATTGCTGGAACGACTAACTTTTCTGTTCCGTGTCCTATTGTGTAAACTGGATTTCCTCCCTCGTCTCGCCCTCGAAAAATTAATTTTCCCATATCTGAAGTTTTGAGTTTATTGAAATAGTCTACATTTAAAATTTCTTCTTTAGTCAGTTTTCGATCAGTGGGGAGTTTATTTAAATGGTATGCTGCTGCAAGTGAAGTTGTATGGGTTCCACCGAAATCAGTGTAAATAAAAATCATAGTCTCATTCCTTTTTCATTCACATTCAATATTTATAAGTATCACCATTTCAACATTTACTAATCAAGAGAGATTTTGATTTTATAACTTACTTGTTTTAATTAGTGATTTTTGCTTGTGATAAAACTATGATAAACATAATGGCAATGATATTCTTATTCCGCTTCTAATTTAGATAAGATATAATTATATATTACTGAAAGGATGGTGTATTTCTTTTGAATATTCTCGAAACAGAGCGGCTTACTCTTCGCCTACAAACAACCGAAGATGCAGCGTTTATCCTTGAGCTTTTGAATGATCCCTCTTGGCTACGATTTATAGGAGATCGCGGTGTAAGAACCCTAGAAGATGCAAGAGACTATATTTTGAATGGACCAATTCACATGTATGAACAATTTGGTTTCTGTCTTTTTTTAGTAGAGCGAAAAGAGGATCATGTTCCAATCGGAATTTGTGGTCTTGTAAAAAGAGATTCCTTGGAAGATGTTGATATTGGATTCGCTTTTCTCCCAAAGTACTGGGAAAAAGGATACGCCTATGAAGCAGCTTCAGCGGTAATGATATATGGGAAAGATAAGCTAGGGTTAAATCGTATTGTAGGGATTACTACCCAAGACAATTATGCCTCAGCTAAGCTTCTTAAAAAAGTAGGATTGCAGTTTGAACGATTGATTCGATTGCCTAATGACACTGAAGAACTTAACCTGTTCGTATTTGATAAACGAAAAGAAAACTACATAAATGAACAGTAGAGATATAGAAAATGTAAAAAAGACTCTCCATTCGGGAGAGTCTTTTTTACATTTTCTAATTTTATGATGCATTTGCCGGTATACTTATTTTACAGCCTGAACTGATACTGGTTTCCACCCTTTGTTTTCAACCCAATCAATATATACTTTATATTTTTTATTGCTTTGCTTATCTCGCACATTTCCATATGCTTTATTTGTTCCATTATTTCCGATGAAATCATAAATGAGTTGTGATTCAGGAACATTAACAGCATAGGAAATTGCCTTTTTCATCTCATTCCAATCTGTCGTTCCCTCTTGAAATTGCATAGCAGGCTTTGTCCCTTGTTCTGTACCAATTGGTTCCCATTGCTTTTTTTGTTCTATTTGATCTGCATTTTTGTCCGATTGATTTTTATTTATTACTTCTTCATTAACCTTCTGCTCTTCGACTTTATTATTCTTTTGTTCTTCTTGTTTTTTTACTTGATTTTCGTTGTTCTGTTTTTCTTTTTCTTTCAAGCTTTCTGTTTCTTGATTTTGCTGTTCTATTAATTTTTGTTTTTCAATCTCATTGTTTATTTGTTCTTTTGCTACATCTTTTTCGGATTGTTTTGTTTTTTGTTCCTCTATTTTTTTGTTTTTCGCCTCTTCAGATGCATATTGTGCTACTTTCTTTTCTTCTGAACGCTCTTTTCCTTTTGTTTGATCAGTAAAAAATAACTGATAAGATACCATGCTGACTGTCAGTAATACTAAACTTAATCCAATATTAACAACACCGCGCATTCGACGTGATTGTTGTTTTTCTTGAAACCTACTTTCATTTCCCATTCCTGGAACCTCCATGTGACTGTTACAGTGAAACTGTATACTACTTTCATTACTTTAAATTTCGAATTCTATATATAGTTCTTACCTCTTTTCCCCTTATCACCTACACTAACCTTTATTCTAAATACATTTATTAATAAACCTGCTTTTTTATATTACATTTTAATATTCAGAACTTCAATAACTATTTTTTGCCCTTCCTTTTGATTCAACCATAATAACTATAAGTTAAAACGCAATAAACTTAACTCTGTATTAGTTTTGCTTTACGAGAAACCAAACAGTTGTTCTAATTTTAGTTTATGCAAATCTTCTATATGTAGCAACTATTGTAATAAAAAATACAAAACATTAACTATACGAAGAATTGATATGCGCAGAAATAGGCTGTTTATATATGCTTGTTAATTTTGATTATTTTATTTTTATATAAATACGGTGCGTGAAATTGCCTGTTTTGCACAAACTTTAATTCGTGTTTTTTATTCTTTTTACATATATTTATAAAAAGAATGGGGGGATATTCATGCGAATCTCGTACACAGAAACTGATGTGGACTTGTTAGCTCGTCTAATAAGAGCAGAAGCAGAAGGCGAAGGCCAACAAGGGATGCTGGATGTTGGAAATGTCGGTGTGAACAGAGTGATGTGTAATTGTTTAGACTTTAAAGGGATTACAAATATTGGGCAAATGGTGTATCAACAACAAGGCGGAAGTTATTCATTCGAGGCTGTAACAAAAGGATATTTTTATCAACGTGCAAGAGAAACTGATAAGGAACTGGCAAGAAAATGCCTGGAATATTGGAGAGGGCATCCCGCAACTAATTCTCTCTGGTTTTTTAATCCTACAGGAAATTGTCCGCCCGTTTGGTGGAATCAGACATTAGCAGGACAATTCAAGGAACATTGTTTCTATCAGCCAACACAAGCGGATTGCCCAAAAGTATATGCTGGAAAATAAGTGTTTATTTTATGAGTGTTTCAAAGATTTACTACAAATAATGAGGATTATGTAAATGAATATACCTTTAAAACATTCTTAACTTCCTCTTCTCGTTCAAAAGTTAGCCAAAAGGAAAAGTCTTATTAGCAAGGCTTTTCCTTTTTAAGATTCCATAATTAATTGCTAAATGGACTTAGAAGTTGTTTGTATTTTCCGGAGAAGCATTATCATTCAAGCCCTCTTCAATTAAGCCATGATTCATGTTTTTTCCGTAAAATATTTCATCCATTTCCATTTTTAATTTTTTTGTAATCTCCTCACGTTCTTTTTCGGGTAACTTTTCTTGGGTATATCCAAATAGATAGTTGTTCAAATCAAATTCTTTTAGTTTACATTTTGTATGGAAAATATGTTCTTGATAGACATTAACATCAATCATATCATAGAGATTTTTCACGTTATTTGGAATGTAATTTTGGATAGAACTTATTTCGTGATCGATAAATAATTTGTTACCTGTTATATCTCTTGTAAAGCCTCTAACACGATAATCAATTGTCATAATATCTGTATCAAATGAGTGAATTAGATAATTTAACGCTTTAAGAGGTGAGATTTCACCGCATGTAGCTACATCAATATCTGCTCGAAAAGTGCTGATACCCTCATTCGGATGATATTCAGGATACGTATGTACTGTAATATGACTTTTATCTAACTGCATGACAACTGAATCTGGAAGAGGTCCAGGAGATTCAGTGAATGATTCAGTTGGCACTTCTACCACTGGGCCTTCTGATACTAATATAGTTACGCTTGCGCCTTGTGGTACATAGTCTTGTTTAGCAATATTCAATACATGTGCTCCTATAATATCCGAGACATTTTTCAATATCTTAGTTAATCTGTCTGCATTATATTGTTCATCTATGTATTCTATATAAGCTTCTCGTTCCTTTTTTGTTTTTGTATAGCAAATATCATACATGTTAAAACTTAATGATTTTGTAAGGTTATTGAATCCATGTAATTGAATCCGTTGCTCTGGTGTTAGTTTCATGATAAAATTCCCCATTCTACTGTTCAATAATATTTGATAAACCCTTTACGCAATATAATTCCATACTACAACTTTTTCATGCATACTCTTTTGAATTAGAATGAATTGAAATATAATAGTTATTTCTAATTCATGACTGACAATTAATTGAATTGAATATATTTTATTGTTGTAAAAATACGGTAAATGAAATTTAGAATAGCAACAATGTAGAATTTGAATCAAGAAAACGTTGTGACCAGATTAACCAAAAATGAAAAGATGTACGAGTTCATATCACCCTGTACATCTTTTCATTTTCTTTGTAGTCAAGACTACTTAGATACTGCGTTAATCTGAATAATTAGTCTCAATTAAAACATTATTTGTTTAAATCTTTTTTTGTTACTTCACTTCTAATATTCACATCTTTTGAAAATTCAGTATCGTTTTTTAGATTATTCAGATGTTGATCTTTACGCTTTCGATTATCATTCCGATTCGTCATCATTTATCCCCCTCTTATTAACGTTCGTACCTATTTTGTACAAAAGGAACTATTTCATACAGATTATTTTCGTATGTATAGTCTCGTATTATTGGGGATTTTAGTGAATTTTCTTATTTTATAAAATAAGAAAATTTGTTACCTACTATCTTTTGCAGTAGGATTCCTTCATAAAAAAATTATTCATTTCTTTTAATGAATACAAAAAGTGTATGTTTTGTTCATCGTTTTAATCTCTTTTGTCTAATGCACTATGAGTCGATCGATGAGGTTTATAACTATTTTCCACTTTTTATGAAATTTCTTTTTGGCAAAACACTTACTTGTTGGTGCATACTACGTTTATTGGAGGTGACAATCATGGGACACAATCAAAACCCGTTTACAACAAAGAAGCGTAATGCCAACGGACAATACGATAAAGAAGCACACAGCATCGACAGCCATGGTAATTTTGTACCTAACACACCAACGAATGACGCTGTTCTTCGTGCTGAAAGACCGAAGAACAAATGAAAAAAACCTGGATTTCTCCTGGGCTTTTTCATTTCTAATAATTTTCATTGATATCGTTTGTCAAAAAATAACGAGTACGTGGCATTCCCTTTTTTGGGCTCATCAAGAATACTTACTACCTCGGATTTTGTATGATTATCTCTCTTCCATTGGTGGTTACTGCTTGAGTCCAATTACTGATGGAAGAAGCGATTTTTATTACTAGAAACAGAATAAAATTAATTCAAGAAGCTTATACGTTAGATGTAAGCTTCTTTCAGCCTGCGCAATTAAGGTTCGAATTTCACCCAATTTAACACAATGCGTTCAATATCTTTCCACACTATTTGGACATGATAAAGTATGAGGTGACTGTAATGAAAAATGAAATATCAAAGTTAGTACCAGAAGCAGTTAACAAATTAATTCAGAGAGAGGTTAAAGATAGAAACCAACGTATTATTGATTTAATTATCGATGATGCAACTGCATATGAATTTGATCCGGAGCAAGTAGTCCCTTGTATCATGGCTGCTTATTATGCTCATCAGTCCGCGCATTATCCTAGTGAAATGGAAGATGAGTGGATCGGAATCTTAGTCTTCTACACAGCTATACGTTCAGCGATGAAGCTTTTATCTTACGGTAAATTTAAAGCAAAGCGATCAGAAAATGGATGGATGATGTATACAGATCATTGAACAAATCTTATTTTGGAGTAAGAGATTTCTATTAACAAACCGCGGAAATCTCTTACTGATTGACAAATAAATACGAGATTATATTTAAATAATTTAATCTAATGCTTCTTCTGCTAACGAAATAATCTTCTCAATATATGGAGATTTTTCATTTGTATACGCCACTCGATCAAATGGATACTTCATGGCAAGCTCTTGTTTTAATTGTTTATATTCCATACGTGCCCATTCATGATTTCTCATAAAATCACGGAATAATAAATTGTTCTTCCACTCTTGACCACCATACGTATAGACGTGTAAATGATGTGTACCTGCTCTCCATTTCCCTTTTCTAAAAAAACGTCTCTGTGGAAAATGTTTATGAAATACATATTCATATCCTATTGTTTGCATAGGTTCTATCCAATGATCAACTACTTTTAAATCTTTAACACCTATCATCATATCAATAAGCGGTTTCGCGTCTAATCCTTCTACTGACGTACTTCCAATATGTTCAATCTCTAAGATGTCCTTTTCTAGTAATGCGATAAATTTCTCTTTCTCTTTCGAAAATTCCGTATGCCAATTTAAATTATACGATTCAATGATTATTTCTTTATCCATCTCTTCCTCCTTTTATACTCATAATCTAAGTTTATAAGCTATCTTTTTTATGAATCAAAACAGGACTTTCAGCATTACTCTCGAATATATCAATTTTTAATCTAATTATATAGAATAAGAGGTGTAAAATGAACGAAATTCCGATAACAATTCATTTAGATGATGTCCCTTTTCAATTAAAGGAATATCAAGATTTCGATTGGCTTGTAAGACTTGGTAGAGTATTTGCAGTGTTAGATCAGTAAGATTCAGCGAATATTTACTTCGGTATTGAAAAAAATCAACGCTATACGCAAGTGAAAGAGTTTTATTTAGCATAGGGATTTACTCGTAACAGACCTTCTCATTGTAGTAAAATAATTAATAATGAAGAAATTACATTTTTTCTGTATAATACTTATTAGTATTGAAAACTACAATAATGAGGCATGCTAGATGAATTTTATATACATCAATCAAAACGTATTAAATAATTTGCTTTACATTTTAAGTAGCGTCTTTGTTTTTTATTTTATATATGATAACGGGATGTTTTTCAAAAAATACAAAAAAACCCTTATTGTAATCTGCACGAGTATACCGTTAATTTTATGTATGAGATACCCTATATATATCGATGAAAATTGTGTTCATGATTTAAGACAAATTCCATTTTTCATAGGTACACTTTATGGTGGCTTACCGGTTGGAATTGCTTTATTAACTATCATGTTATTAATTCGATTTGTTTTTTATGGTGTGAACTTTTTAACTGTTATTGTTTATATTGTAATGCTAATTTTCACCGCTCTTGCCTCTTCTAAATTTAATCAATTAAATAGAAGAAAGAAACTCATTATGTCAATATTTTTACCTTTTTCCCTTGCTTTACTTACAACATTTATCGCTGTAATTTCATCGGATTTTCCAATTACACAGCCATATATTATTTATTTTATTATACTGCCCCCGATTATCATGTTATTTGTTGTATATATGAATGAAGTTTTAAGAGATGCCTTTATGATGAGATCCAAATTAGTAAAAATGGAGAAAATGGAGATTGTGAGTCAACTTGCTGCAAGTATTTCGCATGAAGTTAGAAATCCTCTTACTGTAGTAAAAGGATTTACTCAGCTCCTTAAAACACCAGATTTATCACAAGAGTCACGAGAACAATATATTGAACATATTCTGGGAGAGTTAAACCGTGCACAAGTTATCATTGATGATTACTTAACATTCGCTAAGCCTGCATCACAAAAAGTTGATAACATTATAATAGATCAAGAATTAAAAAGAGTAATAAGTATGATGATGCCATTATGTAATATGAATTCTATAAATGTTTCTGAAGAATTAGTAACAGGATCCATTATTGGGAATACACAGCATTTTCAACAATGCTTTTTAAACTTGGTAAAAAATAGCATTGAAGCAATGCCAGATGGCGGGAAACTTCGTGTTCAATCATCGGTTTTTGAAAACAAAGTTACGATTGTTATTAAGGATAGTGGAATTGGTATGACGCCAGAACAAATAAATCGATTTGGCGAACCGTATTTTAGCACAAAAACAAAAGGAACCGGTTTAGGTACGATGGTTGCAGTGAAAATCATTGAAACGATGAACGGCACTTTAAGTATAAAGAGTATTGTTAATAAAGGAACGACTTTAACGATTACATTTCCACAAAATAATGAGGTTGCTTAATAAAATAAAATCTTGATTTAAAAGGAGCTCCTATGCTCCTTTTTGTTTTCCCTTATATAAAAATTAGCTATGCTTTTATAAGATTTTGCATAAATTAGTTATATAAAAACCTTAATATCCATTCATCTCTATGAGTATGGAAAAAGTCTCATATCGGTATGAATAAAAACAAACTGCTGAATCATTTCATTTAAACATTTTGCTGCTTTTGTAGGAATTTGATGCTTTACGTTATCAATGAATTTTAATTCATTACATGGCAATTTTCCATGCAGTAATTTCGCATGACTATAAAATACCTTATCTTTATGACCATAAACTAACAGAACCGGAAGCTGGATATTCCCGAGCTGATTCGTACAATTATAATGCAAACTATAACGATAATATTGCCAGATATTTTTGGCATTCCCTTTTCGTGCTTCTTTAAACATCTTTTTGAACAATTTATGTGTATTTGAATTGCCCCATGAAATAGACCATGCTAAAAATGAAACTGCTCCCAATTTCGCAAGTTTCACGCCAAGTGAAATCTTATTCTTTAGATATCCACCCCTAACTTCTGACATCCCCCCTAACGCTCTTTCAGCAAAAGTCAATAAAAATTCTAATGCGATAGAGCTTTCAGTCGAATATCCACATACAAATGCTTTTTTAATCTCCAAATGATCCAACAAACATCTAATGTCTTCAGCAATCAATGGATAAGTTATCGGTTGTTTTGAATACTGACTCCTTCCGTGCCCTCTAATATCAAAAGCAATTACCTTGAAATTTTGGGATAATTCCTCGATTTGGTACTCAAAATTCACACAAGTAAGTACAGGGGGATGAATAAAAACAATAGGAACCCCTTTTCCCTTAACGATATAATATAGACTACTACTGTCCACATCCAACATTGGCATGTATGTAATCACCTCAACAATCTAAAATCATCCCTAACTCTTTTTCAAGAAAAAAAGTATCTTCCAAAATGATGCATACTAAAAATTGATTTCAGTACAATTTTGATTTAAATCACAGCCGTCCCTATTTCATTTTTCATTGATTAGCATAGCTGTACCACTCTTTATGTATGTATTAAGTTTTTTATTTGTAAAACTCAATCAGAATCAATCACCGGTACACAAAAAAATCAAAACTCTAGAAAATTTCTATTGGAAAAAGGAGCATGATAGCTCCTTTTTCATGTTGAATCTTGTAAAGATACGAAAAAAGTATCTTTAATAGTTTTTCTGATTCTATAATTCTGCGACGAATGATTAAAAAATCGTTTGTTTTTTAATACCCTCCGCCCCAGCAGCTGCATCCAACAATAATTAATAAAATAAATAAAACAACTAATAAAGCAAATCCTCCGCCAAAACCGCAAGAACCACCGTGACTCATATTTTCTCCTCCTTTTAGTATAAAACCAATGGATAATTGATCGTTTATTAACGGGTTCGTATTATACAGTATGTATCTATGTAATTTTGGAGCATGTCTTGGATAAATTAAAAAAAGCACTCCGCGAGTGCCTAAATTTTATCCGAATAACATTGAGAAACTTACAATGGATACCAAAACCCTTTGAAAACATTTAATTTCAAATAAATGGCAAGTAATAAAATTATAATACCAATAATGAGCCCTATATAGTCCTCTTGTTTTGCCTTTGTTGTAAAATACCATGTTCGTTTCTCTTTTTTTCCGAATCCTCGTAAATCCATCGCATTTGAAACGGTATCGATTCGCTCTAAAGATTGAGTAACAAGTGGCCCAAAAATGAGTACCCGGTTTTTAATACGTTCCCAAAAATTCGCTTCTCCTCTTTCAAATGGTACACCTCTTGCTTCTTGAGCCTGTTTAATCAATTTGTATTCCGCTTGTATATTCGGTATGTAACGGAGTGCAATGTTTATTGCATAGGCAATCTTATACGGTAAACCAATTTTATATAGGCTGCTAGCAAACTCACTTGGATGTGTCGTGTATATAAAAATAAGTGTAAATGGTAATAACGTAAAATATTTTAACGAAAGCGTAAGAGCATAAAAAAGCGTTTCGAATGTAATAGTAGCGTATCCAACATGCAAGAATGCTGTACTTGTACCAGTTATCTCAGATCCATGGGTTGGTGTAATCAATAAAATCATCGCTGAATTTAACATACTAAATGTGAAAATGACACTAAATATAATTACAACTTTTTTTACCGGGATTTTAGCGATCACTAACCCAAAACAACCAACGAAAAACAAGCATAATAAAATACGAAAATCAAAAAATATGAATGTAAGAGTCATCCAGATTATAAATAACAACAACTTAATTGCGCCGTCCATACGATGAAAATATGTATGATTTTCTATATAGAATAAACCTGATTTACTCATAATCCCCCCTCCTTTTTTTCTCCATATACATTTGTACAAAAACTTCTGGAAAAGGGAATTTACTCAATTTTGCCAATGTAGTTAGCGAACTTTCCTGTAAATTAGCTTGCTGCAATACTTCGCTATTTGCTAATACGATTAGAACAGTATCATCAGCAAGTATTCTTCCTTGATGAAGAACAACTGCACGGTCTGTATATTCTAAAGCTAAGTTCATATCATGTGTAATAAAGATAAATGATATTCCTTGTGTTGCTAATACACTTATACAAGACATAAATTGTTTATAATGAAAATAATCTTGTCCTGCAGTTGGCTCGTCTAAGATGATGAGCTTCGGATTCATTGTTAAAACTGATGCAATGGTAAGCCTCTTTTTTTGCCCGTAGCTTAACACTTGAATCGGCCAATTTCGAAATGGATATAGCCCGCAAATTTGCAACGCCTCTTCCACTCGTTTATGTATTTCTGAGCTAGAAGCCTTCTGTAATTTTAATGAAAAAGCAACCTCATCCCAAACAATAGATTGTGTAATCATGTGATTAGGATTTTGCATAACGTAAGATATCACTTCTCCACGCTTCCGAATAGACCATGAAGTTATATTATCATTATCAAGTACAATTTTTCCTTTCTGTGCTTTGTTCATTCCAGTTAATAAATGTGCAAATGTAGATTTACCTGCACCATTATGTCCTAATAATGCTACAATTTCTCCTCTTTGTATGGAGAGTGTTAGGTCCCTCAATGTAAAACCATTGTGAGAATATGAAAATGAAATGTTTTCTATTTTACATAGGATTTCTTTTTTTTGTTGTTTTTTACACGTAGTAGAATTTAACATCCATTGCTTAACCGCTTTATTCAACCTCTCATGATTTAAACTTCCAATTGGATATAATTCTTCATCTAAAATATTCATTTTTATGTTTTTTAATGCTTCAATATATACAGGTTCTCTTAATCCTATTTCTTGTAGCATGTTTGTTTGTAAAATCCTTTTTGGTGAATCGATTGCTACAATTTCTCCGTCGTCTATTAATATGATTTTATCTAGGTCTAATTTTAATATCTCCTCTATTCTATGCTCAATAATAACGATTGTTTTATTTAATTGTTGATGTACATTTTGAATAAGTTCTACTGTTTTTAAACTACTTATTGGGTCTAAATTTGCTAATGGCTCATCGAATAGTAATATGTCGGCATCTGTCGTTAGTAGACCAGCAAGAGAAACAGTTTGTTTTTGGCCACCAGATAATTCATGTGGGCTTCGTGAATGAAATGTATGCATCTGAACTTTCTGCAAAGAGTCCATAACAACAGCCTTCATTTTTTTCTGTTCTACGCAATCATTTTCTAACGAAAATGCAACATCTTCCCCTACAGTTAACCCAATAAACTGGGAATCTTGATCTTGCAAAATAGTTCCTACAAGCTTACTTTGCTCAAAAATACTACTTTTTCGTGGATCCTTACCACATATTGAAATGTTCCCAGTACTTGATCCCTCATAGGAAAAAGGGATTAGCCCATTTATACAATGGGCCAATGTAGATTTTCCTGATCCACTTCGACCAGCAATCAATACTTTTTCACCTGGATAAATATGGAGTGTAATATTCTTTAAAGTAGGTTCTGTCACTTGTTGATATTGAAATGTAAATTGTTCAAAGGAAATAATCGGCTTCATTGTGCTATCCCTACTTTTCAATTTTTAAATGTGTATGTTTTTTATTTGCTTTCGCTAATCCAAGTGTAATTGGTAAACCAAGGATTAAGAAAACAAGGGCATCTGCAATCGTTGCACCAAATACTTGAATAACAATTTTATCTAAAGGCTCTCCCATCACGATAATATCGAAAGCGCCTGCAAATATAATTGCAATAACAATCCCAAGTAAACCTGTTACAGCAAAATATGTAATATCTCGATTATGGAATGTTCCATTTTTCACACTGAAACTTGCTCGTTTTTGTACAAGTCCCATCGTATATCCAATAATGCCTGAGCTAAGTACCCATCCCCACCATATTCCCCATCCAGCGATAGTATCTGTTACTGTATGACCAATAAGACCAATCAAAAGTCCTGCAAATGGACCGAAAATTGCACCAAAAATTGTTAATATAACCAGAGCAGGTTTTATAAATGTGTTTGGGGCAATTGAAAGTCCCCATAAACCTAATACACCATATATTGCAGAACCGATCCCAATTGCTACGACTAATTTTGTAGATAATTTGTTCATATGAATTCTCCTCTCATTCTAGTTAGTTTCTATTAGTCCTATGTGAAAAATCATTGAATTATGAACATTCACTTCCTTTCTCCCTAATAAAAAATGACCTCTGTTATAAGAGGCCATTTGTATATGAAATATATGATTCCCTTATCTTTCAAAAGACAATATGTCCTTTGTGGAATTAGCACCTTCCTATTTGTATGAATAAATAGGAGTTGCTGAGGTTTCATCGGGCCGTTCCCTCCACCTCTCTGGATAAGTATTCGTTTGTAATTTGTATTATTTCATTAACGTAAATTAATTTTAATATTTTTCTTACTATTTCCACTTTTGTGTAAAATAGATAAAGTGAAACTTTAATCAGTGGGGGGTTTCCTCATCCCCCACTGATTATTAGTTGAACCAATCGGGCCTTTACGGGCAGTTTATCTCCCACCTAACTTCTTTGCTCCCGCCGAATTTTGAGGTGGGAGTATTACTGCCCGTTAGTGCGGGATGAATAAAACATTGTATTCTTATCGGAATTATGGAATAATTGATGTAACAAAGCGAGCTAACGGGAGGAATTGAACATGAAAGTAATCGGATTAATTGGTGGATTAAGCTGGGAATCAACATCTCTTTATTATAAACATATTAATACGCTAACTTTATCTCAGTATAATCATAATGCGAAGCTTGTTCTTTATAGCATGGATTTTGGTGAAGTGACAAATTTATTACAAAATCAACAATATGAAGAAGTGCAAAATCAACTCGTTCAAGTAGCTCAAAAAGTAGAACACTCCGGTGCAGATTGTATACTTATGTGTTCAAATACAGTACACCAATTTGCGGAAGAAGTAGAAAAAGCAATCTCTATCCCACTTCTTCATATTGGCGATGTAAGCGCTGAAGAAATTGTTGAACATAATGTGAAACGGATTGGTTTGCTTGGAACAAAACAAACAATGGAACAAGATTTTTATAAAACGAGACTAGCTAATTATGGTATTGAAACAATTATTCCCGAAGAAGATGAACGAAATTTCATTCATCATGTCATTCTCCACGAATTAAGTAAAGGTATTATTTCAAAGCAATCCAAAGACCATTTCTTACAAATTATTCAAAATCTCATTAAAAACGGGGCAGAAGGAATTTTATTAGGATGTACAGAAATACCGTTACTCATTTCACAACAAGATCTTTCTATCCCTGTATTTGACACTGCTTTTTTACATGCCAAAATTGCAGTACAATTCGCTGGCTAATCAAAAAAAGAAGCTATCTTACAAGGTAGTAAGATAGCTTCTTTTCTTTGCTGCTACTCTATGTGAAATGGAAATTAATCTCTATTATAAAGACCCGGTTATAGATGGCATAGCTGAATGAGAAGTACCTTGCTCACTTTGAAACATAGGTAAATAAATAGTAACGGATGTTCCTACTCCTACCTCACTCATAATACTAATTCTTCCTTGATGACTTTCAATAATTTTATAACTGAGCATTAACCCAATGCCAGTTCCTTTTTCTTTCGTACTATAAAAAGGTTCACCAAGCCTTTTTATTCTTTCTTCAGGGATTCCTACGCCCTCATCCACTATATTAATAATAACTTCCTTACATTCTGATTTTTTCACAGAAATGGAGATTTTCCCTCCATCTGGCATAGCTTCAATTGAGTTTTGCAAAATATTAATAAAAACTTGTTTTAATTGATTTTCACAGCAATCTATTATTAATTCCTTTAATTCTATATGCAGATCAATTTGAATATTGGTCATGATTGCCTTTGTATTAATTAACGAAACGACATTTCTTAATATCGAACAAATATTTTTCTTTTCAGTTGGAATGACATCAGTCTTTGCAATTGATAAAAACTCATGAAGGATAGATTCAATTCGCTCAATTTCTGACAGCATAAGATCGAAATATTTATCTTGATCTTCTTGATTAATTTGAAAGAGTTGAATAAATCCTTTAATCACTGTCAGTGGATTTCGAACTTCATGTGCTACCCCAGCAGCTAACTGTCCAATTGCTGCAAGTGTATCTGATTTATTCAATAACTCTTCAGTCTTTTTCCGCTCAGTAATATCTCGAACAATTATCATAATCTTATCTTGTAAAAGTGATAAACACCTAGCTTCAAAGAAACTAATACTCCCTTTAAGTGTTAACGGATATTCAACAATAACTGTAGATTCTTTTTGTTGTACTTGGTGAATCGCTTCTCGAAATTGCTGTGCTACAGGTGATGGCAAGACTTCATAAAACTTTTTCCCCATAAACGATTCAGCAGGTACGTAAAACTTAGATGGTGAACCAGCTTTATAATCTATAATTGTTCCATCAGCCTCGGTTAAAAAACACAAATCAGGTAATGCTTTGAAAATAAGCTCTAGCTCAGATGTTTGTTGCTTTAATTGTTCTTCAATTCCTTTTCGATGCGTAATATCAACTCCAACTGCCCAATAACTATAACCAGGTACTGGAAAATGTTCTGAGATGTTTGACCACATGATTGTTTTTATTTCTCCATTTTTGCATGTTAATTTCATTTCCCAATCTCGAAAACTTTTTCCACGCACCGAAAATTTCTTTTGAATGTGTCTGCGATAACTTTCATCCGGATATAGCAATTCAAGTGCTTTTGGATTTTCAATAATCTCTTCTGCAGCATAACCTGTTACAAGCTCACATTCCCGGTTCCATAATATAAAATTTCCATCTTTATCAAGAGCATCAACCATAATGGGCATATTTTGTAAGATTGTATGTAACTGTTCTTCTTTTTTAGAAAGTAAATGTATATTTTTTGTTTGATTTTGAAGTTTATCCATTGCACTATCTACAATGAGGTTTGAAAGCATTTCGAAGTATTTTTGACAAGTACGGATGTCCTTTTTTATTGAACAAGCAACAAATGATCCAAGATGTTGCTCATATAAAAAAAACGGAATTTCAATCTTTGTAAGTTCTATATTTTTTTCTCGATTCATACCAAATGAAAAAATACATTCCATATTTTGATCAAGAAGTTGATGTGAAATATTTGTTAATTTATAAAATTGTTCTGCCATGGTTTCTATTGTGTTCACGTCAATGAGTTCCAATAGCCGAGCATTCATTCTCTTTCCACCTCTATATGTAAAATTAATACCATTTTTTACTCACGCTTCTCCATTATACGAATAATGTTCTCATAGGTATATAGCAAGAGCATAATTATTCAAATAAATTTTATTTTTCAATAAAAAAACATTCCCAACATTCTATAATTCCTTTCATATCAATATATTAAAATTGAAATATTCACAAAATATTCATAAACATTTTTAAAAACATATACAATTATTCCAATATATTCTATAAAATGAAAAGTAATAAGGTATTCTATGAATCTCATAGAATACCTTACCCCTAATAAAAAATAAAAAAGAATCCTTGATGGATTCTTTTTTATTTTTTTACCATGACATATTGATAAAGAGCATGTGCCACTCCATGTTCTTCATTCGACAGTGTTTCATAATCACAAATCTGCTTCATTTCGTCTACTGCATTTCCCATTGCGATAGATATCTTTGCCTTTTCCATCATAGAAATATCATTTAGACCGTCACCTATTGCAACAGTATTTTCTACTGGAATATTAAGATGTTCCGCTAAAGTATATAAACCATTGCCCTTTTGAGCGTCACAATGATTAATCTCTACATTATGCCAATATGAAGCAGTAATTGCTAGCTCTGTATTATGTTGAAAATGCATTTTTAACTTTTTTAATTTCTCAATATCATAGGAAAATGGTAAAAGTTTATGCACAAAAATCTCTTCTTCTAATATTGATTTACAACTTTTTATTATATGAAACGCTGTATGCTCAAGGTACAACGCTGCAATAGTTTCAAGCTCATCTTGATTAATATCTTTGTTTGACTTTTTTATCCATTCTATTTCATGATTCACGCTCTCTTCACCATATGCCGGAACGTATACTCCCCTGTCTGTATACAGTTGATAATACATACGATTTCGTTCTAGATACTCGACAATTTCGAGTGCTTGTGTATTTCGAATTGGGTATCTCTTCATCATTTTTTGATCCACATAAATAAGAGCTCCATTTTCTGCGATAATAGGGCATTGTAAATTAGCTTCCAGTAGTAGGCGCTCAATATCTACAATAGAGCGCCCTGTACAAATCGCCACTACATGCCCCTGCTCCTGACATTTTCGAATCGCTTCTGCATTTTCTTTACTAATTATTTTATTTCCTGAAAGAAGAGTTCCATCTAAATCAATTGCGATTAGTTTCATTGTTCCGTCACCACTTTCTATAAATAAACATGCTCGGATAAATTTTTACGTATCGTGATTTTACGGACAGTTGATTCCTTCACTTGCCTTCACTAAAGTTTAAGGTGGAAAATTTTCTGTTCGTAGATAGCGGCATAAATATTGAAACTAGGTATCGTTTCCATATTTACTTTGCTAAGCACAACTTAGTTATAATTTATGAAAAGCGTTTCAGGTCAAGGAATATTTTTTAAGTCGTTTAAAAAATTTATAGAGAACAGTAAGATAAATATGAAAAGCAAGTAAAAAATCCCTACTTAAACAGGAATTTTCACTTGCTTTTAAATATGCTTTAATTCATTAAAAGAATAGGAAGTTTTTTTAACGTTTGTTCATTCTCTAATATACAGTTTTCCAGATGAAAGGACGGAGAAAGCACCAGTCTTTTAAAATTGCTAATAAACGTAGTTAATGCAATTTCAGCTTCTAAACGAGCAAGCGGTGCTCCTAAGCAAAAATGTGGCCCTTTGCCAAACGTTAAATGTTTTTCATTTCCAGGTCGGTGTAAATCAAAGCGATCTGCTTGCAGGAATTTATTTTCATCTAAATTGGCAGCACTGATCCATGTAACAATCATTTGTCCTTTGTTCATTTTTGGTCCAAATATTGTGGTATCTTCCGTTATAGTACGAGCTAACGTGACAGGGAAACGATAGCGTAGTACCTCTTCTATCGCTTGAGGAATCAGCTCTAGATTGTTACTTAACTCATTGTATACATGGGGTGCATCTACTAAAAAGCAATAAAAGCTATTAATAATAAGGTTTGTAGTCGTTTCATTCCCTGCGGCTAAAAGTCCTAATGCAAATGTAACAATTTCATCGTCAGTCAACCTTTCTCCCTCATACTCTGCTTTGATTAAGTCTGAAATAATATCTTCTTTCAAATAGTATCTTTTTTCCTGAACAATCGGCAAAAGATAGGCTTTAAAATCATGTAAAGCAACTTCTTTCTGTGTATCTAAATCGCTAAATTGTTCTTTGCTATATGGCATGAACAAAATATCTGACCACATCTTAATTTTTTTCCTATCTGTTGTTGGAACACCTAATAAATCAGAAATGACGGTTACAGGTAGAGGGGCTGCAAATTGCTCTACAATATCAATTTCACCATAATGATTCATATCTTGTACAAGTTCATTTGCAATTGCTTGTATCCGCGGCTGCCACTGTTGAAGACTTCTTGGGGTAAATGCCTTTGAAACGATTGAGCGAACATTTCGATGTTCAGGAGGATCAGAAGAATTTAAATTTACTCTTGTTTCTAAAGGCGGGACAGAAAATTGACGACGGTCTCTTCTGCTTGAAAATAGGCGATAATCTGATAAAACACGGTTCACATCATCATATAAAAAAACATTCCATACATCCTGCTCCGCATCATAATAGACCGGATGATTTTCCCTCATATGCTTATACCACTCGTAAGGATTCCATAGTTCTTCTTTTGTTTTCAACTTTGAAATTTCATGAACCAAAATTACATTTTCAGGCGAATTCATAGTTCTTTCCTCCCTTTTCTTTTAAAATAAAAAGTAATAGGTAGGCAATTCAAAGATGTATAGACTAACATATGTTATTTTAACATATATAAAGGAGATAGTTACAAATATAAACTTGAGAAAATTAGGAGGATTCATATGTATGTTGATATTTTATTACTTGCAGAATTAACTTCTGGACCAAAGTATGGATATGAAATAAAGAAAAATATTCAAAATCGCCTTGGAGAAAATTTCGAATTGAATCATAACATGCTCTATCCTGCTCTTCGTCGTTTTGAAGATATGGGAGCAATTACAAAAAAGATTCATCAACAAATAGGTAAACCAAACCGTAATATTTATGCACTAACTCCTACCGGTGAAGAAATCTTTTATGAAATGATGCGAGAGTTCCCAGAAAAACTAGCTACTAATGATGCTGAATTTCTTGTACGTGTTGCACTTTTTGAGAAACTGGATTCCGAAGCTCGTAATGAGGTTTTAACCACTCGTCAAAATGTGTTACATACACAATTAACCTCTATTCAATCTTTAGCTGAAACATCACTTTTTATTTCTGAGGTCGTAAAGCATAGAAAATCATGTATTGAACATGAGCTAGCTTGGATTACATCTCTTATGAAAAAAATATAAAAAATAACAGAAAAAGAAAAAAACTATGAATGAAAATGAGATTTATTATCAATAATATAATTAATAAAAGGGCAACCCCATACGGTTACCCTTTCTCGTTTAAGCTTCAGGAATGAATGTTTTGCAATCAGTTTCTTCCGTTTTCGATGCTTTGTTACCTTTATGACTCACTACATAAATTGCATCTGCATTACATTTGTTTCCATTACCCCAATATTTACAGTTGTTTACTTCACATAAAACATCTTGTGCCATAAGTATCACACCTCCTTATTCTTTTATCATTAACAAATTTGTGAGGTATGATACCATTTGGTGATCCGTTTTTTACTTTTGACGTACTTTTTTGCTTAGAGCAATCTTTCTTAAAGCTCTTATATCTCCACTTACAATCACATGAATATTGTTAGAAATAGTCTGAATGTCCAAGTCCCACCACTTCATCTCTAACAATTCACTTATTACATCATTTGAAAATCGCTTTTTTATCTCAATAGCAGGATTACCGCCAACAATTGTATATGGTGGAATGTCTTTTGTTATAACAGCTTTAGCAGCAATAATTGCTCCGTCCCCTATCTTCACTCCAGGCATAATCGTCGCATCCATTCCAATCCATACATCATTTCCGATTACCGTATCTCCTTTAAACGGTAAATCAGAAAGTGTAGGTGTGAATTTCTCCCAGCCATGACCGAAAATATTAAATGGATATGCTGAAAATCCATCTATTCTATGGTTTGCGCCATTCATAATAAATGTAACTCCAGGTGCTATGCAACAGAATTTCCCCATAACCAATCGGTCTCCAAAAAATTCATAGTGGTATAGCACTTGATCTTCGAATGTTTCTTCATTTTTCGAATCATAATAAGAATAATCTCCAACAATAATATTTGGTTTGGTTATTGTATTTTTAATAAAATGAACACTCTTGTTTCCTTCAATAGGAAATTTCACATTCGGATTAGGATTCATGCTGGACAGCACCACCTTCATTTGAAGTTTCTATTATTGGTTTCAAATTGTATATTGGCAAAATAAATAAGGAACCAATAATAAATAGTAATGCTGTTCCTTCATACATTGTACTAAGTGAAAATACTTCTTTTAATGAACCGGCAATACTCATCGTTAATACCATCGAACCCGTAAATAAAGGGCTCAAAATCCCATTTACGCGTCCAATAAAGTCTGTATCCGAATTTTGAATAATGAGTGTGTTTATCCCGATTTGAATACAAGGAAGAGCGAGACCACTGAAAAACTGAGCGATAAGTGTGATCCATAAATTTGTCGAAAATCCAATGATACCAATACCAATTGCCTGTGCAACCATCCCTAAAATTAACATCTTTTGCGGAGCGATATTTTTCGCAAATACCATTGCTAAAGCTCCACCAATAATCATCCCAGCACCATTTACAGTTAATAGCCATTGTAAGCTTTCTTTTGATAGACCTAATTGTTCTGTCACGATAAAAATACCTAGTGGCTGAATGAGACCAATTCCTAATCCTGCTGCCATAAAACAAATACCAAGTAATGTTAATGCTTTCTTTGCTTTTACATATTTAATTCCATCTACCATTTCTTGCAGTATGCTCATTTTTTTCTTTTCTTCCTGTTCTTCAGCATCTTTTGGCAGAAATAACAAGACTAACGCCGCAAGTAAAAAAGCAATACCTGTCACAATAATAGAAGTGTAAATTCCGAAGGCTTGAAATATAAATGTTCCAAGTATAGGACCTAATACCATAAAAATTGCAAAAATGGTTTGATATAAAGACATCGCCAATTGTACTTCTTCTGTAGATAGATGTTGTTTAAATAATTTCATGCCTGAAGGCTGTGAAAATTGCGAAAGAATCGCAGAAATTAGTGTAACAAAAAATACAACTTTCCACGTACCAAACATAAGTGTAAAAAGTACTGCAAATACAGATAATGAACTTAAAGTTTCACACCAAATCATCGTTCTTTTTGGTTTCCACCTATCCGCGAATGTCCCTCCTATAAATGAAAAAATAAAAATTGGTGCAAATTCCGCAACTGAAATCATGGAAATGGCAAACGCATCACCATTCGTCATGTCCATTACATACAGCAGTACCGCAAAGTTTCGGATCCAAATTCCAATCTGGAGAAATAATGCTGAAGCAATAATTGCTTGCACAAATCGATTTTTTAATACTACAGACATATTACTCTTTGGTTTTGTTTCTACATTCATTGACATAAAAAAGCCCCCTATTCCGCATTCTAAATAGGAGGCAGCACAATCATATCATAAAAGACAGGTCTATTCGCAGCGCGAAAATACATCCCTTTTACATATAAAAATGTACATACTAATCCTATTCAGAAGAATATTTCGTTCTATAACGAAGATTTCTTAAAAAATAGAATTAGTTGATCATTGGGATGTCTTCACCCTTCCGTTTCAATTTAAAATCACACATACATACTCTATGTAAACCACCAAACATGTATGCGTGTCTCAATTTATTTATTCTAGAAAGACAATGGTAATTCCTCTAAAGAACGCATTAAATAATTACCTTGCCACTTCACTTTTTCACGCTCACCTTTTATTTGGATGTTTGGCATACGGGTTAGCAATGTGGAAATTGCAATTTTTGCTTCTAGCCGGGCAAGTGGTGCTCCTAAACAAAAATGACTCCCCAGTCCAAAAGCAATGTGCCTGTTATTTTTCCTTGTAATATCAAAAACCTCTGGATTTACAAAAACATTCTCATCACGATTCGCTGAAGCTAATGAAATAGTCACCATATCCCCTTTTTGAATTTCTTGACTATGTATCATAAAAGGTTCAGCTGCCCAGCGTGCTGTCGTAACTTCAACAGGGGAATAATAACGTAATCCTTCTTCAATCGCCGAATCAATAAGCTCTGGTTGTTCTTCTAATAACTGTAGTTGACTTGGATTCTCCAGTAAAGCCAAAACTGTATTGGTAATTAGATTCACAGTCGTTTCATGCCCAGCTACAATTAGTAACATAATCATTGAATAAAGTTCTTGGGCACTTAACTTACTACCTTCACTTTCAGCTTGGATTAATGCACTAACCAAATCTTCTTTTGGATTTTTCCGCTTTATATCCACCAAGTATTGGAGATATGTAATGAATTCTGCTAGTTTCATTTCAGTTTCCTTTATTTCTTCAGGGGTTTCGGGTGAATCAATTACCGCATGAGACCACACTCTAAATTTTTCTTGATCCTCTTTTGGAATCCCTAGCATTTCACTGATTACATTGATTGGCAATGGAAATGCATAGTCATTAACAAGGTTTAAAGAGCGTTTCTGTTCGGCATGATCTAATAAAGTATCCGCAATATGCTGAATACGTTCATCTAATTGTGAAATCATCTTAGGAGTAAATGCTTTCTGAACTAATGAGCGTAATCGATTATGATCAGGCGGATCCGAATTTAGCATATGAGTCGTTAAATAATCTCCATTGTCTACAGAAAGAAATGGATTAACCTCTACTTTTTCAAATACATTTTCAGGGTTTTTCTTTAAACGAGAATCTTTTAAAAACGCTAATGCATCTTCATATCTTGTAATGAGCCATTCTGTCCCAAGTTCACTCTGATTTACGAACAAAATAGGTTGTGATTTACGTGATTCTTTATAAATCTCATAAGCATCTTCTTTAAACTCTGCAGAAGCTAAATGAATACCATTTTCTATTTTGTAGCCCACCGTGTTTTTGAAAGACATCGTACTCCCTCGCTCTCTTCTATTTGTGAAACTCACTCCAACATATGAATTATAACTTATAAAAAGAGGGAATTTTGTTAATTTTTCGTTATAATCTTACTTTATATATTGAAAAATAATTCATTTCAAAAAACGAGCGATAAGAAGATGAGTTCTTCTTATCGCTTGTTTTTTCACTAAGAAAAGCACATAAAATTACTAATTTGTTGATATCTATAACTTACTTTTCGGCGACGTCCACCTTGCCATGTGTATCCTGATACCCCATTTCGTCTCACTTCAGTCGGGAAAAACCATAAATCTCTTCCAAAAGGCCCTGGGCGATGTAAACGTAAGTATCCCCATCTTCCCAAACAATTACACATCCATGTTCTTATATGACCACTTTGTGCAGGAGCCGCAAACGTTGATGGTACAGAAGGTGCTTGTGATGGAGGTGGCCCTGTTGGAGCATCTTCTGCATCATCTGGTCGATATTCCTCAAGTTCTACATCTCTTGACTCATGAGACGCTTCATAGTCAAAAGTTTGCGGGTTATAATATGCTGTTTGATTATAATCTACATACGGAAAATACGTTGACTGATTATACATAAAAAAATCACCTCTTATGATTAATTACTCTATCCAATCATATGTTATATCTCTTATATATGAAGCTTATTTATATAGCCCAAAAAAGAAGTTGAGGGATTATGTATTTATATAACTGCAAAATATTATAGAGGTTCTCATTTCCTTCTCCAAACAAAAAAGCCCGATTTCTCAAC
>NZ_JAJJBY010000011.1:0-163947 GCF_022625245.1 Bacillus sp. TL12 | reverse complement strand
GGGGTCACTTCAAGAGATGGTGACTTCTTTTTTTGATTATTTTTTTTGCATATAACTTTTCTACTTCTACATACAACTGTTCCAATTGAATATAAGAATGATAATGATTTGGTTGCTCTGTAATAAATGAGTAACGTTCTATAAAGTTAATTGGTTTAATCTGTAGCTCATCAACCTTATCCTTCATATTCTTTAACCCTGACACAGGTTGTCCATTTAACCAATATAAAATCGATAATAAATGGGCTGCAAAGCGAATCATTGGTTCTTTTGCTTCTATTCGCTTTCGATCCCGAAAAAGTATAGAAATATCCTCTTTCTTCACTTTCCATACATTCAAGACTGCTGGAATCGTTTTTTCGATTTTGCTCCATGGTTCATAGCACTTTTCTATATCAAATAAAAAATAAATACTTTCTAGCAATTTTTCAAAAGATAGATCCGTATCATATGTCACTTTACTTATATTGCGTTCAAAAAAAGGAGAGCATTGAAACTCATCCGGTATTTGTACAACTTGTTCCATTTTTACTTCCCCTTCATTCTCTTCTTTCCTTCACGGCACACTTCAAGTAACCGACATTCTTCACATTGCGGCCGCTGCGCTTTGCAATGATAACGTCCAAAGAAAATCATTCGGTGATGCGTAACTCCCCACTCTTCCATTGGTACTTTCTTCATTAATATTTTCTCTACCTCTAGCACAGAATCTTTCCAACGGCAAATAGCCAAGCGCTTACTTACTCGTTCTACATGTGTATCCACAGCGATAGCTGGGATACCAAATGCTACAGAAACAACTACGTTTGCAGTCTTTCTGCCGACACCTGGTAGTTTTGTTAATTCATCACGGTCTTTTGGAACCTCTCCGTTATAATCATCAAGTAACATCTGACATAATTTTTGAATATTTTTTGCTTTATTTCGGTACAATCCAATTGAACGAATATCTTGTTGTAATTCTTCTAAAGAAACATTTAAATAATCTTCAGGAGTCTTATATTTTTGGAATAAACTTTTTGTTACTTTATTTACAAGTACATCTGTACATTGGGCAGATAATGCAACTGCAATTACAAGCTCAAATGGATTGTCATGATTTAATTCACAATGTGCTTCTGGATACATATCCGCCATCGTATCTAAACAATAACGAATTTGCGTTTTGTTTAACATATATTTCCTCCTATATTACTGTTCCAACCAATTATAAAAAGGCACTTTTCCTGTATATTTTGTCTCTTGCTTTGTGACTTGCTGTGGGCGTTGTTGATTCGCTCTAAATTTGCGCCCTTGATCTTGTGCTTGATCAACCGTCTTAATTCCATTCTTTTTCCACTCAAAGAGAATACGATCAATATATCGAAAATTAAGTTTTCCACTCATTACAGATTCTCGAAGAGCTGCTTGAATTAAATTGGGGTGATGTTGATCCTGGTCTTGCCACATCGCTAACGTTTCACATTCAAAAGGCGATAACGGTCTCCCGAATTCCCGTTCAAAAATTGTATATAAATTTACTTGAAGTTGCTTTTGTTCTTGTTTTTCTTCTTCTATTGTCTCGTTCATTAAAAAGTGTAAGATTTTTTCCCAAAGCGGTTGTAATGAATAACTTTCACACATCATCGCTTCAGATTTTTGACTACCTTCTAATGCTAAAAAGCCTTTTTGAATTAACACTTGAATAATTTCCATACATTTCATTTCTGTTATTGTCATTCGTTCTGCAATCTCTGAAGGAGTTGGAAAAGAATTACCCGACTCTAGAAAGGTATGTACTTGGAGTACAACCATAAATTCCATCTCATTTAAACCTAATTTTTTATAATGCATCATAAGCAATTTTGGAATTGCGATGCTGCCTTGTTCAAACCATTTTAACATCATTTTTTTCTTCATGACCATACACCTCGCTTTCTAGTATAACACACCTGTTATGATTTCCTTTTACCACAATTCGTCAAAAAACCTCCCTATAGATAGGGAGGTCATCTTCATTTGTTCAAAGTGATTTATCCAGGAAGAATTTAAGCCTGTACTTTACTTTTCATAAACGTATGAATACGTTCTAACGCTTTCTCTAACTGTTCAAGAGATGTTGCATAGGATAAGCGAACATTGTTTGGTGCGCCGAAGCCTGTTCCTGGAACAAGAGCTACTTTCTCTTCTTCTAACAACGCTTTTGCCCACTCATCAACTGTTTCATATCCAGCTAATGCCACAGCCTCTTTTACGTTCGGGAATAAATAAAATGCACCTTGTGGTTTAATACAAGTGAAACCAGGAATTTGAATTAATTTATCATAAATAATGTTTAATCGTTCTTCAAATGCTTGACGCATCATTTCTACAGGCTCTTGCGATCCAGCATACGCAGCAATTGCGCCATATTGAGCAATTGAAGTAGGGTTTGACGTACTATGACTTGCTAAATTCGTCATCGCTTTAATAAGCTGCTTATTTCCTGCTGCATAGCCGATACGCCATCCTGTCATAGAATGCGATTTAGACACACCATTAATAATAAGTGTTTGTTCTTTTAATGCATTAGAAAGCTGGGCAATTGAAGTATATTCCACGCCACCATAAACCAATTTTTCATAAATTTCATCAGAAACAATTAAAATGTCGTGCTCTAAACATACTTCTCCAAGCTGCTGTAATTCTTCTTTGCTGTAAATCATTCCTGTTGGATTGCTTGGTGAATTAATAATAACAGCTTTCGTTTTCTCTGTAATTGCCTCACGTAGCTGCTCTGGCTTAATTTTGTACTGATTGTCTTCTAGGCCTTCTACATAAACTGGCTTACCACCCGCAAGTTTTACTTGTTCAGGATAACTTACCCAATAAGGAGTTGGGATAATAACTTCATCTCCTTCGTCAAGTAGCACTTGGAACAATGTATAAAGTGCATGCTTCGCACCATTACATACAATAATTTCAGCCCCATCATACGCTAATCCTTGATCACGAGTAAATTTCTGCGCAATTTCTTTTTTTAATGTTGCTAATCCACCAGTCGGTGTATATTTCGTATGTCCTTCTAACATCGCTTTATGTGCGGCATCCATAATATGCTCTGGTGTATTAAAGTCAGGTTCCCCTGCTCCTAATCCAATCACATCATGTCCTTCAGCTTTTAATGCTTGTGCCTTTGCTGTAATTTCTAAAGTTGAAGACGGTGTTAAGACAGCTACTCGCTTTGCTAATTTCATTTGTGGTTCCCCCTACATCTATTTTTCAATGCTATATCGCTTCAAAAACTTACCATCTTGAAATGCAAGATAGTAGTAAGTATAACGATTTTCATCATCAATATATGTAACTTCCCATAATGGTACATTGTTTTCAGCGCCTAATTTTACTTTCAGGAATTGTTTTGGTTTTTGCTCTTTAGTAACAATTTGCAAAGCATCTTTTTCAGAAATACCTTCGCTCTGTTTCTTTACTAAAACATCTCCTTTTTTCTCAGGTACCCAAACAATGATTTTTTCCCCTTTTTCATCTACACCCTGTACGACTGTATATGAAGATTTTCCGTTATAATATTCAACGTTTTTTACCTTTGTAAGCTTTGCTTTTTCTTTTGCAATTTCTACAACTTTTGACTTTTTCGGAATTTTCTTTTCCATTGTCGCATTATAAACATGCACCCCATACAATCCAATGGCAACGATAACGATAATGATGGCAAAGATCCACTTTTTCATTGTATCACTACGTTCTATATATCGTAAATACAGCTGTTTCTTTTTCTTTTTCGTCTAATGCCAACCCGAACATGAGGTCCTGTTCTTTTAAAGTGCGATTCAAACTATCAACAATTTTATATAAATCAGACGAATATTTAATACGCGTCGTTGATAGCACTTCGATTTTCTTCTCCATGAAAACTCCTCCGTTACACAAAAATTTCTAATTATAGAAGAACGCAATGCGGTTACAATAAGAGTACATTCTTTACAACCCCTGCTTCATCACCCATCTATTATAGCAGGACATGTTCAGCAAAAAAAGGGTTCAAACCCAAAACTGAAACATTTGTATACAAGAAGTAAGAAAAAATAAATTTCCTCCTACCCACATTTCATGCCTGAAGTACATCGTACTTCAGGCATATTTTTTCTTAGTCGCTTTCCCCCATGCTACTGATTACAATTCACTCTATCTAAAAACAATAAAGTAAAACTTTAATCAGTGGGGGTTTCTTCATCCCCCACTGATTATTAGCCCTCACTAATCGGGATTTCACGGGCAATTCGGGATAAAAGGGAAAGTATCTTCATCAAAAACAATTGGTAAAAAACACATTACCCGTAAAGAATGTAAACTCCCATTACATAACACTTCAATTTATTCTTCTAATCGATCCAGTAATTCTTCTAGCGTTCCTTCATAAAGAGGAACTTTTGGAATAGATTGCATAAATCTTTTTCCATAAAAAGAATTGGTCAAACGACGATCTAACACAAACACAGTCCCAGTATCCGTCATTGTGCGAATTAACCGGCCAAATCCCTGCTTAAAGCGAAGAATCGCTTGTGGAAGTGCTAGCTGGGTAAATACATCTTCTCCCTTATTTTTTATCCATTCACTTTTTGCTTCCATCATTGGCTGATTTGGCGGTGTAAACGGCAGCCGAACAATAACAAGACAGCTTAATGCATCTCCAGGAATATCAATGCCCTCCCAAAAACTACTTGTGCCTAACAAAATCGACTTATCAAACTCTTGAAATTTCCGAACTAAGCGACTCCGACTACGATTATGAACACTTTGCGTTAATAATACAAAATCATCTAATTCTTCCGCTTGCTTTAAATTTGTATATGTTTCCTTCATCATTTCATATGATGTAAATAAAATAAGCATTCTCCCATTTGTTGCTTTAGCAATCTTTGTAATATGATGTGATATTTCTCTTATATACACATCCTCACTTACTTGCTTAATAAGGGGAACATCTGTCGGAACCATTAACTTTACTTGTTTCTCATAATGAAACGGCGATGGAACTGTTAATGTGTCTGGTGCAAAGTCATGTAAGCCAAGTTGCTCCTGCATATAATCAAATGTATGATTGACAGTTAATGTAGCCGAAGTAAAAATAACGCTTCGCTTTTTTGCTAAAAACTCATCCGCAAACCTTTCTCCTATATGGACAGGTTGTGCATATAGCACAGTGGAATGGATTGTACCTTTCGTTTCTGTTTCCATCCATGTCACATATGCTGTTTTTTCTAATATAAGCAACTGCAATGAGTCGACCATTTTGCGCAATAATTCAATTAGATGCAAAAATTCACCTGTAACAACATGCATCTCCGATTCGATTTTACTTTGTAATAAGTCCCCCTGTTGCTCTAACGCAGTAAGTATTTTTCTCAATTCGTATACAAAGCGATTTGTTAACTCGGCTATACTTCTCCATAGCTTTCCATCCTCTTGATCCGCCTTATATCGATAGATAAGCGGCATATTATTTGCCCCTTGTTCTTGCTTTGTTTGTTGGAATATAAATGTACGTAACATTTGAAATAATTCATCGGCATCAAATTTAATTTCCTTCAGCCTATGACTCACCATCCGAAAAGTTGAGCGTGACGAATGGTGAGATTTTTTCATTATTTCATACACCTTTGATAGCACATCATCCGTTTCTAACGTACCAAATCGCGATAAAATCAATTGGAAATACATACACGAAAATTGCTCTCCAAGTGTCCTAGTTGCTGTTTCTTCGATATGATGAGCCTCGTCAAAAATAACATATTCACAAGATGCCAAAAGTGGATCTTCACTAATAAAATCTTGAAATAGTAACACATGATTTGTAATAACAATATCTGCAAATAACGCTTTATTTTTTGCTCGTTGATAAAAGCAGCGACTAAACCAGTTACTTTGCATAGCGCCTGGGCTATACGTATCACTACAAATACGATCCCACAGTAACTTACCGCCTTCTGGAATATTCAGCTCGTCACGATCACCAGTCTCCGTTTGCAGTAACCATATTAAAATTTTTGCTTTCGTAAGCGCAGCATCATAATTCTTCTCTTCTTCTTGCAATGCGTATTCAAATTTATGTAAGCAAAGGTAGTGTTTTCTTCCTTTTAAGAGGGAAACTTCGAATGGAAATGGTAATATACTTTGCAATAAAGGAATTTCGTTTTCAATCATTTGTTGTTGCAGCTGCACGGTTTGCGTACTAATCACAACCGTCTCTTCTTTTTTCTTTGCAAAATAAATACTTGGAAGCAAATAGGCCAGCGTCTTTCCTGTACCTGTTCCTGCTTCAATTAATGAAAAACGTGAATCTCTTAACGCTGTATATATTTCCTTCATCATTTGCTGCTGACTGTCTCTTTTTTCAAAAGTTGGCATCTTCAGCTCAAGTTGCTCCATTGACTTATGTAAAAAAGCATCAAATTTAGATGTACTATCATCACCAATTGCTAATGAATAATTTCGTTTTCGAAGCGCAATATTTCGATATACTTCATATTCCTTTTCCTCTGCTGTACCAAGCATCACTTTATTTAAAATATTTTCTGAAATGATATTCGCTATATCACTTTGGAATACATCGCTTAGCTCATATAAAGATTGTAATGTGACAAGTGGTAGTTTTTCTAATTGATTTAGAAATTGTAAAAATAATTCTGCTGTCACAAGAGCATCGCTATCCGCACGATGCGGTTGATCATGTTCCAATTCATGTTTTTTTGCTAAATCACGTAATTTATAGCTATCAGCTGTCGGCAATAAAATTTGTGCCAATTCAACCGTATCAATTTTTGGGCAGTTTACTTCTCCATATCCAGCCTGTTTTAATTCTTCTTTCAAAAAATTCCAATCAAAGTGAACGTTATGTGCAACAAAATAAGCACCATGTAATAGTTCGGCTACCATCGGCGCTACATCGCAAAATAGCGGGGCTTGTTTCACGAGATCTTCATCAATCCCTGTTAATTCTGTAATAAATGGGGGAATCTCTCTCTTCGGGTTAACAAAAGACGAAAAAATTTCCAATATCTCTCCATCTTCTACTACAACAGCTGCAATTTGTGTAATTCTGTCCTTCCCATCTTTCCAGGAGTTCCCTGTCGTCTCTAAATCGACAACGACATAACGCTTACTCATATGTAACACCTCAATTTCTTACCCTTTCAAACAACAAAAATTCATATATTGTTACTATACCACGTTTTATATCATCTTAATGAAAAGATGTGCAAAAAATAAAAGAGCCTGGTGTTGGAAAAAGGCCCTTTCTATTCATTCAAGTATATAATTGCAAAGGACTCTTTAATTTGTTCCTGTAATCGGTAAAACGCATGTATCTAGTTGTTTATACTATCAATCAGTTTATTTACACTGTTAATTTGTTCACTAGAACCCTGTCATTTACCTATATTTCGTTGATTGATTTACCTAACAACTTCTCGATAATATCTACATTCTATTGATTCATTCTGCAGGTTGGACAAGCTTCCTTCTTCGGGGTTTTACGTGCTATTATTCCCCATTATCTATTTGCCGCGCCTCTCTGAACCTTGAGATATATGCTTTACTGTTCGTGATAGTAAGCTAAAATGAAAAGCTATCCCATATGAGATAGCTTTTCATTTTATAAAATCGTACCGGCTTTTTCAGCACCTAACATTTCAATAATTTGATTGTTATCATCTAACACCGCAATTTTTGGTACTTGTTTATATACTTCTTCTCCCGCTACGAGACCGTAACAAATAATAATAACTTTGTCTCCAGGTTGGACAAGCCTTGCAGCTGCACCATTTAAACAAACAACACCACTGCCACGTTCCCCTTTGATTACATACGTCTCTAAGCGAGCTCCATTATTATTATTTACAATTTGTACTTTTTCATTTTCTACAATCTCCACTGCGTCCATTAAATCTTCATCAATTGTAATACTACCTACATAATTTAAATTTGCTTCTGTTACAGTCGCGCGGTGTAACTTTGCTCTCATCATTGTGCGAAACATAGATGACTCCCCCTTATTTAACCGTTAATATAATATTGTCAATTAAACGTGCATGATCAAATTTCACTGCAATTGCAAGAATAATACGTCCCTCAATTGTTTCAATTTCTGTCAAAGTTGGATACGCATATAAATCTGCATAATCAACAACGCCCTGTGTATTTTCCTCAATATATTCTTTCACAAGACTTGTAATCATTTGCGGATCCCGCTCTCCAGCTTCAATTTGTTCCTTCGCTATACATAAGCTACGATATAAATGAGGAGCCTCTGCGCGTTCTCTTTCTGATAAATACACATTTCGAGAGCTTCGTGCTAATCCATCCTCTTCTCTTACAATGTCAACAGGCACTATTGTAACCGGAATATTAAAGTCATTTATAAATCCTTCAATAACGGCAACTTGCTGTGCATCTTTCATACCAAAGTAGGCATGAGTTGGCATTGTAATATTAAATAACTTCATCAAAACAGTCGCAACACCAGCAAAATGAACGGGTCGTTGTTTGCCGCATAATACGTCTGTACGCTTGACGACCTCAACTTTTGTTGTCTGTTCTGCCGGATACATTTCTTCTACACTCGGATAAAATAAGTAGTCAACACCGGCCTCTTTTGCCACTCTTTCATCTCTATCAATATCCCTTGGGTAACGATCTAAATCTTCATTTGGTCCAAACTGTAATGGATTTACAAATACACTTAAAATAACAACTTCATTTTCTTTTCTCGCTTGGCGCAATAAAGTTGCATGCCCTTCATGTAAATACCCCATTGTTGGAACAAAGCCAATTTCTTTCCCACTTGCGCGGATTTCGCTCGCAATTTGTTGCATGTCTTGTACTGTTGTTATAATTTTCATCACTGTTTTCCCCCGTATAATGCTACATACTCTTCCTCTTTCATTGTGAATGAATGTTGCTCTCCCGGAAATCGTCCTGTTTTTACTTCAGTAACATATTGCGCGATTCCACGCACAATTTCTTCTTGAACCGAGGTATATTGCTTCACAAATTTTGGAACCCTGCTTACTCCATACGAGATTAAATCATGATAAACAAGTACTTGACCATCCACATCTTTTCCTGCACCAATTCCAATTGTAGGAACTGTTAGCTCATCTGATACTATTTTTGCTAACTGCATTGGTACACATTCTAGTACAATTGCTATCGCTCCAGCTTCTTCACACTTCTTCGCATCTTCCAATAATTTCTTTGCACTTTCAGCATCTTTTCCTTGCACTTTATACCCACCTAGTACCCCAACAGATTGAGGTGTCAAACCAAGATGTGCTACAACAGGAATTCCTGCATTCGTTAAATAGTGAATAATAGATACCACTTCACCTGCGCCTTCCACTTTCACTGCATGTGCTCCACTTTCTTGTACAATACGGCGCGCATTATGCATCGTCTCTGACAATGATACATGATAAGACATAAACGGCATATCTGTTACAACAAAAGTCTCCTTTGCACCGCGGCGAACTGCTTTCGTATGATGTATCATATCCTCTACTGTTACAGGAACTGTGGAATCATATCCAAGGACAACCATTCCGAGAGAATCTCCAACTAAAATCATATCGACTTCAGCTTCTTCCGCTAACTTAGCAGATGGATAATCATACGCTGTAAGCATCGTAATCGGCTCACCTTTCTCTTTCATTTTCAAAAAATCTGTTTTCGTTTTCAAAAATTACTCCTCCTTTATTCAGGAGAGAGGAGATGGCCGAAATCATATAAAAAACCCCTCTGGCCATAAAAGGGCAGAAGGGTTGTGTTAGTCGGCAAAATTCATCCCTCTGTCCCAGTCCGTTGTTGGATCAAGGCAGAATCCAAATTATTTTTCTTCATTGCTTAAAATAATGGTGCAGTTCATCCAGATACTGCCCATATTCGAACTCATTATAGCAAATTAAGAAATGAAATTGCTACATTTTTTTGAAAAAATAATTTTCTACCCTAATACAGTATGTGAAATTTCAAAAATGAAAACGAATATAACATGAATAATAGCTCTATTTCAAGCATCATCCACTGTACAAATAAAAAGAAGCTCCCAAGTAGGAACTTCTCTTTATTTAATTTCTATATCCGCAGAATGAATATGATGAATCTCACCTTTACGGTCTTCTAACATAAGTACACCCTCTGCTGTAATTCCTTTTGCTATACCTGTAATCGTGTCTTTCATCGTTCGAGCTGTAATTTCTTTCCCAATACTTATCGCATAACTTTCCCATAGAAGTTTAACAACTGAAAAGCCATTCTTTACATATTCTTGATACAACTTTTCCATTTGTAAAAAGATCTGTTGCATAAGTTCCGCTCGAACAATTGGTTTTCCTGATTCAATTGCTAAAGATGTTGCAATCTGCTGTATCTCCTCAGCAAAATGTTCTTGCTTCTGATTTGCATTAATTCCAATCCCCATAATCACAGCATTAATTTTATCAGGGTCAGCTTGCATCTCTGTTAAAATGCCGACAGCCTTTTTCCCTTCAATTAAAATATCATTGGGCCATTTAATCCCGACATTCACACCTGTACATTTCTCAATTGCTTGCGCTACACTGACAGCCGCTAATAATGTAAGTTGAGGGGCATGGTGAACAGGAATAGCTGGACGTAAAATAATACTCATCCAAATTCCAGTGCCTTTTGGTGAATGCCATTTTCTACTTAAACGACCGCGACCTGCTGTTTGTTCTTCCGCAACTACAATTGTTCCTTCCGCCGCCCCTTCATATGCAAGCTTGGCTGCAATATGCTGCGTAGATTCAACAGATTCCTCAAAATACACGGTTCTTCCTATAAATTCTGTTTGTAACCCTAATTGGATTTCATTTGCCGTTACTTTATCTGGCTTACTCGCAATTCGGTATCCTAAGCGGCGTACTGCTTCAAGTTCGTATCCTTCGCTCCGAAGATCTTCCATGTGTTTCCAGACAGCAGTCCTCGAACAACCGAGCTTGTCACTAATAGTTTGACCAGATACAAATTCGCCATCTGCTTCAGAAAAAACTTGTAATAATTGCTTTCTTATAGTAGATTGCATCTGTGTAGCCACTCCCTTATTTTCTCTTTCTCATTTTCTAATCGTTCTTGTAAAATTTCTTTCTCAATCTTTTGCAACACTTCTGCAACCCATGGTCCTGGTGTTTTTTCTGTCCAACCTAACAAATCATTACCGCTTACTTTCATTTCTTGACGATTATGAATGGATAGTGAATCAAATAATGACTGTACGTGATTTACAGAAGACATATCATATTTTTCTATAATGGCTTGATATACTCTTTCGGCCATTAATGCAGTATGTAAACCTGTTTTGTATAGAGAAACTGCATCCCATGAATTTGTTTTTCTAAAGCGGATTGCTAATATAACAGCAACAATATCTTTTATTTTTTTATTTGAAAATTTCCATTGACGCAAAAACACAGATGGATGTTCTTCACCGGTGCAATATAGGAAAAATGCCCATGCCTCGATATCAGTTTCAAAAGAATCCCAGTTATATTGTGCGGCTTTTAAAATTCTTTCTTCTGACATTTGTAAATATGGTAAGTGCGTAAATAGTTTCGTCTCTACTAGTTGTTGAAGCCCCTTTACACAATATATACCTGTTAACAGCTTTTCAAACTCAACTGTAATTCTTTCAATCGCTATATGTTCCAGTAAATGCCCATACTTTTCAATCGCACGCTTCGTTTGTTCCTCTAAAGAGAATCCTAAAGTACTAACAAAGCGAATACCACGCATCATACGTAGTGCATCTTCTTGAAATCGATCCGCAGCATTTCCCACTGTTGCAATTTCTTGTTTACGAATTGCATCTTGCCCTCGAAACAAATCAATGATGTCTCCCACTTCATTCATCGCAATCGCATTCATAGTAAAATCTCGTCGTTTTAAATCTTCTTTTAATGAACGAACAAACTGAACACTACTTGGTCTGCGAAAATCTTCATAATCACTCTCTGTTCGAAATGTTGTCACTTCATACGGAACGCCTTCTTGGACAACAATAACCGTACCGTGTTCAAGGCCAACCGGGACATGTCTTGGGAATAAATGCATCACTTCTTCTGGAAGAGCTGATGTTGCGATATCAATATCACCAATTGGTCTATTGATAATAAAATCACGCACACTTCCTCCAACAAAATATGCTTCATGCCCATGTTGTTTCAATGTCTCAATAATTGCTCCTGCTTGTTTAAATCGTTTCATTTTTGTCATCCCTTAGTATGTCATAATAAATCGCCTCATATTGTGAAACGATATTTTCTGAACGAAATTGCTCATATACTGCTTCCATCGCTTGCTCTGCCATATTTCGATGAAGCTCTTTATTCTTAAGCAGTTGTATCGCTTGTTTTGCTATCCCTATCGTATCACCGACTTCGCAAATATATCCTGTTTCACCATGTTTAATAACCTCTGGAATGCCCCCAACTCTTGTTCCAATGCATGGCACACCACAAGCCATTGCTTCTAGTAAAACAAGACCAAAACTTTCTTTTTCTGATAATAGTAACATTAAGTCACTCATGGCAAGAAGCTCTGCAACATTATCCTGTTTTCCTAAAAACAAAACATGTTCTTCAATATGTAAGCTTTTCACCAACTGTAAAATTGTACAAAATTCTGGTCCATCACCAACAAGTAATAATTTCGCATCCACTTCTTTTACAATTTTAGCAAATGACTGGACAACATCTTGTACACGCTTGACCTTGCGAAAATTCGAAATATGAATTAATACCTTTTCATCTTCACGTATGCCATACTCTTTTTTTAGTTGGGACATATCTCTCTTAAAATAGACACGCTCATCAATAAAATTATATACCGTCTGAATTTCTTTATTTGGTTTTACAAGCTCATTCGTTTCTCGAATTAATGAGTGTGATACAGCTGTAACAACATCAGATTGCTCAATACCAAACCGTATTAAATTATTTAGTGAAGGATCTGAACCAAGTACAGTGATATCCGTTCCATGTAACGTCGTAACGATTTTAATATCGTCTCCAATCATTTGCTTCGCTAAGTATGCACAAATTGCATGTGGTATCGCATAGTGCACATGTAAAATATCCAAGTTTTCTCTCTGTGCAACCTCTGCCATTTTACTTGCTAATGCTAAATCGTAAGGTGGATATTGAAAAACAGAATACTGATTTACCGTTACTTCATGAAAATAAATGTTTGGATATACTTTATTTAACCGGAATGGAACCCCAGAGGTAATGAAGTGAATTTCATGTCCTCGTTCAGCTAATTGCTTTCCAAGTTCCGTTCCCACAACTCCAGAACCACCTACAGAAGGATAACATGTAATACCTATTTTCAATTTCATTTACATCCCCCTATTAAATCAGCATGTAATAGAACTGGCTTCTTACTCATAAATCCTTCAGCATACATAACCCCAACTTCTTTTCCAAACATTTTCTCACGAGCGATTACTGTTTCAACATATCCTTCTGTTAATGGCGTCTTCACACCATCACTTCCCGTTGTAAACTGACTTTCATACGCTTCTAACGCTGCTAATTTTTCTGAAAGCTGTTCACTAATATCTATACAGAAATTCGGTTTATGAAAACCATTAATCATATAATAATAAAAAGATTGCGTGCGGTGTGGCGGAAATTCCGGCATATATTTACGAACACCCGCTGAAAATATCGCTTCTTCTACAAGTTTTGCACAATTCGCATGATCTGGGTGACGATCCTCATAATAGGGTGCAAAAATTAGCGCCGGCTTATATGTACGAATAATCTTTACGATCTCACGAATATATTCTTCCTTCATATACAAACCACGGTCCGGCATCGCTAAATTAATTCGCTTTTCAACTCCCATAATGCGAGCAGCTTCCTGCGCTTCTTCTTTTCTTAATTCTACCGTTCCATTTGAAGATAGATCAGCTTCTGTTAAATCACAGATGCCAACTTTATATCCTTGTTTCGTATATTTGGCAATGGTGCCTGCCATGCCGATTTCAACATCATCGGCATGGGCACCAAACGCTAATATATGTAATCCACTCATAGTTGTTCCCCTCATTTTCTTAACTTTCGGTAGTCTAAATCTCCCCGATTTAATGCATGCATTAACATTTCTGCACTTGCCATGTTCGTTGCGAGCGGAATCGCATACACATCACATAAACGAAGCAATGCATTTACATCTGGCTCATGTGGTTGTGCCGTTAGCGGATCCCGGAAAAAAATTACCATGTCTAAAGCATTTTTGGCAATCATTGCACCAATCTCTTGGTCACCGCCAAGAGGACCAGATTGATATCTTGTAACTGCTAAACCAGTCGCTTCCATAATACGAAGACCTGTTGTTCCTGTTGCGAAAAGTTCATGTTGTTCAAAAATTGGTTTATATGCGTATGCAAACGAAACCATATCATCTTTCTTTTTGTCATGTGCAATTAAGGCAATTTTCATCCGTTGTCTCTCCCCTTAGTCAATGATATTCTCTAAACCGTATACAAGATGATCAAGGTTCATTACTGTCTCAATAGATAATTTTACTCCAGACATAAATGACGCTCGGTTAAACGAGTCATGACGAACTGTTAGCATCTGTCCATCTCCACCGAACAATACTTCTTGATGTGCAATAAGCCCTGGTAAACGCACACTATGAATATGAATACCATCCACATTCGCACCACGTGCTCCTTTTAATTGTTCTGTTTCATTTGGATGACCTTGTTGTTTTGGTTCACGGCTTTGACGAATTAAATCTACCGTTTTGACAGCTGTACCTGATGGTGCATCTAATTTTTGATCGTGATGTAATTCAATCACTTCAACATCTTGGAAATATTTTGCTGCCATTTGAGAAAACTTCATCATAAGTACTGCACCGATTGCAAAGTTTGGAGCAATAATGGTACCAACTTGTTTTTCTTTTGCAGTGTTTGTTAAATGCTGAAGTTCTTCTTCTGTAAACCCTGTCGTACCGATAACAGAACGAAGACCACGTTCAACAGCAAGTGTAACGTGTTTTTTTCCTACTTCTGGCGTTGTTAAATCTAGTAATACATCTGCTTCTACTTCATTTAAACAAGTATGTAAATCCGCATAGATTGGTGCATCTAATGCAGGCATTCCAGCAAGATTGGAAATTTTTTCACCACCGTGCTTATAATCAACTGCTGCTACTAATTGAAAATGTGGTGTTCTTTCCATAAGAAGGACTGCCTCCTGCCCCATACGTCCTCTTGGCCCTGCAATAATTACTTTAATATTTTCCATTATTCTTTCTCTCCCTCGTCAATACGTGTCCAGCGATCTTTATCACGTGTATTAAATTTATTCATCACAGTGTTATGTGCTGTTTCTAAATCAATATGTAAGCTATTTGCCATACAGATCATAACAAATAATACATCTCCAAGCTCTTCTTCAATTGTTCTCTCTTTTTCAGTTATTTTCTTTGGTTTCTCACCATAATAATGATTCACTTCTCTTGCAAGTTCACCCATCTCTTCTGTCAAACGAGCCATCATTGCAAGTGGACTAAAATACCCTTCTTTAAATTGACTAATATATGCATCTACTTCTTGCTGCATATCTTTCATCGTTTTTTGTTCCATGTTGTTCACCTCTAATCCTTCCTCTTTCATGTTAGCCAATTCATCGCGATTTGACAAATATTATTCCACTTCTATCCCTATTTGCCACGTTTTTTTGGATAGACTATAATAAAGTGAAACTTTCTTTTGCAAACGTTCTTCTTGCAAAAGATTAGTTGAACCAATCGGGCTCTTACGGATGGTCCGCCCTTTCTTCTTGGCTTTTTCTTCTACCAACCGTTTGAGCAGGGTAAAGTGAAACTTCTTTTCAAACTGCTCTTCCTTATAAAAGATTACCTATCAACATTTACAATCATACAAGTGACTTACTATTCTTATTTTGTTTCTTTGTCATGAGTTATTTCAATAGAACGAAGGAACGATTACATATTAGGGGGCTTGCTACATGAAAACCAACTTAAAAATTCAAAACATTATATTTATTTTGCTCGGTTCGGCTATCTTCTCTTTTGGTATCGTTAATATTAATATTGAAAACCACTTAGCAGAAGGTGGATTTACAGGCATTACGCTATTATTATATTTTCTATTTTCACTCGACCCCTCTTATACAAACTTAATCTTAAACATCCCTCTCTTTTTCGTCGGTTGGAAATTACTTGGTCGAACAACTTTCCTGTACACATTAATTGGAACATTTAGCGTCTCCTTATTTCTATGGATTTTCCAGCGTTACGAATCACTAAACCTACATTTAAACTTACAAAACGATATGACATTAGCAGCATTGTTCGCCGGAGCATTTATCGGGATTGGACTCGGAATTATATTCAAATATGGAGGAACAACTGGCGGTGTCGATATTATCGCCCGATTAGCACATAAGTATATAGGCTGGAGTATGGGAAAAACAATGTTTATGTTTGATGCTGTTGTCATCGTCGTTTCAATTCTTACATACTTATCGTATCGCGAAGGCATGTATACGTTAGTTGCTGTCTTTATTGGTGCCAAAGTTATTGACTTCATGCAAGAAGGCGCGTATGCAGCGAAAGGAGCCACCATTATTTCTGACAAAAATGACGAAATTGCTGCCAAAATTTTATCCGAGATGGAGCGCGGTGCAACTTTCTTGAAAGCAGTTGGTTCCTATACAAAGATTGAACGAAATGTACTCTACTGTGTTGTAGCAAAAAATGAAATCGTAAAATTAAAAAATATTATTACTTCTGTAGATCCCCATGCATTTGTTGCAGTGAGTGACGTACATGATGTTGTCGGCGAAGGGTTTACATTAGATGAGAATAAAAACCCTTTACACAATTAAACAGGTAACCTTTCTAAACATATAAATAGGAAAGCTATCGAATCCGATAGCTTTTTGCTTTTTAAATCACTATAAAAACTTTTATTATATGTACTTTCTCAACTTTTCTAGATCCTCATAAATCAAATCCAACAAGCTCCTATTATAAAAAATAGAGGCTGGATGAAATGTTGGAAAAATATTATACACTTTCTCAGTCCATATAAAATCTGTAGTTTGATTATTTTTCAACCTTTGTATTGGCTGCTGTAATAATTGTCCATGAACATCAGTAATCTTTTTATTTAATCCCACTAAACGCTTTAATGCAATATTGCCAAGTGCTACAATAACCGGTGCTTGCACATGCTTCATCTCATAATCTAACAAAGGAGCATGCGCAAGTATTTCTCTCTGATTTGGAGTGCGATTGTATTTCTTCTGAACTATTTGTCCACTCCGCTCTCTTTTCTCTCTCCATTTATAAGGCCTACTACGCACAGCACTCGTAATATATACTTCCTCTCTTGTAAGACCGATCCGTTCTAAAAAAACCATTAGCTCCTTACCTGCTCTCCCGCTAAACGGTATTCCGTTATGAATTTCAGTTTCTCCAGGAGCTTCTCCAACAAGCATTAGTTTCGGTTTTTTGGGACCTTGCCCACATAAAAAACCTTCTAATGCATAGTTAGCACTGCGCTCTTTCACCTGCTCCACTAATGAATCTGGATATTGCATTTTCATCACCTTCATTCACTCAAAATCAACTTATCAATGTTTTTTATTATAACTTTCTCTTTAAAATTCATTACGCTATTTTTCATCAATTTACAATAATAAACAAAAACAAAAAAGAAAATTGCGATATTCCTATATTATGTGTATAATATTCCATGGTAATAAATACAAAATTTGTAAAGGGTGAACACAATTGGGGAAACAGAAAGTGTTATGGGCATCAGTCGTTTCTGCATCATTACTATTAGCTGCATGTGGTAATGAAGAAAAGACTACTGGTACACAAGAGAAAGAAAAACCGAAGACAGAACAAACAACTAAAGGGGAAAAAAACGAGGAGAAAAATAGTTCCTCGGATAGTAAAGCATCTGAAAGTAAAACTTCAGAGACCAAAAATTCCGAAAGTAAAGGCAGTGTATTAAACACCTATATCGGAAAGGAATCACAGGGGACTGTAAACGTTGTATATACGAATAAAACTCCAAAAATTACTCATGATATGGCGAAATTCAAACTCTCTATCGATGAGTATCAAATTGTTCATGTGAAAGATATGCATAGGGATGCTACAATCCCATTTAAAGATCAAACTGAAGGCTATGTCATTACAGCAAAAGTAACCTTAGACAATCAAAGTGGAAAAGACGCGTATTTTAACACTGGCAACATAATGCTTCAATCAAAGGATGCATATAACTTTAAATCCGCAACTCCTACTTTGGTTGAAAAAAGTGAGCAATTGAAAAGCAAAGAAGTATCAAAATTTGAAGCTGGAACAAAAGTTACTGGATTAGTAACTTTCCTATATACAGTAGATGAATTTAAAGAATTAACAAGCACTTCTCCAAAGTTAAAAATTCAACCGGCTGCATTTAGCAAAGACTTTAAAGAACGTGCCGGTCAAGAAAATGTATTTGAATTCCCAGTCAGCAACGAAGCTGAAGCAAAAGCGGAGAATAATGATAAATTTTATAAAGACCGCCTTGTAATCGACAACATGGCTGACAGAAAAATGATTTTTAACAAAGAAGGTATTAATAAAACAGAAAAAGTGGGCGATGTAAACGTCACACTTGAAGGTGTTCAATATACAGAACTTACACCAACAGACTCTTATAAAGAAGCATTCAAAAACTTTGGTGACAGTGGTGTTGTGGCATTAGCCGTTAAATTCAAGTTAGATAATACATCTAGTCAATCTACAAGTGCTACTGGCGCAAGGACAAAACTACATATCGATGATAATCGCGGGATTCTTCTGCCAGAATTACATGTAGAACCAAAAGAACCAAATGAAATTAAACCTGGTGAAAAAGGTGAAAAGATTTCCGTATTCTTATTCCGTAAAGATGAATTTAATCTCTACAAAAAATTCACATTAGAATTCGGTCCAACAGTTGATATGAATGCACAAGATACTGCAAAAGGTCAAACAGTTAAGTTTGAATTACCAAGATAACCCAGAAACTCAAACATAATAAAACCCGTACTCTTTTAGAGTACGGGTTCTTTCTTTCATAAAAAAGACTATCGAAATCGATAGTCTTTAATCATCACTACGTTGCATACCTGTATACATCAGTACTAGACGAAGTAATTCAAATACCGCTACAGCTGCAGCTGCCACGTATGTTAACGCTGCTGCGTTCAATACTTTACGAGCTTGCCCATATTCATCTGTTGATACAATTCCAAGTGCTTCAATTTGCTGCATCGCACGTTTTGAAGCATCAAACTCAACCGGTAATGTTACAAGTTGGAAAACTACACCTGCTGCCATTAAAACAATTCCTAATAACAACAATTTTGACATCGTTGCAAATATACCAATCATAATAAACACCCATGAGATATTCGATCCGAAGTTTGCAACAGGAACTAGAGAATGGCGAAAACGCATAAATTTATAATCTTTCGCATCTTGAATCGCATGCCCTACTTCATGGGCTGCTACAGCTGTTCCAGCAACTGAATGACCATAATAGTTGTCAGTTGACAAGCGAACCGTTTTAGCTGTTGGATCATAATGATCTGATAAATGTCCTGGCGTTTCTTCTACAGCTACGTTATATAAACCATTTTCATCTAAAATTTTTCGAGCTACTTCCGCTCCTGTCATACCCGATGTTGAATACACTTGCGAATACTTACTATAAGCACTGCGTACTTTTGATTGTGCATACAACGGTATGATCATAATGATCGCGAAATAAACCAAGTAAAAACCCATCATGAACCTCCATTGAAGTCGTAATTATTAGTACTTTCCATTCTATTTTCTTCTTTATACATTGTCAATAAAGAAACCTTACAATTCGTATCTAAATTCGTAACCTTACCGGTTTTTAGAATGTATCCCACTAGTACGTTTTGCTTTCTCTCCCTTATACTTTCTCCAACCGACGTATGTTAATGTGAAGAAAATAAGTCCACCTGTAATTGTCATAAACCATATGAGAGAAGAATCCACTTCATCTTTTTTTGCTGTTTGAAATATTTTTTGTAAATCCCCTTTTATAATTCCTAATTGCGTTTGCCCACTTTTATTTTTTAACATGACATTACGAAATTCATCCAAATACGATAGATGAGCATTTACACGCTGTGATTGATTTTCTGGCAACGCAATCATTAAACTTGGATAAATCACACCAAATTCATGTAGAAATGTATTTAGCGATTGTTGGAAACGTTCGTCATCTTCTATTCGAAGTGCTTTCTCTACTTTAGCAAAAGCCCCCATAACCCGTCCTTCTCTTTCTATCCAAAGCGGTTGATACTTAGACACTTCCGCATCCACCACCAGTTGTAATGCCAATACATCATCTATTTTTATTTGACGATCTACACTTTCTTCCCCAAGTGATTGTTGCGCTTTGTCATACGCTAAAGAAATTACCCGAAAATGTATAGGTGTTAGCTCATTCTCTTTTTCATTCTCTCGTAATACAAATTGCTCTGAGAAATGCTGTAATACTTGCGTTGCTTTCTCATATTCTTCTTGTTTTACAAGTTGTAAGGAATCATCTAATAGCCCCGTCAACTCATCCCATTTTTCAGCGTATATACGTACTGGAAGCAATATAATCAGAAATGCTATCATTCCAATTAAGACTCTCTTCATTCCGGTCCCCCCTATAACTACTAGTACAAAATATGTTTAGGTGGACAAGAATAGAACAGAACAAAGCTGAAAAATATTTTATCCCACTATTTTAGGACAGTAAGATTCCCACCACACAATTCTGCAAAAACAAAGAAGTTAGGCGGGAGATGAACTGTCCGTAAAAGCCCGATTCGTGAGGGCTAATAATCAGTGGGAGATAAATGAAACCCCACTTAAAGGCTTTCTTTATGAACTAAGATGGTTCATTGAAGCTCTTCCCTTTTTTCGTAAATAACGATACATAAAATAACAAACAGCGCTACCGCATAAAATACATAACAAAATGGCACATGCTGCATGCATGAAAAATTGTTCTGGCAACATGAGAATAACAGGATCCTTTTCGCTATCAAATTGCCAATAATCATTACTAAAAAGAAGTTTATGAAATAGAACAAAACTCTTTTCAAAATTAATTATAATAGGTAAAACAAGTGCAATCGGAAATATAATAGTCAAAATTGCGCCATGTAATAAAAATCTTACTTTTCGTTTACGTAATAAATACCACCCGCCCAGTAAAGCAATCATGAGCGCCATACACATTCCATATTGAATGTTCACTAAAATATTTTTCACATCAACAAAATGAATCCTTCCATTTGTTGACATATCTAATGTTGGAAACTGTAATGCCCCTTGGTAAAAAGGAGAGAGATACGTAATTAGTGCATCATAATTTTTCTTAATTTCTAACTCTGTCATATTAGCCAAATCTGGTATATTTAAAAAGTTTATATCTGCATAATATAACCATTTTCCGTATACAACAATTGTAGTTGCAAGTGCAAAAATAAAAAATGCTATACAATATGCAACAATGGAATTTATAAAACTATCTAGCACTCTTATCCCTAGCTTATTTTCCTTCATTTATTTTCCCCGATTCTTTATTTAAATTCATGGCGAAAACTGCTTTCGATTCCTTCTCAAACAACAATAATATGTAATAGCTAGCACAACAATACTTAGCCAAAATGTAAAATAACCGATTTGTTCTACGAACAAATGCATGATACCATATCTTGGCATTTGCCAAAACAAATAATCAATTACATCATTATGTAACGTCCATATACTCACCACAATAAAATGCCATTTTTTTATACGATAAAACGGAGCATACAGTAAACCTTGCACAGCCATTGCAAAATGAGAAAGCACCAACATATACCCAATAAACCCAAGGTCTCCCTTAACCATAAACATAATACCATTTACAACAACAGCCCATATACCATATTTCATTAAGGAAACGATTGCAAAAGCTTCTATTAATCCCCAATTTTTATTGTATAAAAAGGCCAGTAACACAAAAACAAAAAAGAAACTTGCAATCGGACTATCAGGAACAAATGGCCAAAATATGACTGAAGTTTCCATCAGTTGATCTCCATACCAAATAAATCCATATATTGTTCCTAAAATGTTAGTAATAAGCAAACATAATAAAACGGAACGTTGCCTTAATACAGCATACAAATAAGCCAATCTATCTGTACAACACCTTTCAACTATAGTAGTTCTTTATTACATCAAAATGTACTTATATATTATACCAAACTTTTTCTTCTAAATAGAAAAGCTGGCTACAAAAATTGTAGTCAGCTCTCTCTTATTTTTTATTATATTTCGCAATGAACTCTGAAAGTTTTTTTAGCTCTTCATCCGTGCCTTTAAATACCCCTTTAGGCATTGCACCTTTTCCATCTTTCGCAATCTTTGCAATTTCCTCTGGTTTTAACGTTAAATTTTGTAGTGCCGGCGCTGCAGCACCACCTTGTAAGTTATCACCGTGACATGTTAAACACGTATTTTTTTGCAAATGTTTATAACCTTCTTCATTTTTATCAACTTGAACCGTTTTAACAATCGCACCTTGCTTTTTTGCAGCTTCCCAGTCGTGATGCGCCACAGATTCCCATGTTAAAAAGATGATAGAAGCAATTGCTAGAAGCATAAATCCAGTTGCAACTGGACGTTTCAATGGACGTCTTTCAGGACCTCGATCGAGAAATGGTGCCAATAACAATGCTCCAAATGCAATCCCTGGCATAATAAACGCGCCAATTACAGTAAACGGACCTGATGCATATGAGTATTTTAACAATTGATATAAAAATAAGAAGTACCAGTCTGGAAGTGGTATATATCCTGCATCTGTAGGATCCGCCATTCTCTCAAGTGGTGACGGGTGCGCCACCGTTAAACATAAATAACCGATTAAAAAAACCGCACCAACCATCCATTCTTTCAATAAGAAGTTCGGCCAAAACGCTTCTGTTTTCCCTGGGTATTCAGAATAATCTTTCGGGATATTCGGTTTACGTGCAACAGGTACTCGTGAATCTCCCACAAACTTCATCCCTTTGCCGCGATGCATAATCTCCCTCCTTCAATTCAGTTTTTCTCCTATTCTTTTAAATTAGCAATCTCTTATAGCGGACCAGAAATACCTTGTTTGCGAATCATGATGAAGTGGAAGGCCATTAAGCCTAGAAGTGCTGCTGGTAAGAAGAAGACGTGAATAGCAAAGAAGCGAGTTAATGTTTGAGCCCCGACAATTTCGGAATGACCAGCAAGTAATGTTTTAATATAAGGGCCGATAAGCGGTGTTTGTTCCGCAATTTGAATCCCTACTTTTGTTGCAAATAATGCTTTCATATCCCATGGTAATAAATATCCGGTAAAACCAAGACCTAGCATAACAAAGAAAATAAGAACACCGACAATCCAGTTTAATTCACGAGGTTTCTTATATGCACCTTGGAAGAAAACCCTAAGTGTATGTAAAAACATCATTACAATTACAAGGCTGGCACCCCAATGATGCATGCCGCGAACAATTTGCCCATATGCAACTTCATTTTGTAAATAATAAACGGATTCCCAAGCATTTTTAATATCAGGCACATAATACATTGTTAAAAACATACCTGATAAAATTTGAATCACAGTGACAAAGAATGTTAGCCCTCCAAAGCAATAGACAAATGCTGAAAAGTGATGCGCTGGGTTTACATGCTCTGGCACTTCATGGTCTGCAATATCACGCCATATTGGTGTAATATCCAGCCTCTCGTCCACCCAATCATAAATTTTATTTAGCATCTATTTCGCACCCCCTTGTGGCTTTGCTTTACCTAGATAAAGCGTTCCATCCTTTACTTTTGCTTCATACAAATCAAGCGGTGCGAGCGGTGGAGTCCCCTTCACATTCACACCATCTTTCGTATAACGCCCCGCGTGACAAGGACAAAAAAATTGATTTGGATGACTCTTGTCCGAATTCCAGTTTACCGTACATCCTAAATGTTTACACACCGGAGATAATGCTACAATGTCGCCGCTTTCATTTTTATACACCCACGCTGATTTTGGTTCTTCTGACTTATACCAACCATCAACTTGTTTCACTTTAAAGTCGAAGCGTTTTGGTTCTGCTGAAATCTCTTTCACTTGTGCAACAGCAACCATATCTCCCCCTGCTTCTTTCCTTAAAACTGGATCAAGTGCAAAACGTGTCATCGGCATTAAAATTCCAGCTGCCATAAAACCTCCTACACCTGTAAGCGTGTAGTTCAAAAATTGTCTTCTTGACACACGATGTTCTTTCTCGCTCACGAAAATTTCCCCCCTCTATCAGAAATTGTCCCCTCGTGACAAAACAGTATAAAAATAAAAACTAGGACACTATCATGATATAATACCCACATGCGCAGGTCAATATCATACTACTCATAATCATAAGAACTATCTGCTTATTTTTTATTTTCCCACTTTTCTGTCAATAAAACCATTATATTTTTTACATGCGCATGAATTACTTCTCTTTTTGCTTGATCGCTAAATTCTTCTAGTGATAAAGCAGGTAACCAAAATAAATGACCTGACAATGCAGTTTCAGCCTCTTTCCATGAAAAGTCACTTGTAACATAAGCAATATGTTTTAATCCTTGCTCTTGTAAGTGATTTGTCCAATCTTGTAGACGCCTTAGCTCCCCCTTTTGTTGTTCAAGTAAATAAGTAAACGGAGGTAGTAGGAACACCCTTCCTTTATATTCTCTTTCTAACTCCCTACTTAAAGTTTCAATAAATTCCCCTTGTTCTACAATACTCTTCATTTCTTTTGTTACTGAAATAGAAAGAAGGGGTATAATACCAGTATCCACATACTCTCTAGCTTGTTCAAATTGTTCTGCATCTTTTACAACCCATTTCACCATAATTCCCCCCTTTACCTAGTATTCCCTTTTAAATGACAGAACTTTCACTTTATATCTATTAAACCATACTAAAACAGGTAAAAAAAGAAAAACTACCCAATATAGGTAGTTTTTCTTTAAATGGTCGGAAAATTGTCAAAATTAACATTCCTTATAAACTTTTCAATTCCTCTGTTAACTTACAAAAAGCTTCCTTATCCTGCTTGTCGAGCGCTTCATCAATTTGTTTTAAAAGTCGATCTCTTCGAAATGAAAATACACTCTCTTCTAAAAATCGTTCTGCAAGTAAACGATCTTTTTCATTTACTTCAATATGCTTTGGTAAGTATGGATTTTCTTCTAATACCGCTACATAATTTGCATTTTGAAACGATGATTTAAAATTAAGTTGAATATAAATATCCTCATCCCGATTTAAACGAATGTCATGAAACGATTTTTCTGCATCCGTCGTCATAACATTTTGTTTAAAGAAGTGAAACGGTGTATCTTTCACGCAATTCGCTGACATCACTAAGCCACGCGGGCAATATTTTGCATGTTCTACGAAGTGGACTTTGTGCATTAATTGGTCATGACTCATTAAATAATTCAAAATCCATACACATTCACGCTGTTTCAGTTGATAATTGTTTAAAAACCATTTTACGAAATCCTTCTTCTCGTTTACAGAAACAGGGGTATTCATAGCGCTTAGTCCCTCCTCTGTCTTTCTTTTTTCTTATTTTTTAAATTCAAGAAGCAGCATTCACTTTCCTTCCAACTTATGAAAAATCCTCTAAATTATATAACAATTCTTCGATGTGAATTTGTGTCGGGTCCAGTTGTAATAAGCGTGTAAATACTTCTTTCGCTTCTTTTCGTAACCCTTCTTCTAATAAGAAATAGCCGTACTCTTCCAAGAAATCTGGATGATTCTTAAAAGAAGTATATGCACTCTCATAGTGTTTTAATGCATCAGAATACATTTCTAATTGTTTTTTAGCAAATGCCAAATCCCAAAGTAATTGTGTATCTTGCTCTCCACTGTCCATTGCATTTTCTACAACAGCGATTAACTCTTCATATTTTTCTTGTTCTTTTAAGATATATGCATATTTTAATATCGCACCTAAATGTCCCGGGTCAAGCTGCAATGCTTTTTGAAGCAATTCTTCAGCTTCTCCTAATTTCCCTATCTTCGCTGCAATATTTGCAAGTTCTACATAAAGTGGCACGGATAACTCATCAATTTTAATGCCTTCATGAAGTGTTTCATAGCTTTCTTGAAGCATTCCTTCTTTTTCATAGCATTTAGCTAAATACATATATAGCGATGCATATTCTGGATCTAATTCTTTTAATTCTTGCCAAGCTCCAATCGACCTTTGATACTCTTCACCTTGATAAAGTGTAAATGCATAGCCAAATAAAGAATGAATATCTTTCTGTTCTTCTAATCCTTCTTCATAATATGTAATTGCTTCTTCCCAGTTTCCAATTGCACTTAGCGTTTCAGCTAGGCGTAGGGCAATCACAACACCACCCATTACTTTGTGCTCAGAAAGTAATGACTGATAATAAGCAATCGCTTTTTGCTCTTCACCTTTACTGCTATAAAGTTCCGCTAGTCCAAAAGTAATAACAGGCTCTTCTGGCATCATTTCTTTTGCTTTTAATAGTTTTTGTTCTGCAACATCATCGAAGCCCTGCATTTGGAATAGATCCGCCACAAGTAATAAAGATTGGACATATAGTTCATCATCTTCAGGGATATCATGGAGTACTTCGATTGCCTCATCTTCTTTATCTAAATCAATATATAATTCCGCTAAAAATATGGTAAACTCGCTTTCTTCGGGATATAACAACCGTAAATCTTCTGTAATCGCTAGCGCCTCATCAATAAATCCAAGCGTATGGTAGTAACGAGCAATATCATATTTCTCTTCGTCCGTCCCTTGTTTTACCAATTCTTTTAATTGTTCTAACCCTTTTTCTGCTTCGCCGTTTTCAATGTAAGAAATAGCCTGTTCAAACTTTTGCATAAATGTCTCCTTTAACTCTTATAATATTCTCTTCTGTTCATTAATCATAAACAACAGTCGTCATGTAAGCAACTAAAAGGATGCAGAAAAGAATCTTTCCAAACTGAAAAGATTCTTTTACTTCACAGAGATTCTAACTGTTCAAAAAAATTCGGATAGGATACAGCGACTGCATCACCATTTTCAATTTGTATGTATATATCTTTATTGTACTTCTTTTTTTCTTCATCGTGCAAATATGTTTAATCTAAAAGAAAACGACTCCTATCAATAGGAGCCGCTATCATCTTTAAGAATATGTCTCTTCTTTCTTTACAAGTTCCGTAAGTAATTCAATAATCTCAGCATTTTCTTCTTTTAAACCAACTGTAATACGAATACCGTCAGGCAAGCCAAACGCAGCGCCTGAACGAACAATATACCCTTTTCGCATTAATCTTTCAAATGCTTCGTTACCAGGAATTCCGAGCTTTAAGAAGATGAAATTTGTTTGTGATGGATAATAGAAAACGCCGTACTCCTCACAGAATGTATAATATTGATTTAATCCTTCGGCATTTTGCTTCACACACTCTTGTAAAAACGCCTGATCCTCTATTGCAACTGAAGCTACAGCTTGCGCAATAGTCGACGTATTAAATGGTAGTCTTGCTACTTCTAATTGCTGTATAAGTTTTTCATTCCCTACAGCATAACCAATACGAAAAGCAGCTAAACCATATGCTTTTGAAAATGTACGTAGCACCATAAGGTTTTCATACTCTTCAAGAAGCGGTAATGTTTGCGGATAATCTTCTGCTCCTGCATATTCATAGTATGCTTCATCCATAATGACAAGCGTTGACTTCGGAACTGCCTCTAAAAATGAAAGTAATTTTTGTTTTTCTACATATGTTCCTGTTGGATTATTTGGATTACAAATCCATACAATTTGTGTTTTCTCATCAATTTTCTCAAGCATCGCATCCAAGTCGTGAACACCATCCTTAAGTGGCACTTCACGAACCTCTGCTCCTTCAATCACAGCGTGGTGGCAGTATTGTGAAAATGTTGGGTTCGCCATTACAATATTTGTACCTTTATGTAATAAAGCACGGCTAATCATTTGAATGACTTCATCTAATCCACTACCAAACAAAAGTTGTTCTGCTTTCACATGAAGGTGCGCAACTACTTTTTCACGAAGTTCAAAAGCTGCTCCATCTGGATATAAAGCATATTGCGTACCTAAGGAAGCTAAAGCCTCCGTTACACGTTTTGAACAACCAAATGGGTTTTCATTAGATGCTAATTTCACAATTTTAGATAATCCATATTCTCTTTTTACTTCTTCAATGTTTTTGCCAGGTACATATGCTTTCAAAGTTAACAATTGCTCTTTTACTCTCATTTTGATTCCCCCTGTCATTCTATTAGATCAGGCCGAAGTATAGTTGCCTTTTCTACATACACATGCTTTACTTCATACTGTACTTTTTTGTCATGACTGTCATCATTACACGAATACATTTCTGCAAAACATTCGGTACTTCTATTTCTTTCACGAATATCACCGGTACATATGTAAATCCTTCTAAACGTCCTAATGCCACTGCAGGAAAACTAGCATTAAGGTCGTAGAAATTAAAACCGACACGATATCAGTAGGGAAGACTTCATTTTCATTTACGATTTCGTTTGCTAAATGCTCTGTTGCAGTTAATATCTCTTCGGATTTATTATGTTCAACTGTAATCGCGCCCGCGTATTACGCGAATCAAATAGATACCTCCTCATTTTGAAATGTTTCCAATGCAGTGTGAACAGCCTCATCTGAAATAGATACGACATTCACTACCCCATATTCCTGCATAAGTACCATACGAATTATTCCTGCGTTCGCTTTTTTATCTTGCTTCATCACTTGTACAAGACGTTCTGTATTTAGATTTCTTGGCATATGTGGATAACCATACTGAGAAAACCAACGCTTCATTTCTTTATAGCCAAGGTCCACCTTATAAATTTGCTCACTTAAAAATATGGCAAATAACATACCAATTGCAACCCCATCGCCATGTGTGATATTGCCATACCCCATCTCTTTTTCGAGTGCATGCCCTAATGTATGCCCAAAGTTCAAATGAGCACGCACTCCTTTTTCCGTTTCATCTTGAGCTACAATATTCGCCTTTACAGGAATCGCTCTCTTTAAAATATAAATTAACTTTTCATCTCTTATATCTTCCAATGTCTTCACTTCACGCTTTAACCAATGATATAATTCCACATCACCAATCAAAGCATGTTTAATTGCTTCAGCAAATCCTGAACGCCATTCTTTTTCCGGTAACGAATTTAAAAACGGCGTATGATACAGCACTGCTTCTGGCTGATGAAACGCTCCAATCATATTTTTTCCTAATGGATGATTAATGGCAACTTTTCCACCAACTGCACTATCATGCGCTAGTAACGTTGTTGGAACTTGAATGAAGCGAATACCACGCATAAATGTCGCCGCAATAAAACCAGCTAAATCACCGATCATTCCTCCTCCAAGTGCAACAACTAGAGAATGTCGATCCATCCCATTTTCAAGCGCTGAAGTATGAGCCACATAAAAATTTTCAAATGATTTTTCTTTTTCTCCACTTGGAACAATAAATGAAAAAACATGTTTTTCTACTTGCAATGTATTCATAACTTTTTCTAAATGAAATGATGCGACAGATTCATCAGAAATAATCATTATATTAGAAACAGCTGGCTTCATATTTCGAACAAGCGTTGTCAAATGTGCCAACGCATCTTTTCCTACATATACATCATACTCTTTAGACTGCGCCTGAATATGTATTTTTTCCATTAAAATCCCCTCGCATATTCATTATGTTTCTTTATATTTTCACGAATACTATCTATACGATCTGCTCCAAATTGTTCTACTAGAGCTACCGCTAGCTCCCACGCAACGACTGCTTCTGCCACAACGCTAGCTGCCGGTACAGCACAACTATCAGAACGTTCTATGCTCGCTGAAAAAGATTCTTTCGTATCAATATCAACGCTTTGAAGGGGTTTATACAGGGTTGGAATTGGTTTCATGACGCCTCGAACGACAACCGGCATTCCTGTTGTCATACCACCTTCTAATCCGCCCGCGTGATTTGTTCTTCTTGTATATCCATCTTCTTTATCCCAAAGAATTTCATCATGCACTTGACTCCCTGGTTTATGTGCTGCTTCAAATCCAATACCAATTTCTACACCTTTAAAAGCATTAATGCCCATTACTGCGGCTGCTAATTTCGCATCAAGCTTTCGATCATAATGGACATAACTTCCTACCCCAATCGGCATTCCTTCTACAATTACTTCCACAATACCACCTATAGAATCTCCACTTGTTTTTGCATCATCAATTGCCTGCATCATTTTTTTCCCTGCTTCTTCATCTAAGCAACGAACAGGAGACGCTTCCGTAATTTCTTGTAATCGTTCTATCGAGTCATATGCAAGCTTTTCTGTCTGCACACCACCAATTTCAATTACATGCCCTGCAACCTTTACACCTAACTCTGCTAAAAGTTTTTTCGCAACAGCGCCTGCTGCAACTCGAACTGTTGTTTCACGTGCTGAAGAGCGTTCAAGTACATTTCTCATATCACGGTGTCCGTATTTAATGGCACCATTTAAATCAGCATGACCAGGTCTTGGTCTTGTAATTTGTCTTTTCATCTCTTTTGCTTCTTGTTCAGTCAAAGGATTTACTCCCATAATCTTTGTCCAATGGGTAAAATCTCGATTTTCTACAACGAGCGCAATTGGAGACCCGAGTGTATATCCATGTCTAACACCACTGACAATCTGCACTTGATCTTTTTCAATTTGCATGCGTCTTCCGCGGCCGTATCCTTTTTGTCTTCTCGCTAACTCTTCATTTATATCATCCGCCACTAGAGATAAACCTGCCGGAATTCCTTCTAAAATCGTTGTAAGTTGCGGACCATGAGACTCACCAGCTGTAATATATCTCATCGGTTATTCCTCTTTTCTTGTATTTATTTCATTTGTTCTAGCAATACTACAACACCATACTAAAAACGAAAATAGCAGGGCAGAACACATACTATTCGCTTAAACATAAATTTTTATCCTGTTAATACATAAAGTAAAGTTTCTATTAATTAAGAAACTTTACTTTATGTATCAATATATCATACCAAGCTTACCTTCGTAACTATTTGAAACTAAAAAAGTGCAAGAGGAAGTCATTATCCCCTTGCACTTTTCACTATTATCACAGTGATTAAAGCGTTTACAAATTATTTCAAAATAATTAGTAAATCCATTGATTCATTAATTTTGAGTAATCTACTAACTCTTCTTCTTTGAAGAAAATACCAATCTCACGTTCTGCACTTTCTAGAGAATCAGAACCATGGATAATATTTTTCGCAACTGTTACACCAAAATCGCCACGAATTGTACCCGGTGCCGCTTCATGAGGTCTTGTTTTACCCATCATATTACGAGCAGTATCTACTACACCTTCACCTTGCCATACCATAGCAAAAACAGGACCAGATGTAATGAAATCTACTAATTCACCAAAAAAAGGTTTTTCTGTGTGCTCAGCGTAATGTTGTCCTGCAATTTCTGGAGTCACTTGCATTAATTTCGCACCAACTAATTGAAAGCCCTTTTTCTCAAAGCGAGCCACAATCTCCCCAATGAAGGCACGTTGTACGCCGTCTGGTTTTACCATTAGAAATGTTTTTTCCATAAAAAATCTCTCCACTTCTGAATTATGTATGTAATTGTATATCCCCACACACATATTAACACCGTTATCACAATTGTGCAATAGTTTTGAAATAGAGAGATTATTTTATTTGTAAAAGAAATGCATTAAAATTTTCGTTTTCCAATATACTTTGCAATATTTTGCAATGCATATTTTGCTTGCCCACGTGGCAATGGTTTTATTACCTCTAATGCTTTATGTAAATAACGTTCACTAAACGCAAAAGCTTGGTCAATTGCTGGGCTATTTTTAATCGCATGAATAATTTCATTCATTTCACTTGCCGTTGTATTTTCATGAACTGCTACAATTTTCTCTCGAAGTTTTGGATCCTCCATAGCATACAGCGCTGGCAATGTAACATTCCCCTGCAATAAATCTCCACCTGCAGGCTTTCCAAGCTTTTCTTCTGTTGACACAAAATCTAAAATATCATCAATGATTTGATAAGACATGCCAACAAAATAGCCATACCAAAACAAACGATTCACCGTATCACGATTCGCTCCCGAAGCAATAGCACCTAACTGACAACTTGCTGCAATTAATAGTGCTGTTTTCCTCTTTATTCTTCGTAAATATGTTCTTAAATTTTGGTTGTAATTATATTTATCCTTAATTTGTTCAATTTCGCCTTTACAAACTTCCAAAATTGTATACGATAAAGCTTGATGTGCTTCTGGAACTTCCAAATTAGTAATACACTCAAGAGACTTTGCAAACAAATAATCTCCTGTATACATCGCAATTCGGTCTCCCCATTTCGCATTAACCGTTGGGCTACTACGTCGCAATAGCGCCGCATCAATTACGTCATCATGAACAAGAGAAGCCATATGAATAAGTTCTAGTGCAACTGCCACATGCTTAATTGCATCTAACTTATAGTCCCCGAACTTCCCTGCAAGCAACACAAAAACAGGACGAATCCGTTTCCCACCAGCTTCAATAAGCTGCAATGCCGCATCTTCTATTAGTTGTTGCTCTGAGGCAACAACCTTCTTCAATTCTTTTTCTATCACATTAATATCCGATCGTAAAAAAGAGTACATAAGTTGTAACTTCATATTGTTCACCTTAACCTAAAACGTCTTTTTTCTATTTTGAGTCGGGTTTAAACCCTAAATGCATAGCTGCTACTCCAAAAGTAAATGGTTTCACTTGTACACGCTCAAGCCCAGCGGACTCAAACATACTCGCTAATTCTTTCATCCCTGGGAATGTGCTAGCAGACTCCTGAAGCCATGAATATTCCTTATAACTTTTCGCGAACATTTTCCCAAATAATGGCATGATATATTTAAAATATAAAACGTATCCCTGACGAAAACCAATCATCGTTGGTTGGGACGTTTCTAAACAAATTACTTTTCCACCCGGTTTTACCACACGAGTCATTTCTTTTAATACGTGCATATAATCTGGAACGTTACGCAATCCAAAACCAATTGTTACATAATCAAATGTATTATCTTCAAACGGTAGTTCCATTGCATTCCCGTGCATAAGTTCTACATGTTTTAACCCTAAAGCTTTTACTTTTTCTTTTCCGACAGATAGCATATTTTCACTAAAGTCTAATCCATATACTTTTCCAGTCGTTCCTACTGCATCCGCAAGTGCAATTGTCCAATCAGCAGTTCCACAACACACATCTAACGCCTTACTTCCAGGCTGTACATCCATAATTCGCATTGTTTCTTTCCGCCATGCTTTATGTCTTTGAAAACTTATAACCGAATTCATTACATCATATTTATCAGAGATTTTCTCAAATACATCATGTACTCTTTCTTCTTTTGATTGCTGCATGCTCTTACCCTTCTTCCAATATAAAATTGCTTATGTTTTCAATTTACCTTTTAAAGTAGAAACTACATCCCCAATTTCTTTATGCTTTTGTAGAAATGCACGTTCTTGTTTGTCCACTTCTTCCAACCATTCTTTATATACGGTTTCCACGTTTCTGTCATCATCATTTGATAGAGTCGCTTGAACCGCTTGAAAAACAGGTGCATTTTGTCTTTCAGCATGCAATTGATACTCTTTTTGAAGACGATCTCTCCCTAATACATACGCTATAAACGGCTTCCAATATGATACATGAAAATGATCACATGTTTTCTGCAAAAGTGCGGATTCAATCGTCATCATACTTTCAATGACTTCATCAACTGTTTGATACGCCTTCTGATACAACATAATTTTATGTTCATTAATTTCTTTAATTCCTTCAGCGAGCGCACGAATCAGTATAATATCACAATTCATTGAAAGCAAATAATAATACAACCCACTATAATAGTCACCTGCAAGGACTGTAAGTTGACGCCGCTTATGAAATCCGCTCGTTTCTTTATCTGCTTTGTTTGACACTTTTTCATGTGTATCAAGAGCAATCTGCACAAGCATAATCGTTACTACATAATGATCAATTTGTTCTTTATGTAAATTTGCACTTTTTAAAGCAGCATATAAAAGTACTACTTTTTCTTCATCAATAAATGGTTCTTCAATATAGTTTATAAAATAAGGATGGCGCAGTTTTGCTAGCAACTGCTCCCTTATATCCGCATACCCTCCGTAGATGTCACACACAAAAAATCACCCTTGTTTTCTAATTCATAAAACCTATTATAACACATACATTCTATTTTCTATAACCAAAACTTAGGGAATCAAAACAAACTACAATTTAGATTTCTATTCATATAATATGCATAAAAAACAAAAAACCACTCATCCATAAGTTCATGGACAACCGAAAACTATATGTAACCCTTTATAAAATGATATAAATAAAAAAGAAAAGCAGTTTCCCGCTTTCCTTTACTTCGCCTTAATAAAAGACAAAATTTCACTACGTGCCGCTGCGTCATTTTCTAATACACCGCGTACTGCTGTAGTTACCGTTTTTGCACCAGGCTTCTTCACTCCGCGCATTGTCATGCACATATGCTCCGCTTCAACAACTACCATCACACCATGTGGTTCCAGTACTTCCATAATAGAATCCGCTACTGTTGAAGTAATACGTTCTTGAAGTTGTGGACGGCGTGCAATTGTATCTACAGTACGAGCTAATTTACTTAAACCCGTTACTTTCCCACCACGTGGAATGTATGCAACATGAGCAACTCCGTAAAACGGAACAAGATGGTGCTCACACATCGAATAAAATGGAATATCTTTTACTAATACAAGCTCCTCGTGATCTTCCCCGAACACTTTATGCAAATGTTCCTTTGGATCTTCATGCATACCTGAAAATACTTCTGCATACATTTTTGCAACACGCTTCGGCGTATCAAGTACTCCTTCACGATTTGGATCGTCTCCAATTGCTTCTAGAATAAGACGCACTGCTTGCTCGATTTGTTCTAAGTTAACTTTTGCCATCCGCTTAACCCTCCCGAAAAACCTAAAAGTGATACGAACACATTCTAGCATATTTATGATTTTAAAAGCAAAAAGAAGAGTTCCCCAAAAAAGGAAACTCTTCTTCCCTGTTAATATGTAAGGATTATTTAACCGCATCTTTTAACGCTTTACCAGGTTTGAATGCAGGTACTTTACTTGCAGCGATTTCAATTTCCTCACCAGTTTGTGGGTTACGTCCTTTACGAGCCGCACGCTCACGAACTTCGAAGTTACCGAATCCGATCAATTGTACTTTATCACCTTGTTTTAAAGCTTCTAAGATAGAATCAAAAACAGCGTCAACTGCTTTTGTTGCGTCCTTTTTAGAAAGGGAACTTGCTTCTGCAACAGCATTGATTAAATCTGTCTTGTTCATGCCATTCACCTCCTTCCAAAGATAAGACTGTATAATGATCATAAAATGAGTCTTACTTTCATTTGTAGGCAATTTTTACAAATTCTATACTACAAAGATGTAGATAAATCATTATCAACGCCTATATTATACGATTCTCCTGTATAATTCAATATTTTTAAAGAAATTGTTACTACGAAAATGTGAAAAAACGATGAAACTTGACAATATGCTACAAAGTGTTAGATAATGGCTATTTATTTGCTAGCTACTCCCCTATAAAGCGAAACTCCCATCACAAACCGCGCACTCTCCACCTGTCCTCCTCCTTTGCGGTAGGTATCTTATCCGAGATAAAAAAAACAAAAGCCCCCTGCAATCAGGGAGCTTTTGCTTATAAAATAATGGCAATCAATCCGCCAGATCCTTCGTTAATAATTCTTTCGAGCGTTTCTTTTAATTTATAACGTGCATTTTCAGGCATTAAAGACAATTTTGCTTGAATCCCTTCTCGAACAATTGAACTCAGCGAGCGTCCAAAGATATCAGAATTCCATATAGAAAGCGGATCATCCTCAAAATCTTGCATTAAGTAACGGACAAGCTCTTCACTTTGCTTTTCAGTACCAATAATCGGCTCAAAAGTAGATTCAACATCGACTTTAATCATATGAATCGACGGTGCAACGGCCTTTAATTTCACGCCAAATCGTGATCCATGGCGAATAATTTCCGGCTCATCTAGGCTCATGTCAGCTAATGCAGGTGCAGCCACACCATACCCTGTTTGTTTGACCATCCTTAAAGCATCTGAAACTTGATCATACTCCGTTTTCGCATGAGAAAAATCAAGCATCAACTTCAACAAATGATCTTTCCCTCTAATTTCTACCCCTACAACTTCTTTTAATATTTGATCGTACAACTCATCAGGTGCATATAAGTCAATCTCTGCAACACCTTGCCCCATATCGATTCCAGCTAGACTTGCCCGATCAATAAACTCATATTGACTAAACTGCCAGACAACACGGTCTACATCGCGAAGCCGTTTTATATCTTTAACTGTCTCTTGAACAGCTTCTTGATAACTTTGACGTAACCAATGCCCTTCATTTAATACCATAACCCAGCTTGGTAGATTTACATTCACTTCCAAAACAGGGAATTCAAATAATGCTTCGCGAAGTACATTGTAAACATCTGTTTCCCTTAAACTCTCCACACTCATTGCCAATACAGGAATATCATGCTCTTCTGATAAACTTTGGCGTAACTTTTCTGTATCTGGATGATATGGCTGTACAGTATTAATAATCATGATAAATGGTTTACCTACTTCTTTTAACTCATTGATCACACGTTCTTCTGCTTCTATATAATCCCGTCTTGGAATTTCTCCAATCGTTCCATCAGTTGTAATGACAACCCCAATAGTAGAATGTTCTTGAATTACTTTACGCGTTCCAATTTCAGCAGCCTCATGAAACGGGATAGGCTCTTCATACCAAGGTGTATTGATCATTCTTGGGCCATTCTCATCTTCATACCCTTTCGCTCCAGGAACCGTATAACCTACACAATCTACCAATCGAATATTTACTTCAAGACCGTCATCAACCTGGATGGAAACCGCTTGGTTTGGAACAAATTTTGGTTCTGTTGTCATAATCGTACGTCCAGCGGCACTTTGAGGTAATTCATCTTGTGCTCTTTGACGATCTGAATCATTTTCGATATTCGGAATAACAACAAGTTCCATAAATTTTTTAATAAACGTTGATTTCCCTGTTCGAACAGCTCCTACAACCCCTAAATAAATATCACCGCCCGTGCGTTCAGCAATATCTTTAAAAATATCGACCTTTTCCAAGTGATTCCCTCCCTCAAAATTTTTGGGAATAATACAAGTTTGTATTTACATACAATAGCCTTCATTGATGTTTCTTATCATATAAAATATTCTAGAAGTGCGGACAATATATCATATGATTTTGTCCTAAATTCATATGACTATTTAAAAGGAACTTTTTTGTTTTCATCATAAGTTGTATTACATGAAAAAACCTTTCTTCTAGAACTTATTCGCTAAAAGAAAGGTTCATGACTTATCATTTAAAAAAAATTGGTTCTCCGTTTTTTACTGTATACGGTAAAGAGTATGCAGGCACAAATGGCGTATCTTTTAAAAGTATACTCCGAATATCTTCCCCCTCTTTCATTTTTTCTCCATTTTTTTGTAACATTTCATATAAATCCATTCGATAATCAACAAAAATCTCTCCTTTTTCATTGATTACAAGCGGTAATCCTCTTCCAGAATACGGACTTGTCACTTGCGGCACATCTTTATATCCCATTTTTTTAAAATCTAGTTCATAAACACCGTCTGCAATAACCTTTTTAAAAGGAGGATATTGATGATCATCACGATACATTTGTAACTTCAACTGGACATCTCGTATTTGTTCCGCCATTCTGACATCAAGTAACTTTACCGTTGGATTTGTTTCTACATCTACTAATACATATTGATACACTCCACCACTCTCATATGCATTTCCAGGTGCTTCTTGTATATAACGTGGTGCAATTTTTTGAAAATCAATGGGGTACTTTTGATAAATTGGTGTATTCATATCAAGCGTTTTAATCGGTAATAAGCCCGCATTTTGTTCCTTATATGTATTGACTGCCTTTTGAACAGCTTGCAACTGATCTTCATAAGGGACAGCATTTTGTTTCATATTTTCTCTAGGATACATACATCCTGATAAAAGGCTTATACAACAAAATATTAAAATAATATAGGGTTTTTTCACAGACAATCCATCCTTTATTTTCTCAATCCCATCCATTACAACTCGTTTACACATCTCCGCCTATCTCCTCACATTCTATCCGAAAATAAAGCGTGCTGATCATTCATTCTTATTGTTCAACCGGTCCACTAAACACTACAAGGAAAATAACAATCCCAGATACAATCATAAGTGTATAGGCAATACCTGCTGTAATCCCTTTCAAAATTTTATTCTTCATTTTATGTCTACTTAATAAAATAAAAACTACCGCAATAAACATAAATCCCATAGCTCCTAAAGAAAACCACATTTTTATCAGTCCTTCAGACATAGGCACACTCCTTAATTATTAATCTGTTTTTATATTATTTTAACAAATTAAAAATTTTAAACAAATAGAAAATAATATAAGATTCTTCTTTTTAGGGTGGGGGAGGATATCCGGCCATGCATAGAAGCGGTCAAATCCTTTTTCTGCCCCACGCCATGAGAAAACAAAAATAAAACCGAAGCGAATGTATCCCATTCGCTTCGGTTGACCAAATATGCCCACAAACAGCTCCATTTCCATTTTCATAGTTATCGTATGCAATCCTCGAATCCTTTGTTTCTCAAACTTTATTTTTTAAACATCTTACTTAACGAGCTAAAGTCCGCCGGCATATTATTATTAATAATTGCTTTTACAATTTGATTTTCTTGTTCTTTCGGTACCTCTCTTCCCGCCATTGTTGCAACTTGATGAATTAATTGACGTAGTACTTTTTCATCGCGTAAATTTGCGTTTTGTACAGATGATGCTAATTTAAAAATATCGTCTTTATTTACTTTCGCTTCTTTCTCAATATTATTGAAAATGTTATTATCCATTCCCTTCACCCTCTCTTCAATTTACACTCCATCCTATGCAAAAAGAAACAAATGGTGAAAAGCCCCAGAAAAACAAAAAGCTGTATACGTGCTTTTTTTGCACGCATACAGCTTTTACTTATAGTAAATCGGGTATTGCTTCAACTTCATGTTTACGAACACGCCCCATCAATGATCCTACTGCATCTTTCACATTGTTCCCATTGAATAGCACATCATATAAAGCTGACGTAATCGGCATTTCCACTTCCATTTTCTCAGCCATTTCGTATGCCGCTTTCGTTGTTCGTACACCTTCAACTACCATACCCATACTATCTAATACTTCTTCTAATGAATATCCTTTACCAAGCATATTTCCCGCGCGCCAATTTCGGCTATGGACACTTGTACAAGTTACAATCAAGTCACCCATTCCTGTTAAACCAGCAAATGTTAACGGATTACCGCCCATTTTTCTTCCTAAACGCGCAATTTCCGTTAAACCACGTGTCATAAGAGCTGCTTTTGCATTATCACCTAATCCGAGGCCATCTGTTATGCCGGCGGCTAATGCGATAATATTTTTTAGCGCTCCACCAAGTTCTACTCCAACGATATCTGGATTCGTATACACCCTGAAATAACTATTCATAAATAAGTCTTGTACTTCTTCAGCCGCTTCCATACGCTTCGCTGCAGCAGTAACCGTTGTAGCTTGACGAAGTCCTACCTCTTCTGCATGACTCGGTCCTGATAAAACAACGACATCTCGAATAAGATGCGCCGGAATTTCTTCTTCAATCATTTCCGAAATACGTTTCGAAGTTCCTGGTTCAATCCCTTTACTTGCATGAATCCAAGTCATCGGTCCTGAAACAAATTTTTTCATGTCTTGCAATACTTCTCGGTACACTTTCGTCGGTACAACTAAAAGTACTGTATCTACATCTACTAATGCTTCCTCTAAAGAAGAGTAGGCTACGATTGTGCTTGGCAATGTAATTCCTGGAAGGTATCGACTGTTCTCATGTTTCATATTGATTTCATTCATTAGCTCAGAACGATTTCCCCAAATACGTACATCATGACCATTGTCAGCTAATACCATCGCTAACGCTGTTCCCCAGCTACCTGCTCCTACTACTGTGATTTTTTTCATAAAATCACATCCTCTCCATTAGTCTCTTGCTCTAGAAATAATTCGAATTGGCGTTCCTACAAAGCCAAATGACTCACGTAAACGATTCTTCAAGAAACGTTCATATGAAAAATGCATTAATTCTGGATCATTTACAAAGACAACAAATGTCGGTGGTTTCACCGCAACTTGTGTTGCATAGAAGATTTTCAGACGACTACCGTTATGTGTTGGTGTTGGATTCATTGCTACCGCATCCATAATTACGTCATTTAATACGTTCGTTTGTACGCGAATGCTATGACTTTCGTTTACTTCATTAATAACCGGTAATAATGTCTGTGTACGTTTCTTCGTTTTCGCAGATAAGAATACAATCGGTGCATAATCTAAGAATTGGAAATGCGCACGAATATTTTCTTCAAATGCCTTCATTGTCTTTTCGTCTTTTTTAACTGCATCCCATTTATTCACAACGATAATAACAGCTCGTCCTGAGTCATGTGCATAACCAGCAATCTTTTTATCTTGCTCAATAATTCCTTCTTCACCGTCTAAAACAACTAAGACAACGTCAGAGCGTTCAATCGCTCTTAGTGCACGAAGTACACTATACTTTTCTGTACTCTCATATACTTTTCCTTTTTTACGCATACCAGCTGTATCAATAATAACGTAATCTTGATCATCTTTACTATATGGTGTATCGACAGCATCACGTGTTGTTCCCGCTACGTTACTTACGATTACACGTTCTTGACCAAGCAATGCATTTACTAGTGAAGATTTCCCTACATTTGGGCGGCCAATTAATGAGAAACGAATTGTCTCGTCATCATATGCTTCTTCTTCAATTTTTGGAAAATGCTTTGCTGCTTCGTCTAATAAATCACCTAAACCTAATCCGTGTGTACCTGAAATTGGGAATGGTTCACCAAATCCTAATGCATAAAAATCATAAATATCATTACGCATCTCAGGATTATCCACTTTATTTACTGCAAGTACAACCGGCTTTTTAGAACGATATAAAATCTTTGCCACTTCTTCATCTGCAGCTGTTACACCATCGCGGCCATTTGTCATAAAAATGATAACATCCGCTTCATCAATCGCAACCTCTGCTTGTTGACGAATTTGTGTCAAAAATGGCTCGTCTCCAATATCAATTCCACCTGTATCAATAATGTTAAATTCATGATTTAACCATTCACCGGCGCTATAAATACGATCTCGTGTTACCCCTGGGATATCTTCTACAATTGAAACTCTCTCTCCAACAATTCTATTGAAAATAGTAGATTTCCCTACGTTCGGACGCCCTACTATTGCAACTACTGGTTTCGGCATATCATTTCATCCTTTCAACTTGCTTCTGTTTATTATGTAAAAAACCCTTCTTTGTGCAAGAAGGGATTTGCATTCCAGAATATTTCTCATCATATCAAAACATCTCATATTATATCACACGTTACTAATGTTTCACAATAATATATACATTCTCTTGTAAGCGATGGGCAATGCCGTCTAGAATCGCTTCTAAATTATTTGCTACAAACTCCATTTCTTCTTTCGATTCACATATAAATAAAGGTGCTCCCCCACCAAATTTTTCTGGCGTCGTTGTAATTACAGCAAGAATATAGCTTTCTAACATCATCGCAAATCTCCCCTTCCTTTTGGAGCCTCTGATGACATATGAACTGCACTCTCTAATGTCGGTACATTTCCTATTACTGCGATTGCTTTTTTTACATCTTGATCTTGTGGGAGTACAAATACCCCTACCCTTCCATCTTCTAAATCACGCTTAGCTAATGGGACTAGCGCCGGGGTTCCAGAATCTCTAAATATGCCAAGTGCAACCGAAACATCATGCAAGATTGCCTGTCGTTGTCCAAGATTTGAAATTGTTACCCTTGCATCGATAGACTTAGGTTTTAAAATAAAGCCCATTCCGTACTTCATAATTTCATCTTGCCTTGCTGGTAATCCAATATTCATAATATAAATGTTATCAATATATAGTCCTGCTCCTTCAAAACGGAGAGGCACATGCTCAACGTCCACAAAATCACGTAACCTTTTACCAGACATTAATATTTTAGCAATAAAAAAACCTATTAATCCAGCCACTACTCCAGCAATCCATGAATGAAATCCTATATATGCAAATGTTGTCGCAAATGATGTTAACATCGCTAAATAGTTACGACTTTCAAATACTAATGCGATTCCCTCAATATACGTGTTTCCACGTGGTACAAGTTCATATCCATCAAGTTGTTGCAATGTATTTCTTTCCATATTTCGAACATCTCGAAATTGAGACGCAGCCAAAGTCAAGAAAGTAATTGCGGAAAAATCTTTCTTCAAAATAGATGGAATAGCAATTGCACCTAAGGCTGCTGCAATTAACCCCATAGCAATGTGAATGATTTTTCCATGTAAACGTGTCGGATACTGCCTTGTATCTGTACGAAGCATCAAAATTCGCGTTACTGTTCCAGCAATGACGCCACATAAAATGGCTGATGTATATTCAGTCATGTATTATCCTTGCCTTTCTTTTACATGTTTTTTTCTAAATTGCCCTCTATACGCTGATATTTTTACGATATAAGACGTGACCATAACAAGTAGTGTAGAAACAGCAATGCTATCAAAAAATGCCAAACTACCAAATTCATATGGAAAATGAAGCCTGCGAAAAATAAATGTTACCAGTATTTCACCTTGTAATGCTCCCGCGTATAAAGAACATAGGCGCAATAAACGATCTCGATGTAATAAAATTGATGCATAAACAAGAGCACCGCCCAACATCCAAGTTCGATCAATAACAATCCAAATCGGATCATACACCCCTAATAAATGAAAACTCGTGTATAACATAGCAATAATAAGTGCCGACAATAAAGCGTATATTTTTTTCCATATAGAATATAGAGCAATCCCTAAAAAAGAAATAACACCAAGTATAAGAGCATTTACTGATACAGTGAAAGAAGCAATATATACAGTAATTTGTGAACAAATAATAAGGACCAAAATAACAGCACTTACTTTCCAACGAATTTCATCTTTTTTCAAAAAAAATGTTGTAACAATCCAGCCCATCCACGCTATGAAATAAAAATAACTTCCCTCCATATTTTCTCCTCCTATCATTTCCATTATGGGAACTTTTTATGAAAACTAATCCTTTTCTTCTTTTTGCATAGTTTTTTCTAATAACAGCAACACTTTCTATTGAGGAGGTGCATGTAGCAATGGGAAAAGACCGCCAAGAAAAAAAATTGAAACAATCACGCCGCGTTGAATCGGATCGTAATCAATCATTACAATATCCTGGTGCAACGGGTCTTGATACACCAGAGCAAGCACGTAAGCAAAATCAGCATTAAAAGTAAAATAGTTCTTACTTTACGAAAATCCAGTGTAAGATTACATTCTCAATGAACGCAAAAAAAGATGGTTTCGGTATAACACCAAAACCATCTTTTTATTACTTAAATATTAGAAAGCTTCTCATTTAACTTTTTAAATGCGTTGTATTTTAAACTACTTAATTTTAAAATAAACAACCTCTATGTTTCACTTTATCTCAAATCCTTTTCCAAATTTATAAATTAATGATAGTATAAAATAATTTATATAGATGCATTTTCCGCACATATAAAAGAAAAAACCAACCAAATGGTTGATTTTTTCCCTTTATATCTCCTATTAAATCCTATCTTATACTGTAATTCTTCGTATCAATTCCACGCTGCGACAACCAATGATACGTATCACCTTTCACAATAAGCGGCACTCGCTGAAGCTCAGAAAGCGTACTCGCTCCAAGAGCCGTCATAATAAATTGCAAATCCGTATGTAAAAGTTCTATTTCTTCGATTAATTTCTCAATACCATCATTCATCAATATACGCAAAAAATATCCGGCAAAAGCAGTTGACTGCGCTCCTAGAGCAATCGCTTTTGCTACATCAAGTGCTGTTTGTATACCACCAGATGCAATGAGAGAGAGGTTATTGTTTGTAGAGGATGCTTCTATTATAGAGGCTGCCGTCTGAATGCCCCAATCGTTAAAATAAGAAAGCATTCGCTGCCTTCGCTCATTTTCAACTGCAGCAAAGTTTGTACCACCATAACCACCAATATCTACAGCTGTAACACCAACATTAGCTAGTTGCTGTACCGCTTCTTTATTCATACCAAACCCTACTTCTTTCACGATAACAGGAACTTGAGAACCTATAACAATTTGCTCAATCCGCTCTAATACACCTGTAAAATCCCGGTCACCTTCTGGCATCGTTAGTTCTTGAATGACATTCAAATGAATTTGCAGAGCATTCGCCTCGATCATATCAACCGCTCGCTTTGCCTGTTCAACGTTCGCTTCACTACCTAGATTTGCAAAAACGATGCCATTTGGGTTTACCTTTCGAACGATTCGATAAGAAGACGCTTCTCTCTCATCTTTTAACGCAGCCATTTGAGAACCAACAGCCATCGCAAGGTTATGATGCTTGGCTACATGTGCCAACTGTTCATTAATATGTAATGTATGCTCTCCACCACCACCGGTCATCGCATTGATAAAAATCGGCGAACTTAATGAAAGTTCGCCGATTTCCGTTTCAAATGTAATGCTTTCATAACTTGAATTTGGCAAGCTTTGATGGACAAAAGCAATGTCATGAAAGCCATGTATACGAGACTGTCCGGTAGAAAGAGCGTATTCAATATGTTCTAATTTTCGTTTTGCCCTTATCACTTGTACCCCTCTTTATTTCTTTAATTTTTTCAGTTGTTCACCAATAATATCACTAAATTGGAAAGTTGCAGACTCAGCAGTCGGCTCATATTGGCTGTAATCTTCTGTTTCATTATTTTCTTCAACAGCTTCTTTTATACTTAAAGAAATGCGTTTTTCTGCTACATGTACTTCAAGTACTTTCACTTTCACTTCTTGCCCCATTTCCAATACTTCATTTGGATTTTTCACGTGGCGATTTGCAATTTGCGATACGTGCACAAGTCCTTCTACACCTGGTAAAATTTCAACGAAAGCACCGAATGTAACAATACGTTTTACTTTACCTTCTCGAACATCACCCGCTTTAACTTCAGCAGCAACATTTTCCCAAGGCCCTGGCTCTGCAGCTTTAATCGATAAAGAAATACGTTGCGTATCAGCATCAACCGATAACACTTTGACTTTTACACTTTGTCCTTGTGTTAACACATCAGACGGCTGTTCAACGCGGTCATGAGAGATTTGAGAAATGTGCACTAAACCATCTACGCCACCAACATTCACAAAAGCTCCGAAGTCAGTTAAACGTTGAACTGTACCTTCCACAACATCTCCTTCTTTTAAAGAAGAGATCGCTTCTTTTTTCTTCGATTCTAATTCTTGTTCTACAACTGCTTTATGCGAAAGAATAACACGATTCTTTTCACGATCTAATTCAACGATTTTCACCGCTAATGTTTTTCCTTTGTATTCAGTAAAATCTTCTACATAATGCATTTCTACAAGTGAAGCTGGAATAAATCCGCGGACACCAAGATCTACAACTAAACCACCATTCACAATATCTTTTACAGTAACATCAAACACTTCACCTGAAGTGAATTTTTCTTGCAATTCTATCCATGCTTTTTCTGCATCAACAGCACGTTTCGATAATACAAGATCATCATCTTCTAATTTAATAACTTTTAATTCAAGAGTCTGATCTAATTCTACAACATCGCTCGCTTTTTCAATATGAACGTTAGCTAATTCACTAATTGGAATAACGCCATCTGTTTTGTATCCAACATTTACAAGAACTTGCTTTTCTTCAACTTTCGTTACAGAACCTGTAACAACGTCACCCACTTGTAATGCTTTTGAATTCACAACTTCTTCATTCATTTTCTCTACCATGGAAATACCTCCCTACAGAATTGACAAAGCTTTTTTATGTATATACGAAATGAAAACAAATGTTTTCATTTGCATGTTATAAGAATGTTTTAGCGCATACTCGATTCTAACCTATTTTTTGTCCTACACTTCATAGAATGTATAGAAACCTATATAAATAGTATACAGCAAAATCTCCTTGAATAAAGTATGTTTTAAAATATAATAGCGAATATATTCTGACAGTTCCTCTTCTTTTACTAACTTCTTACAAATTGACTTATTTGTCAAGAGAAGTGTCCTACCATTCCCCACGATTCAAAAAAAAGAAAGGGGGCTCCCCTTTCTTTACTTTGCAAATGCTCCAGAAACAATATCCATAATTTTTCGTACAACTTCTTCAATTGATAAAGATGTTGTATCTAATTCCAATGCATCATTCGCTTTTTTCAGCGGAGAAACTTCACGCTCTGAATCCAACTTATCACGCTCAGCAATCTCTTTTTTCAATTGCTCTAAACTAGAAGCAAAACCTTTTTTCGTATTTTCAAGATGTCTACGCTCCGCTCTCTCTTGAACAGACGCCAGCATGAAAATTTTCACTTCCGCATTAGGTAACACATGTGTACCAATATCACGACCGTCCATTACCACTCCACCCTTTTCTGCTAGAGCCTGTTGGCGACGTACCATCTCTTCGCGAACAAGACGGTGCTTGGCAACAATTGATACGCGATTTGTTACATTCGGTGTACGAATCGCTTCAGATACATCCTGGCCGTTCAAGAAAACTAATTGTGTATTTTCACCTTGTTGAAACTCAATGTTTACATCTTTTAAAACTGCCATTAGACTTTTTTCATTTTCAATATCTACACTTTGCTCCAGAGCAGCGTATGTAAGTGTACGATACATTGCACCTGTGTCAATATAAACATAGGAAAGTTCTTTCGCAACAATCTTTGCAACTGTGCTTTTCCCAGCAGCAGCTGGACCATCTATCGCAATTGAAATTCGTTTTTCCATTGTAGCACCTCATTTTTCACTTATAAAACAAAATGAAAAGCAGGTACAAATCCCCTGCTTCTCTGCGCTTGTTTCCTGTCGATTAAATCCTCAATTATTGTAGCATAATCCTTACTAGAAGGAAATGAAAACTACTTATTCACTTGTAAAATATCCGTTTTGTTTTTACTTATAACTCCTTCATAATATACAATTTTCGATAAATATTTCACTGTGGATTCTTGCATAAAGAGCAATTGAATAATGCAGAGACAAATAAATTGAACCAATAATACACGAATTAAAACTCCCTCAATCTTTTTCAAAAAATATCCTCTTTTCATTTTTCCTCACTCATTCCAACACCTTATGATAGAAAACTATCACTTCAATTCTTTCCAAGTATAAAGTAACTAACTTTATTTTCATTTCTAATACAAACTTTTATACATTTTCATTGTCGAATCTAGCAAAAACATGGTATGTTCTAAATGTATTTTTTCGAATGGAAAGGAGTATAAGCATTGAAAAAAATCCTAGTTTTACACACAGGTGGAACAATCTCAATGGAAGAAGATAAAGAAACTGGGGTTGTACAACCCGGGGAACAAAATCCTCTTTTAAAATTCATTCCTGATTTAGAGGATGATATTGATTTAATCGTCGAAGATGTCTTTCATCTTCCATCACCTCATATGACTCCTAGTGAGATGTTACAATTACAAGTCATTATTGACGAAAGAGTAAAAAACGAAGGCATCCATGGTGTTGTTATTACACATGGTACAGATACACTAGAAGAGACTGCATACTTTTTAGATTTAACTGTACAAGCGAACATTCCAATTGTTGTAACAGGAGCAATGCGCTCTAGCAACGAATTAGGTGCTGACGGTTTATATAACTTTTTATCTGCTGTAAAGGTTGCAAATAGCAATGAAGCAATCGGAAAAGGTGTTCTTGTCGTATTAAATGATGAAATTCATTGCGCAACAAATGTAACAAAAACGCATACAAGTAATGTCGCAACCTTCCAAAGCCCTCAATACGGGCCAATTGGTATGGTGACAAAGCGTGGCGTTGTCTTTCATCACGCTCTCGTACATCATGAAACATATGTAGTCGGACAAATTTCTAAAAACGTTGTTGTGTTAAAAGCATACGCTGGCATGGATGATACACTATTAGCAGCAATTGAAACCTTACCAGTAGACGGAATTGTAATTGAAGCACTTGGTCAAGGGAATTTACCACCAAGAACACTCTCTAGTTTACAACGCTTAATAAATAAAGGCATTCCAATTGTTCTCGTTTCCCGCTGCTTTAACGGAATTGTCCAAGACATATACTCCTATGAGGGCGGAGGGAAACAATTAAAAGATATGGGTATTGTTTTCACATACGGTTTGAACGCCCAAAAAGCCCGTATTAAACTACTTGTCGCTTTAGAATGTGCGCACTCGCAAGACAAAATTCAACAAATGTTTATGCAGGATTAAAAAATAAGCTGTCGAATTCGACAGCTTATTTTTGTTCTCTTGATACAACTGTTTGTGTAATTGCTCCACCATGAAATCTTCCATTCTCAATAAAAATTTCATTCGCATTATTGCCAGCTGCAATAACACCCGCTATAAAGATATTTTCAACATTCGTTTCCATTGTTTCTTCTGTAAATAGTGGGCGCCCTGTTTCTTTATCAATTTCTACTCCCATTTTTGTTAGAAAACTATGATCCGGGTGGTATCCCGTCATCGCAAATACAAAATCATTTTGAATTGTAAATGACTCTCCGTTACTTGTATACGTAAGTGTATGTTCGGTAATTTCTTTCACATGAGCATGGAACTGCATTTGAATTGTACCATTACGCACTAATGCTTCAAATTCAGGTAAAATCCACGGCTTAATACTCTGTGAATATTCTCCCCCGCGATACAACACCGTTACACGCGCTCCAGCTTTTACAAGTTCTAACGCCGCATCTACACTTGAATTTTTCCCTCCTATTACAACTACATCACGGTCAAAATACGGATGTGCCTCTTTAAAGTAATGAGATACTTTGTCTAAGTTTTCTCCAGGAACGTTCATATAGTTGGGGTTATCATAATATCCCGTTGCCACTACAATATATTTTGCAGTATATGTCTCCTTATTCCCATCACGCTTCGTCGTATTTACTCTAAAGAAGTTCCCGTCCTTTTGCACTTGTTCTACACGTTCAAATGCGTTGACACGCACACCTTTACGTTTTACCACTTCGCGATAGTACGCAAGCGCTTGATTGCGTACCGGTTTACGATTTTCTGTAATAAACGCAACATCACCAATCTCAAGCTTTTCACTAGAGGAAAAAAATGTTTGATGAGTTGGATAATGATAAATCGCATTCACAATATTTCCTTTTTCAATTACGAGTGGATTGATTCCCTCTTGCTGCAGCGAAATCGCCGCTGCTAACCCACATGGTCCGCCCCCGATTATTATAGCTGTTTCTTTTTGCATACTCGGTTCACTCCTAGTCCTATGCTTCAATCTCTATTTATTAAAAAACAAGAAAAAACCTACTTTCAGCAGTAGGCACCTATCTTTATTGTATTCATTTTTCATATATTTGTCATCTAAACGATACGTACATTCGATAGACGTCCGCTAAAAACTGTCTGAATCTTATTCCTTGTTGCCCCAATACATTTTCTGGATCAATTTTTCTTGCCGGATCTAGTGTTTTATGAGATACAATATCCGTTTTAGGATTTAAATTGAATGTATGGCATAAATAGGCATGGTACCATGTAAATCGTGTATATGAATCCCAAAAGTTAACAGTTCCTCCGTAGCACATTTCAACACCAATTGATGCTTTATTTGCATCATAACCAAACAAGTCATTATCTGTCGGTACGCCATATCTTACGTGATATGCTACCTCACTAATTGGAATAATTTCTAAAATAGTTGTATCATCTACAAAAGTATGTGCCGATGCTTTCGGTTGTACTTCATTAAAGTAATCACGATTTCCTATCGCATTACTACCAGGATTCCCCGTATCATGGCTTACAATAAATCTTACCTTTGAAAGGCGGATTCCTGGTCGCGAGCTTCCGTACCCAATATAATTTCGCTCTATAGGGAACATCACCATGTCTATCAACTCCGCTCTAGAAAATTACCTTTCTTCCTTATATATGTATTCAACCTCGATATCTATATGGCACATTTCTTACGCAAAGAGAAAATCAAAAATATTTGAAGTAAAGACCATAAATAATAAAATACTTACAGCAGTTCCATAAAACCCATAAAACCAAACACAGTCTTCTTTTGTATCTAAACCGAAAAATTTATTCACGGATTGTAACAAAGATGAGCGTTTCACATGTTTTTCTCGTAAAACTTCTACCCGTTCCATAACATCTGTTGGCATCATAAATCTTTGGTTTGCTGTCATTTTCATTATTAATCTCTCCTTATTTTGTTTCCGTTTTGTTTATCTAAGGAAAGTATAGCACAAACGTTCGTGTAGAACAAGCGTTCTTTTTTGTTTTTTATGATTGCACTTCCACTCTTAACATATCCCCTTATATTAACAGTCACAATTTATCCCGTATTAACAGGCAGTAAGGCTCGCACTGATGAAAGTTTCACTTTATCCATCCACTTTAAAAGTAATATTATAATTCCCCAAACTATAGCAATCACTGATCCAACAATACACACTCCAAACAATAAAGATATAATTCCTTCCCCAAAGATTTGTAGTACACTCACCTTTTCACTTGAATTTCTTTTTTCAACTCCCTTCTAAAAATACAATTCTCTTTTCCAACTCAGCCACTCGCTCACTTACATCACTCTTCCTTTGCAAATCTTATCCCTCCTTTTCTATAATCTTTATAATGCACTTCAATAAAAAAACGCGGTTCCCTTGAAGGAAACCACGTTCTCTCTTAACTTTCCGTTCTATTATACCCAACCTCTAAAGCGACTAGCTTCTGCCATCTTACGTACACCAACCATATAAGCTGCTAAACGCATGTTCACTTTACGAACTTGTGATGTTTCATAAATGGAATCGAATGATCTTACCATTACTTTCTCTAAGCGTTGTTCTACTTCTTCTTCTGTCCAATAATAACCTTGATTATTTTGTACCCATTCGAAGTAAGATACAGTAACACCACCAGCACTTGCTAATACGTCAGGAACAAGTAAAATACCGCGTTCTGTTAAAATTTTAGTTGCTTCTAATGTAGTTGGACCATTTGCTGCTTCTACAACAATTTTCGCTTTAATATCCGCAGCATTCTCTTCTGTAATTTGGTTCTCGATTGCAGCTGGAACTAGAATATCACAATCAAGTTCTAATAGCTCTTTGTTTGAAATTGTATTGTTAAACAATTTTGTTACTGTTCCGAAGCTGTCACGACGATCAAGTAAGTAGTCGATATCCAATCCATTTGGATCATGCAGTGCACCGTAAGCATCAGAAATTGCAATTACTTTTGCACCAGCATCATGCATAAATTTAGCTAAGAAGCTTCCAGCGTTCCCAAACCCTTGGACAACAACGCGAGCACCTTTAATGTCGATACCGCGTTTTTTCGCAGCTTCTCGAATACAGATTGTTACACCTTTCGCAGTCGCTGTTTCACGGCCATGAGATCCACCTAATACAAGTGGTTTACCTGTAATAAATCCTGGTGAATTGAATTCATCAATGCGGCTATATTCATCCATCATCCATGCCATAATTTGTGAGTTTGTAAATACATCTGGAGCAGGAATATCTTTTGTTGGACCAACAATTTGACTAATTGCTCGTACGTATCCACGGCTTAATCTTTCTAATTCACGGAAAGACATTTCTCGTGGATCACAAATGATACCACCTTTACCTCCACCATATGGTAAATCAACAATACCACATTTTAAACTCATCCAAATAGAAAGTGCTTTCACTTCGTTTTCTGTTACGTTTGGATGGAAGCGAATTCCACCTTTCGTTGGACCAACAGCATCATTGTGCTGTGCGCGATATCCTGTAAATATTTTAACAGTCCCGTCATCCATACGAACTGGAATTTTCACTGTCATCATACGAATTGGTTCTTTAAGTAATTCATATACCTCGTTTGGATAACCCAATTTTTCTAGGGCTTCACTAATAACAATTTGTGTTGAATTTAATAATTCAAAGTGTTGTTCCCTTTGTTGTGTTTGTGTTTGAGCTCCCTTTTCGGCTACCATAGTAAGTAAACCCCCTGTAATTTCACTTGTTTAGTAAACCTTCATTGCCTAGTATACACCGTTAAATTTGGAATGCAATAGAAAACGCTAACAAATATATACAAACTTATTTTTATTGCAAGCGTTTTCAATATCATTATAGTCCTTTTATCACTTTTAGAAAAGTAAAATACTTAAATATTTAAATATTTTTTATACTATAATGTATTTTAATCTCTCGAATATCGTAAAACACTAACAAAACCTCAAGCCAATTACATTAGCTGAGGTTTTGTTTTAAGATAAAATACTTGTATATTTGCTGAATTGCTTGAGAATCCATTAATTCTTTTCCATATTCTATAATACGATAAATTGTTGCTGTAGAAGAATTACCGTATTCCGCTAAAATTGCAATAATATCCGCCTTTAATAACGCTGGTTCTTCTTCCATCCAAAGATAAAAACGTCCATCCCATGTGTAAAGTTTCCCCCCGGTTACACCGAGATTATACAAACGACTTGCCAAAGTAATCACATCTTCAAACGTTGCAAATTCATACAATATATGCTCACTCTCATCTAGAGTTACTTGCATTTCAATAAACTCATCACGAAACTCATCTTCTGTATCTGTTTCATGATTTTCTTTTGTAACAATCACAACCATTCCTTGTGCCTGTAAAGAAAAAACTTCAACTGCAATTGGACCATCTGCTTCAAACCCAAGTTCTTTATTTGCTTCTTGCATCATATCACGAAATAACTGTTGCACTTTTGGAGCATTTTTCCATAAATCCTCCTTAGTCAACCCTCGCTCAGATAAATCGTCAAATGTTAGGAAAATTTTAATTTTATTATAATTCAATCGTTCCAACCTCATCTTGTAACCTCCCTACGTAACCGTTGTATCTAATTTTTATTATATGAAATAGAAAATAGATGGTTCTTTTCGAACAACTATTCCGACATTTTTAACCATTCATCCCATTCTTTTTTTGTATCGCCAATACATATATTTTGAAGTTCAACCTTGTCTTCATCTGAAACAAGCTGGCTTGCAAACCCAATAAGTCCAGTGCAGATTTTCGGATTCTGACTTTGCAACTTCTCAATCAAATTCAGCGCGCTTTTCAAATATCGTTCTTTTGAACATGCTATAAATACATATTTAGGTGTGAATTGCTTGATGGCTGCACAGATCTCATTTTCCTCTAGGCCTGTCCCCAAATATATTGCTTGATAGCCCTTCAAACGTAAATATATCGTAAAAAGAAACAAATGTAATACATTCATTTCTCCTGGTGCACAAATAGCCAAGGCTTTTGGCAAAATAAAATTAGTTTGCGTATTATGATAAATCATTCCAACGCGTGAACATAAAAACGAATCCACATACCGTTCTTGTACAGCTGTTATCTCATCATTTTTCTGCATAGTCTCTAACTTATCAGCAATCGGGATAAATATATGAGTGATTACTTTTTCTATTGTATAAATAACAAATGCCTCGTTTAATAATTCACGGGCATGTATTTCATCAAATTTTAACAAATAACCAAGGATATCGTCCACTAATAAAATTTCTTTGCTATACGTCATCTCAATTGGATTGTGATTTTGCAATCGGTTGCTTTCTAATAACTGGACTGCTTGACCAATTGTAAATCCTTCATTTACTTTATTCATTAACCATTTTAAGATTCTCACATGCTCTTCTGTATATAGACGGTACCCTGCATCATTGCGCTTTGGAGCAATAATATGATATCGTCTCTCCCAAGCCCGCAGTGTACTTGGCTGAATCCCAAGCATATTCGAAACAGCTTTTATATTATATTTTCCTTTTAAAGTTGGCATATTTTCCCCACCTTTAAACCGAATATCTCTTAATTTTCTCTTTGCAATGTAATTAAGTGTGTTTGAGCTGGAGCTCGAAAACGTAGTGGTATTAATGTCGTTCCATACCCATTACTCACAAATAGAGTTGTACATGGATACTCATATACACCGCCTTTTAGATAACGTTTAGAATGGAATAAACGAATTTGCCCTCCATGAGTATGACCACTTAATACGAGAGAAATTTTCTCTTGTCCAGACATTTTGTTTACAATAGCAGAGTTGTGGCTAATAAGAATGCGAAAGCCATCTTCTTGACAATCCGCTAGCGCCAAATCTAAACGATCTCGTTCTAATCCAACATCATCCACCCCTAATAAACAAAGTTTATCGCCACTCTCTGATTCAAACAGCACTCGTGTATTATCTAAAATCTTCACACCATTTTCTAGTAATAACGCATCTAATTCATGATAGTCAATTTCATAATCGTTATTTCCCCATACAAAATATATAGGACCAATTCCGCTTAATGTTTGAATATTAGCAGCAATTTGTGATAACGATACCCCCTTCTCAGCTAAATCACCACCAATAATAACAAAATCAGCGTTTCCTTTTACATTTTCAATTAAGGAAGGTGAGATAACTCTCCTATGAATATCTGAAATAAAAAATATCCTAACTTTCCCAAAACTTTTTGGGAAATTCACAAATGATAAAGTATGTTCTAGTAACGTATTACGCACTGCTTCTCTATACATCAAAAAAAGAAAAATGAAACCAATACATATGAATGTGCCACCTAATCCAATCCATAACATATACGTTTCTCAACTTCCCTCTCAAAAAATATAATCCCATCAGACTATATTGCCGAAAAGGCGAATAATGCCTTATCAAATATGAACGGCTTCATTCACCTTTTTCAGTTCACTCCTACAACAATTATTTTACTGTTGCTATTCCTTCTCTATCTTTTCTTTAATAGGAATTTTCAATTCTTTTCCTACTTCTAATTGGTCATCTTGTAAATTGTTATAGCTTTTAATAATTGTAGCCCCATCTTCATTCGGAAAGTACTGTTTCCCAATACTTTCAAATGTCTCCCCCTCTTTTACAATGTGCGTTTCAAATTTTTCTAGCTGCTTCTTTTCTCCTTCACCGTGTTTATTTGAATCGAAAAAAATCACTTCAAACGCATTTTTTCCAGAGGTATCATTCTTGTTGGCACTTTTTACTTCGATATACTTATCCGTATACCATAAAATACTAAGCGGTAACAAAATAAATAAAAATGTTAAAACCCGAACAAAAAAGTGGTTAATCTTAAATTTAGATTTTTTCTTCTCTTTATTTCTATGAACCTCACTTCGCGGCGGTAAACCTTCTTCTGTTTGCTCTTCTTCCAACTCTTCTTCCAACTCATCTTCAAAATCAGGAATTTGTTTTCTCATGTTGTTCACCACCACCTTCCACTTATTTTCTTAATTGAAGTCCCATAATAAAATCAACAAGAAAGTGTGCAAATATTGTTATAAATAAATTCTCTGTCCATTGGAACACATATCCAAACAGAAAACTAATCATACATACAAAGCAAAACAGAAATGGCTTTCTCACATATCGAATATGTAAAACAGCAAAAATAAGGCTTGCAACTACAAGTCCAAAATGCGTCTGTAATACACCTCGAAATAAAAATTCTTCAGCAAATCCAATAACAAACGTAATACAGAATAATTGTATTACAGAAGTTCCTTGGAACATTCGATCATTAATTCCCCCATCATCAAACCACGATTCTGGCAGCACTTGCATTGCAATATAATCAAATAACACAACAACGCCCGCAACCACACTACCTATTACAAGAATTGAAATGGGTTCCCATTTCCACAAATCATAAAATTCACTCCTATTTGGAAATAATATATAGGCTAACACACAGCCAACACCTATAATTATTAATTGTGTTATATAGAGATTCAGCCGTATTTCTTTCGGACCTATGTCTTCAATACTACGTCTTTGAATGTTAATCATTCCTCCGTTCTTTCATACCAAAGAGAAATTGTAACTCTGCTTCCCAATTATAGTCGAAAATTGATTGTCTTGCTCGTCTTTTTTTGTAATCTTCTTTTGAAATACCACAGTAGTTACAGCAATTTTTCACCTGCACTTCCTTCTTATATCCAAATAGATGTAGCATCTGTTCCCGTCTGCATCCTTTATACTGTAGCCATGATTTCATATTTTCTAGTTGACTATATTTATTCCGAAGACGCTCATCTACTTCTAACATTATTTTTCCCCTTGTTTCATCTGACAAGGATTCCATAATGAGCTTCTTCTGTTGCATGATTTTCATCTTTTCTAAGTGATAACGTACAAAACGCCAATGTTGCTCACTAAACCTTGCAGCATTATAACAAATTTCTTCCACATCTTCTATTGGCAATACTTTCGTATGAAACATCTTTTCTTGTAGTAAGGAAAATAAAAATTGAATTTGTTGTTTATTTGGTAATTCATCTTCAATGATAGAAACCGGTAAATCGTGATCTAGCGGACTACAAAGTAGAATTGCAATGCTCGACTCTCCATCCCTTCCCGCTCTACCAATCTCTTGTAAATAAGAAGCAATATTTGCTGGATAATGAAAATGAATAATATACCTTGTATTCGGCTTGTTTACCCCCATACCAAATGCACTTGTACATATAACGAGTTGTAGTTGATTATTCATAAATTGCTGCTGAATTAACATCCGTTCTTCGTGTTCCATTCCACCATGATAAAATGCAACATCTGCTATACCTTTACTCCTTAAATATTCTGCCAGACGCTCCGTCCAAGCCCTGCTCGAACAATAAATAATTCCTGGTCCTTGCAAATAAGTAACATGCTTGAGAAGCGCTTCCTTTTTCTCTTCTATTGTTTGTACAAATTGTACCTCCATTGCAATATTTGGGCGATCAATCGAGTACAAATGCTCTGCTACATTCGTAAGTTTTAAACTTTTTATAATGTCCTGTAATACTTCTTTTGTTGCAGTAGCCGTTAATGCCAACACAGGAGGATGTCCAATACCTGCTATAACTTGGTCTAATTTTTTATAGTCTGTTCGAAAATCATAGCCCCATTGCGAAATACAATGTGCTTCATCTATCACAAATAGTGAAATATGAATCTTTTTTAGTTCTCTTACTATTACTTCAGATTGCAACATTTCAGGTGAGACAAAGACAAATTTATAAGAAGATAATCTTTTTATCGCTTTCTTTTTTTCAATCAATGTACGAAAACTATTAAACGCGATCACACGGTCCTTCACTACATATTTAAGCTGCGCTACCTGATCTTCCATTAAGGATAGTAATGGTGAAACAATTACTACTGTTCCATCTTGCATAAGGCCTGGAAGCTGATAACACATTGACTTTCCTCTTCCAGTTGGAAGCATTGCTACAACATCTTTTCCTTGTAATAAATCCGCAATAACCTCTTTCTGCCCTTGACGAAATTCGTTATAACCAAACCACTTATGCAAATAATCCTCAAGCCTCATTTACAACCCCCATCTGCGCTAACACAAGACGAATTTCAAAATAAGAAACCGCTTCTCCTACTGCTTGCTTTAACACACGTAACTTCCGTGTTTGTAACGTTTCAATAATGCGCTGCACATGCTTGATTTTATTTTTTTCCATAAACATTTCAATAGAAAAATCTCTTTCTCGTAATGCAATTTCAACAAAATGATCTTCTATTGTTGCAACCTTTAAATTTCTAATTGTTGCAATTTCATCCAAAGAACGCCCTTGTTTCCAAAGTTGATATGTTTTTTGTGTTGATAAACTAAACAAATCTGCCCTTTCATTCGGATAAGCAATAATTTTTGTTAATAGCGGGAATTCTTTTTCATTATCTCGAACAGATTGAATAAAGAAATGAACGGTGCCCCAAAATAAAAGATGTACGCGAAATACATCTTGACTTGTAATTTCCGCAAGTTGCTTTAATGTATATCCAATTCTTTCATATCCAGTTAATCGATATGTAAAAATTGTTGCTTCTATCGGTAAAGCATCTTGTAACAGCGTATGCATCTCTTTCCATAACCTTTTTGCAAGTTCACTTCTTGCATATGGCATCCCGATGAGAAACTGCTTAACCCACATCATTACCTCTGTATCTTGTTGGATTGGAATAAACTTTGCATTTTGCTGTTGTAAATTTGATACGGTTTGAATAATTAACGAAAGTCGTTTCCAAAACATTTCACCAAGATCACCATAGTGCAAACCGTGTAAATACTGCGGGAAAAAAAGTGTTTCTTCCCAAGTTCCCAGCTGTCGTTTTCCTGTGTCAGTTAAAATGTACGTATTTTCATGCACGCTCTGAATCCATTCTTTATGTAATACATGTTCAATTTCCTGATCATAATCAGAACGTTGTAATGATTTATATATCCCAAACAGAAAAGAAATGTGAAATATATTTCCGTCTTGTAATGTTTGTGAAGAACGTTTCCCTTTTAAAAGGTGATAAATGGAAGAAACAGTTCGTTCACCATTTAATTGTTTTATACAATATAATAAAGTATATTGTAACTGCATCGCCGCTTCCACCTTTCAATTCCATCTATATTTTCTATTGTATCAAACTGTACAGCATTTAGGCATTTTGAAAATCTTATGAAATAAATCAAAAATAAGTTGACACCCTAATTGATAAGCATTATCATTATAATTTTATGTTGAAAAGTTTAAAAAACCGTTTTACAATAAGATTATAATTTTTATAGCGACTATTTTCACATACATATTATCAGGAGGGAAAAAAATATGGCAAAATATACAATTGTTGATAAAGACACTTGCATCGCATGTGGAGCTTGCGGAGCTGCTGCACCAGACATTTATGACTACGATGATGAAGGTATTGCATTTGTAACACTAGATGATAACCAAGGTATCGTTGAAATTCCAGACGTATTAATTGACGACATGATGGATGCATTTGAAGGTTGTCCAACTGACTCAATTAAAGTTGCTGACGAAACATTCGATGGCGACGCTTTAAAATTCGAATAGTCTTTTTATTAACTTCAAAAACCCCCCTTATTTTTATGAGGGGGGTTTTGGTTATTTATCTAACTCACAAATAAAAAAAGCCATCAGCGATGCTCTCCCGCTGATGACCAAAGTTTCTATGCATTTTTCATTTTTGCAAATACCCACACTTTTAAGCGTGAGAACAGTGCTACAAATACAACTGTTACAACAATTCCCTTAATTAAATTAAATGGGAGAATTGCCGCTACAATCATTTGTCGCATACCACTACTAGACATAGCAGGCTGATTTAAAAACCAAGTGTAAGCTGGTAAAATGATGAAATAATTTAACACACTCATAATTACCGCCATAGTAACTGTCCCTAACATTAACCCTGTTGTTAAACTCTTTACTGTGCGATACTTCCGGAATAAGAAAGCTGCTGGTCCAATAAATAGACATCCTGCAATAAAGTTTGCTATTTCTCCAACTGGAACTCCCGTTAAACTGCCTTGAATCCCGTAGTGAAGAATATTTTTTATCGCTTCTACAACTACACCTGCAATTGGGCTAAAAATAATCGCTGCAATTAAAGCTGGCACATCACTAAAGTCAATTTTTAAAAACGGCGGAAGTCCTGGGAATGGGAAATCCAACATCATAAGCAAATACGCAATACTACTAAGCATCGCTACGCTCACCATTTGTACTACACTGTTTTTTTGTTTCATCCTTCTCTCTCCTTTTCCATCGATCATCTCATGGAAAGTGGAAAGGTTCTGCTATGCCTATTTTTTTCCTATCATGAAAAAACCCTTTGTGTTTTACACAAAGGGAGAATTTTTTAGGCACATCAAACAGACGTTCAAATACTTATCTTTTTTGAACGCTTGAACCTCCATCTTCTCCCATCCAGACTATACTGTCGGCTTTGGAATCTCACCAAATCCTGCCTTAACGGCTCGCGGGCTTAGAACGAAAAGCAACTGTTCATCACCGCCGGTCGGGATTTTCACCCTGCCCCGAAGATAGACCGATATTCTATTTTCTCCACCATTATACAACATCATCGTACAGTTGTGAACAAAAATGTTTATAACTTATAAATAGTAAGTAGTATTTTTATTATAAATTGAACCTTAATCAGCTCGATCCCTCCTACCTTCTTTGTTTTCCTCTGAATCTTGAGGCAGGGTCTTACTGCCCATGAATAGTGGGATACATACAATATAAAAACAGTCATCGGATTATGTGACAACACAATCCATATTTTTTACAATTCGATTTTTTCCTTCGCAATTCCCTAGTCATCCATACAGAAAAGTGATAAGATGTTGAATTGTTAAGATAAGAGCATTTTCTTAATACGGAGGAAATGTCATGAGAAAAGAAAAAAGACACTCTATTCAAGAAACGATGAAAAAAAACTTAAGAAAAGAATACTTTTATTTAAAAAAAGAGTTACTTTTCTACTGTCCAATTGATTTAGGCGCATTTTCAAGAGAAACATACTATGCTACTTTTGATGAAGAAGGAATTAGTATTTATCAGTATGATAAAACAACAGAAAGTAAACTAAAGCTATGTGAACGTCATCCATGGAACAGTTGGGATAAAGTGAAAATTGATCACTATTTAACAACATCGCAATTTATTTTCCAAGGAAAGCGTAATTGGATTCTCTCTCTCTTTCATAAAGGAAAAGAAGCACAAAAAATAATCGAAGATCATACTTCTTTACAAACAGAAGTTGTTTCTCGATCCTTTTTGAAAAAGCTTCCTGGTTTTCGTTCTAATACAATTTTAAACAAATACATTGGCAGCATATGTTATACCGCACTTATTGCATGTTTATTAAAATGGATTATTCCATTCCAACAAATACAAGTTGCCCTGTATTCTTTTTCTATCGGTTGTATGCTCCTTGGTCTACTGTGTTTGACAATTGGACTAATTGAACCAACCATAGTATTATTTCGAACAACGGAAAAAACGAGGGCGAAGGTCTTTTATTATTATAGCTATTTAGCCATTTCTGGATTTATATGTGTCTTTATTTTTTGGTAAAAAAGAGCTAGTTTTGCTAGCTCTTTTTTAATTTATATATAATTTTTGATTTGGATAAATCAGATCTTGCCTCAATTCATTTTTCACTTTTATTTCACGAACTGTCATACCGAACTTATGTGCAATACTGACCAAAGTGTCTCCTTTTTGCACAATATATAGTGATGCTGATGCTATTTGATTCATCTCTTCCTTTAAAACAAGCAAAGGATCCATTGCATTTCTTTTCCCGAACGTCCAAGCACCCTTATGAACTTCTAAGTGCAGATGCGCTCCTCGTGATTCACCTGTATTACCTACTTCACCAATTACCTCACCTCTTGCAATACGCTCCCCCTGCAGTACATATCTCTTATTTAAATGAGCGTAAACAGCTTCATATTCTCCATGTTTAATAAACACTACATGTCCATAACTATTTGAAAAATAGGATTTTGTTACCGTTCCACCCCGAATCGCCGCAACCGGCGTTCCGATTGAGGCAGCTATATCAATACCGTAGTGCTTTCCATTCCTTGTTCCAAAATAATCACTAATTCTTCCATCTACAGGCCATATCCATCGTTCATCCTCAGCATAAGCGTATACTTGAGAACTAAAAAACATCCCAACGACAAGTATACCGATTTTTAAGACTTTCATATACATCCTCCGTTTTTTTGATAACCGTCACACTTTCTCTATTGTGGTATATTACGGAAAAAAGTATACAAAAAAAGAAAGTGAATCACTCCACTTCCTTCTCTTCCTTATTACGAAAAACAATTGCACTTCGTTTATATTCAACATCTCTTACATTAAGACGAGCGTTTATCACCCTAGCTATTGCAAATAAATAATCAGATAATCGATTAACATATCGCAATACAACTTCATTTATTTCTGCTTGCTTTCCTAACGATACAATATGACGCTCAGCTCTTCTCGTTACCGTACGTGCAACATGAATCATCGCGGACGCTGCGCTCCCACCAGGCAAAATAAATCGCTCCAGCGGTGGAGCTTCTTCTATGTAGCAATCAATTCGTTCTTCTAAATATATAACCATCTCTTCCGTTACTTTATACGGCATTGTTTGCTGCATAATTGCTAAATCACCACCACAATCAAACAACTCATGCTGAATCTTTTCAAGCTCATCATATATATCCTGAAAGCGTTCTTCTCGAATCATAGTCATCGCATATCCAATATGAGAGTTTGCCTCATCAATTGTTCCATATGCTTCTACACGAATATGATTTTTATCAACTCGCCCACCGATAATACTTGTTTGTCCTTTATCTCCTGTTTTTGTATATAGTTTCAAATCTTCTACACCTCTCTTTTTAAGCTTTATTCATTACACTAGTTATTACAAATATAAGTATACATTTTAAAAACGAATTAAAAACTTTCTTTTTTTGTGGTGAGAGAGCATCCAGTCATGGGTAGAAGCGGTCAGTTCCTTTTTCAGCCCCATACCATGTGAAAACAGAAGGAGAAAATGAGTGGGGACCTTCTTTTATTTTCATAGCCGCGACTTATATGTCGGAAAGTTAAAATAGATTTATATACATTGAAAAACGGTATAAACCTTTTTTTGACGAAAGAGAGGAACCAGCCGTGCGTAAAAACTGTCAGGCTCTCTTTCAGCCCCATGCCATGTGAAAACAGCAGGAGAAAATGAGTAGTGATTACCTTTTGTTTTCATAGACACGAATGATATACCAGCAAATCAATATGGATTTATTCTTTCCCTAGTGTAACCTTTTTATCTTCCAATCAATTTTCATAAAGGGACTACCCTCTACCAATAGCACACTAAAATAAAAAGTTCTAATATTCTTCATTCCATTGAGAAGATATTAAAACTCAAAAAGAATAAAAAATATTAGAACTTCAGTATTCACTCACAACAATATCACTTATATGGATTGACCTGGTAAATATACAGAGAATGTTGTCCCTTCTCCAACAACACTTGATATGGAGATTTTCCCGTCATGACCTTGCACAATGTTTTTAGCAATTGCAAGCCCTAAACCAGTACCGCCCGTTTTCCCACGTGTTCTTGCTTTATCAGCTTTATAGAAGCGGTCAAATAAGAATGGAATATCTTCTTCAGGGATACCTGCACCTGAATCTTGCACTTCAAAGACTAGTCCATTATTTTTCGTATCAATAATAAGCTTAACATGACCACCTGCGTTTGTATGCCTAATTGCATTATCTATTAAGTTCGTTAATACCTGTTCCATACGATCCGCATCAAATGGATGCTCCTCAATCGGATTACGGAAATCAACGGTTAACTGCACTTCTTTATCCTGCGCAATCCCTTGGAACTTACGGCCAATTTTCTCAACAAACGGATGAATATCCACTTCAGATATATGCAGTTCTACATGACCACTTTCCATCCGAGCTAAATCTAACAGTTCATTTACAAGGCGTCCTAAACGAACAGACTCATCATAAATAATTTGCACAAACTCATTTATCTCCTCTTTCGTTTGAACAACATCATCTAAGATTGCCTCACTATAACCTTGAAGCATAACCATCGGAGTACGCAATTCATGAGACACATTCGCAATAAAATCTTGACGCATTTTCTCAAGACGACGTTCTTCCGTCATATCTCGAAGGACTGCGACAGCACCACGAATTTTTGTTTGATTATATAGCGGAGTCATAAGAACAACGTAATTACCCTTTTGTAAATTAATTTCAATAACTTGCTGCTGCTCACTCTCTACTACAAGATGAAACAACTCAACAAGCTCAGGTGGTAAATTTCTACTTAATTCCAACTCTTTTTCTTCTTGCCAAACTTGTAAAAAGCGCTCCGCTGGTGGATTGATAACAACAACTTCACCTTCTTGATTCAATGTTACAACCCCATCTGCCATACTACTTAAAATACTGGAGAGTTGTTCTTTTTCTTGTTGCAGCGCATTAATATTAAACTTCAATTGTTTTCCCATTTGATTTAATGCCGTTGCTAGCTCTCCTATTTCATCTTGCGAAACCATAGGTGCTTTCGTATCAAATTTTCCGCGTGCCACTTCAAAGGCTACTTCACGCATTTTACGAAGAGGAGCTGTAATTCGTGTCGATAAGAAAAATGCAAAGAACGTTGTTAAAATAATTGCAATTCCCGCTGATAGAAAAATGAAATCAGTCGCTTTTTCCATACCTTGTTTTGGAACTTGCAATGATTGATATACAAACACCGCACTATGATTTGATGATTGGAGTGGTTTACCAACAATCATAATATCATTTTCGGAATTCTTATTCGTCTTGTCATCAGACACTTTTTTTATTTTTTCTTTATTTTCTTTTTTATCTATAAAAACAGCTGCTAAATCTTTATCCTTTTTCAGATCTTCTATTGTAAGATCTACCAATCCTTCTTGTTTCGGTGAAGAAGAAACTTCATGATCCCCCTTTACAATAATAATTCGTGAGAGCGGATCAGCAAACTTATATGCGATATTTTCAATCGTTTCTTCGTCTGCACCTTCTTCAATTAATTCCGAAACACTTGTCGCTACTTTTGTAAGCCGATTTTCGCTCATTTCAATATAGTAATTATCAAAAAACTGTGAAAGCAAAATGGCAACAAAGCCAAGGACAAATGAAACAAGAAGCAATATTGTCATCCATAGCTTTCCTACTACACTTCTCCAAAGCATCAGCCGTTCACAACCTCAAACTTATAACCAACACCCCATACAGTTACAATCATCTTTGCTGCTTCAGATGATTTTTTACTTAACTTTTCACGCAAACGCTTTACGTGTGTATCTACTGTACGCAAATCTCCAAAGAATTCATATTGCCATACCTCTTTTAACAATTGTTCACGATCAAACACTTTATCAGGAGCCTTTGCTAAAAATAGCAATAATTCATATTCCTTTGGTGTTAAGTTAACTTCATCACCATCCGCTGTAACGCGATGCGCATCGTTATCAATTGTTAAATGCGGGAATACAATAACATCTTTTGTTGTTGTATCTTGTGTAAAGAATGTTGTTGTTACAGAACGGCGTAATACTGCTTTTACACGAAGAACTACTTCACGTGGACTAAACGGCTTTACGATATAATCATCGGAGCCAACTTCAAATCCTTGCACCCTGTTTACTTCTTCGCCTTTAGCTGTCAGCATAATAATTGGTGTTGCTTTTTTCTCACGAATCCCTTTACATACTTCAATTCCATCTTTTCCAGGCATCATGATATCTAATAAGATTAAATCATAGTCATTTTGCAATGCTTTTTCTAAAGCTGTATCACCATTATCAGCCTCATCAATCGTATATTGTTCTCTTTCTAAATACATTTTTAATAAACGACGAATACGATCTTCATCATCCACAATTAAAATTCTTGGTTCGTTTTCCATTGCTTCCCGCTGCCGTAAAAAATATGACAACGGTTTACACCTACCCTTCTATAATGTAATACCGTTTTTACTCTTATCTCATAATAGATAGTTCTAAAATGTTAGTCTTCCACCTTAGATATTATGCTTCACAAGAATAATAAAGTTTGTTCATTTCTTTTCCAAAAATATGTATTTTTTTTGAACAGGACATTTAGGCCCCGACATCATTTTACAAAATCAACCTTTATTTTGCCATGTTTTTCTCAAAAAAGAAAAGAAATTGACAAAAATAAAATAGGAAAGTGACAACCACTCTCCTATTTTATCATGCTGAACTGCAGCATGCGCTTCCTTATGCATATGAGTGTAAACCAGCGATAATTAAGTTTACCACTATAAAATTAAACATGATAATCGCAAATCCAATTACCGCAAGCCATGCTGACTTCTCACCATGCCACCCTTTAGATAAACGTAAATGTAAAACTGCAGCATAAAAGAGCCATGTAATAAGTGCCCATACTTCTTTTGGATCCCATCCCCAAAAACGAGTCCATGCAATTTGTGCCCAAATCATCGCAAAAATTAGTGCCCCTAACGTAAAGACTGGGAATCCAATCGCAATAGAGCGATATCCAATTTCATCGAGTAAATCACTGTTAACATTTCTCACTACTGGCTGAAGAGCCGCAGATACCCTTTTTCGTAAAATTAATCTTAATACAATATAAAGCCCTGTCCCAACAAGCAATGACCAAATGACTGTATTTAATTTCTTTGCATTTATAATAGCAGGCATTTCTGCAATTGGTTCAAGTTTCCCAGTTGTTAGTAATTCTCCTTCATGTGGGCCAACTAGCGCAGGAAGATTATATTTCATCTCTACTTTCTGTTCATTTTTATCCACCCATTGAAATTTCGCTTCATATTTTGTCGCTGAATAAACCGTTGTTACAGCGATAAATCCGACAGTACAAACGAGTGTAAACACCACTGTTTCTAACCAAAATGTTCGTTTCGATTTTTTGGATTGATCTACATTTTTAAGCAAATACATAACACCTGTAATAAAACTAATTGCTAAAATAGCTTGTCCAGCTGCCGCTGTTGTTACATGAATATGTAGCCAATTACTTTTCAGCGATGGAATAAGCGGTGAAATTTCTCTTGGAAACATACTTGCATATGCAATTAATAACAGCGCTACTGGTAAAGCAAATAATCCGACGATACTAACACGATACATGAAGTACATAGCAATAAAAGCACCAACAAGCATCATGCCAAAGAATGTACCAAACTCAAAGAAATTACTTACTGGGGCATGCCCTGAAGCAATCCATCTTGTTACAAAGTATACAGTTTGAGCGGCGAACCCTAAAATTGTTATGGTTATACCTATATTTGCCCACTTCCGTTCTTTCTCTTTAATTGCTCCTCCAAAGAACAGTGTTGCAATTAAATATAGAATAAAAGCGGTAAATAGAAAATTACTGCTTATTTGTACCATTTATTCTCTCTCCCCACCTTAACTAATTTTTTGGTCATTTACTTTGTCGTATGGTTGTGGAATTGTTGTTCCTTCAAGTACTTTTTCAATATCTTTCCGCAAGCCAAACCAATTTTTATTTGTATGACCCGCAATCCACCATTCATCTTTAACACGTTGTATCCAAATGCGACGATGATTCCAATACATCCCTTGAATCACACCAACCATGAAGATAAATCCTCCGATACCAAGAATCCATAGCGTCAAATCTTTTCTTACAATCAACCCTGTAGCGTTTCGCATTTCTACTCCCGCAAAGGTCATTTTATATTGATTATTTCCTTCTGGTTCAATATTTTGTTGTATCCCTACAAAGCTTACTTCTCCTTTTGGTGTCTCTGGCGTAAACATTTTAAATACGAAAGCTGGATTATTCGGAATCTTTGTTTTTGTATTCGGCTGACCATTCTCATCAAAATAAAAATCAGGGAAATAACTTAATAGTTTAATAGAATATCCATCTCCTAAATCGTACGTTTCTTTTGGATTTTCTAGATTCACTTTAATAGGTGTCCATTTTTGTTGATTGTCTTTTTTCTGTAAAGAAAAAGACATACTACTAAATTCATTTTCTTTAAAATCTAATTGATATAAGGCAAATTGATCAAATTTGAGCGGTTCATTTACCCGAATCTCACCTTTTTTTACCTTCTCTAACTTTGGTTTTTGTCCGGCAACATTTTCCCCTACCACTTTGTATAATACAGCATTCGTTTGATAGTTTTTAGCAATCATTTTATCGCCCACACGCTCAATCGCATCATTAAATACTTGATCATCTTTACTTTTGTCATAAACTTCTTTTATAAACTTTTCATTTTTTAAATAATACTTGCCATCCGTCCCTGGTATCTCTTTTGTTTCACCATCACGTAGCCATAGCGATTCATCCACATACATGCTCGGAAGAAACCGTAGCATTGCTCCAAATAGAAAAATAATAAGACCGATATGATTGACATATGGACCCCAACGAGAGAATCTTCCTTTTTCTGCTAAAATATTTTCACCATCAACTCTTACATTATAATTTTTTTTCTTTAAATTAGCTTGAATCTGTTCTAAATCTCCTTCTTTTGGAGATCCTGTCCCATACAACCGTTGTCTCTTTAAAAAACTTGGGTGCCTTTTTACCCCCTGCTTTTTTAAAGCTTTATACAGCGGGATTACACGATCCAAACTACATATCACAAGTGATACACCAATCGAAGCAATTAAAATCATATACCACCATGAGCTATATAAATTATTAAAACCTAGTTGATAATATAATTGCCCTAGAAAACCATATTCCTGCTCATAATATTCACTCGGCGTAACACCTGGAGGTATGTACATTTCTTGTGGGAATATTGTTCCAACTGCTGATGCTAATAGAGTGATAACTATAAGCCATACTCCTACTTTTACAGAAGAAAAAAAGCTCCAAATCTTATCCACGATTGTTTTCGTATGAGTAAGAGAGCGCCGAGCACTCCCCTCATATCGCATATCTAATAATCTTGTACCTTCCTTACTTTCAAAAGGTTTCCCACAAGCTTCGCAAAAAATTGTGCCAATTGGGTTTACATGCCCACATTCACATTTTATTTGTTCCAATATTCTCACCGCCTTTTGTTTCTATTTATCATTGTATCTTCCAAGTGTAAGTTACCGCAATACTCAGAATTTTCAAGAGGGGTACTAAGACAAAGCAAAGCACCTTCATCTAGCAAACATATTAACTATCACATTATGTAAAGGCTTTCTTTATTAAGGAGTAATCTTCTTTAAATATCCCTCTATTTGATCCTTCGTTTGTGTACCCGTGATTTTTTCAATTACATTTCCGTCTTTATCAATTAAAAATGATGTTGGCAATGGTCCCACGCTGTATGTACCGATTATTTCTTGCCCTTTATCAATTGCCACAGGGAACGTTAATCCATATTGATTCACAAAATTTTTCACTGCAATATTCGTTTCATCTGCATCTAACGCAATGATTTCAACGCCTTTTTCTTTATATTTAGGATATAATTCATTCATATAAGGCATCTCTTTTTCACACGGTTTACACCATGTTCCCCAAAAGTTTAAGAATACTCCTTTTCCCTTCAAGTCATTTAACTCGATTTTCTTTCCTTCTAAATCTGTAACAACAAAGTTAGGCGCTTTTTTCCCGATTTGCATTTTTTCCTTATCAACAAAAAAACCTTGATAGAGTGTAAATCCTACTGCTACGCTTAAAATAAGCAAAATAAGAATGCGAAATAGCAAGCGATTCTTATTCATACTCGCTCCCCTCTCTTTGATGAATTTGTATGTAAACAATTTCTGTAACTACTAACTTGTCCCTTACTTCGAGCATTTGTTTATTTTCGTGTATATATCTCTATAATCACCCGCGGGAAATAACACTCCCCACGGATGAAAATTTGACTTTACCACTTATCTTGGTTTTGTAGAAGCAAGCGCACGTAGTTGTTTTACTTCATGAGGTGATAACTCTCTCGCATCACCAGGACGTAAGCTTCCTGCTTCTAAGAAAGCGTAACGTTCACGTTTTAATTTCATTACTTTACAGCCAAGCGCTTCGAACATGCGGCGAACTTGACGGTTACGTCCTTCATGGATTGTTAATTGAACAATTGCCATTTCTTTACGTTTATCCCAAGAAAGAATTTTCACACGTGCTGGTGCTGTCTTTCCATCTTCTAGTTCAACACCTTTTTCTAACAAGCGAATTTTTTCTCCTGTTAATGGTCCTTTTACTTTTGCAACATATGTTTTCTCAACTTTATATTTTGGATGCATTAATATGTTTGCAAAGTCACCATCGTTTGTCATAAGGAGTACACCAGACGTATCATAGTCTAAACGACCAATTGGGAATAAACGCTGTGTGATTTCAGGGAAAAAGTCCGTAACAACTTTTCTTCCTTTGTCATCTGATACACTCGAAATAACACCTGTTGGTTTGTATAGTAAGAAATACACAGGTTCTTCTTTTTCAAGAGGAATATTATTTACTTCTACTTTATCTTGAGGAGTTACCTTTGTTCCTAACTCAGTCACTACTTTACCGTTAACTTTCACTTTTCCTTGCTGAATAAGCTCTTCAGCTTTTCTTCTTGACGCAATTCCAGCTTGCGCAATCACTTTTTGTAATCGTTCCATTTCCTTAATTCACCTCAAATTTATCTTACCTTCATTAGAAAGACTTGGCAACCGCCGAAGGTTTACAGCGATTTTCCTCGTCTATCATAAACAACATAGCTATAGTGCAAACTTTTAAAGGCTGAATGCTAGTTTTATCCTTTATTATTGTTTACGTTCATACAGTTGTTCACAACAAAAGTTCATTATTTTGTCAAAAATACTCCACAAAAAAAACCACTATTAAGCCTACTCTTAATAGCGGTCGTATACGTATTATAAGCGAATTGACGCAAAAAATGAATACCGATTACTGAAACAATAAAGAAACGAACACAATAGAACAAATAATCCCAATTAAATCTGCGAACAATCCTACCTTTAAGGCATCTCCCATTTTACGAATCCCAACAGCTCCGAAGTACACTGTTAAAATATAAAATGTTGTATCTGTACTTCCTTGCATCGTGGAAGCAAGCCTACCAATAAATGAATCAGGCCCATATGTAGCAATTAAATCTGTAGTAATACTTAATCCTGCAGAGCCAGAAATGGGACGTATAAGCGCAAGCGGCACAATTTCTGCTGGCACGTGAATCATATCTAACATTGGCTTCATGACGGAAATCATGGCATCTAGTGCCCCTGATGCCCTGAAAATAGAAATAGATACAAGCATCCCTACCATAAATGGTAAAATAGAAATAGCAATCTGGATTCCTTCTTTTCCGCCCTCTACAAATGATTCGTACGTTGGAACTTTTTTTATCGTCCCATACAATAGGATAAAACCAATAACACATGGAATCACCCATAATGAAATTGTATTAACAATACTCACTTTTTCCGCCCCTTTCTGCTCCGTCTTCGGTAAAAATAGCGGTCAATCCAAATCGCTCCAATCATTGATAACACTTGTGCAATAAACGTAACACCAACAATTTCAGTCGGATTCGCCGACTCATACGTCATCCGAATTGAAATTACAGTAGTCGGTATCAATGTAATTGCAGATGTATTTAAAGCTAAAAATGTCACCATAGAACGACTTGCCGAATCCTTTCCCCCATTCAATTCCTTAAGCTGTTCCATGGCTTTAATACCAAGTGGCGTCGCTGCATTTCCTAATCCAAAAAAATTTGCCATCATATTTGATAAAATAAACCCCATCGAAGGGTGGTCTTTTGGCACTTCTGGAAACAACCTTTTTACAACTGGCATAAAAAATGAGACTAATTTCTTTAATAAGCCTGCTTCTTCAGCAATTTTCATTAAACCGAGCCAAAAGACTAAAACACTAATTAGCCCAATACAAATTGTTACTGCATCTTTTGACCCTTCAAAAACTGCTTTATTCACTTCCTCCATCGTTCCGTTTACCATCGCATATACAATCCCAATGACCGCCATCGCCACCCATACGAGGTTAACCATCTGTTCCGACACCTAACATATGAGAGAAAATCTCTCTCACATCATTCCAATATACTCCCGTTGTGGCAACTAGCTTTCGTTTACTATAAAATAAATTGCGCTCGCCTACTTTCTCGTTACCTACATAAATAATTGTTTTCCCTATTTTTTCTCCACTCTTTAACTTCGCATTTTTATCAAGTTCAACTTTTAGCAAGACTTCTTTTCTCTCATCTACTGTTAAAGGTACCGAAAAACCATTTTTGGTATAAACATGATTTGTATACTTCTTTTCTTTCAGTCCAGAGAGCGCTCCTTGCTCTAGAACTTTCGTTAACTCATACTGTTTAAATCCTTGATCAAATAAATACATATGGTCATCCCAATCACTAGATGCATTAAGCGTCACTACAATTAAATCTAAACCATCTTTCGAAGCTGTTGTAACAAGTGTACGCCCAGCTTTCTTTGTAAATCCCGTCTTTCCTCCTGTTGCAAATTCATAATAAGAGGTTACAAGTTTATGCTTGTTTTTCCATGGATAATCCCATGCTTTCGATTGATATGTTTTTGTTCCGAAAATTTTCCGAAACGTTTCATTTCCCATTGCATACCGTGTTAAAAGCGCCATATCATATGCAGATGAATAGTGCGTACCGTCTCCATCTAAACCATGCGGATTTGAAAAATGTGTATCTTTCATTCCGATTTGTTGCGCTTTTTCATTCATCAAATAAACAAATCCTTCTATGCTTCCTCCAACATTTTCAGCAATTGCTTGGGCTGCATCATTACCTGAACGGAGCATTAAACCATAAACTAAATCTTCTAGCGGTACTTTCCCCCCAGGTTTTAAATAAATGGCCGAGCCCTCTACTCGAACAGCTTTATCGCTAATAGGTACAGCTTCTTTCATTCTTCCTGATTCAGCAGCAAGTAAGGCAGTCATAATTTTTGTGATGCTAGCGATTTTCTGTGGTTCATGTTCTAATTTCCCATATAAAACTCGTCCTGAATGTTCTTCCATCAATATAGCATTATGGGCGCTTACATCATTCATTTGTGCATATGTATGAATCGGTATAATACTCGCACACATTAAAATAAGTGCAATCCAAATTAGTCTCATATTCCCCCACCACGTCCTTTTGGCACTTTTTGTACAAGTGTATGCTTGGCCCTATAAAATATGAACGAAATATTCTATTCTATACCAGCAAAAAAAGACGCACAAATATGCGTCTAGTACGGGGTCCACTCAAGCTGCTTCGCACTTTCAAAGCGCTTTTCCACATCTGGCCAATTTACAACATTCCACCAATTTTTAATGTACTCATCTTTTCGATTTTGGTACTGCAAGTAATATGCATGTTCCCATACATCAAGCACAAGTAACGGTATCGTATCCCACTGTGTGAATAATTGATGAAGGGTACTCTGTAAAATCTCTAATCTTCCCGAACGAGGTACCCACACAAGAATCGCCCAACCAGATCCTTCTACCTTCGATGCAGCTTCTGTAAAATGCTTTTGAAAACGTAAAAAGCTTCCAAAATCTTTCTCAATTTGTCGAGATAATGCACCTCTTGGACTTCCGCCCCCATCTTTTTTCATGTTATTCCAAAATATCGTGTGTAAATAATGACCTGAACCGTGAAAAGCCGCTTCCCTTTCCCAATGCTTTATTAAATCAAATTTGTTTGTTTTCCTTGCTTCTTCCATCATTTTTTCTGCTTTATTCAGCCCTTCTACATAACTGCGATGATGTTTATCATGATGCAGCATCATAATTTCTTGAGAAATATACGGTTCTAACGCATTGTATGGATAAGGAAGTGGAGGAAGCGTATGCCCTCCAATCGGAACAGATCGTTCAGTATATGCTCTTTCGTACAATTCATATTGTTCATTCTCGTACATAAATACTTCTTGTAAATGATTTTGAATGTGCTCCACATCTTCACTTATCTCATACAGCAATTCAGCATCTGTCTCATATTCATTTTCTTTCATACGGTCTAATAGCATTTGAATTTTATAGGCAAGCATATGGACGTCATACACTTCAGTTGCACGACTATCTAGTACGTGAAGAACACTTTCACACCAATTTTCTACCTCATGAAAGTAATCCGTAAATGCACCTTGCTGGTTCATACAACGCGACACCTCCTTGATGCTATCCACTTTAACTATATTCAGTTCCCACATTGTATATACCGTACAAAACAGCAAAAGAAGCCTCCACTCTTTCTCTCCTTTTGTTCTCACATCGCATGGGATTAAAAAAGGACCTGACCGCTTCTATCCACGGCCGGATCCTATCTTCCATCTGAAAAGAATGGTTTTCTTTCAACCATATTTTAATACTTGTGTAATATCTTTGTTTGATAGTCCGTTTCATAATATTCTAATTCCTCACGCATCGTTTGGAACTTACCTTCTAATTCTTGCATTACTTTTTCAATTGAGCGAGGTGGTACTTGTTGAAAAGCAATGGAATTTTTTCCTGTATATGCCGAGCGACTATTTTCATACCATTGATCACTCTTTGGTGAAAAGAATTCAGCAATTACTTGATGGTAGATTTTATATAATGTTTTCTCAGCAGCCGCTTTTCGAAATGGTTGACTACTCAATAAAACAAGGCACGCATCCAATCCTTCTTCACAAAATACAAGTAATCGTCTTAATGCCGATAATAAACCTTCATAATAATGCTTATTACCTTCTGGTGACTCTTCTAATAAAGAAGGTAATGTATGATAATTTACAAAATCAGTCATTAAAGTAATAACCTCTTCTAAAAACCCCGAAATTTGATTCGTTTGATTTTCAACCATTGAATTAGACATATCCTTTTCTCTCCTTTGCCATTTTACGCTATTTCTACTTTTTTATTTTTATGTAACTCAGCCATTATGTTTTGTACTTTTACCACTGTTTTGTCATCAAAATATTTTTGAAAATCTTCTATTACATTAATATATACACGCTTTTGCCCACGAAGTTCTTTATTTTTTACAAAACAAGCTATAGCAACGATATCACGTAAATATATGTCTTGTTCTTCTATTTTAAAAACTGGATTTCCTTCAAACGGAGTAATTTCTTGTAAAATTTCTTCAAAATAACGGACATATAATACAGAAAATGTTTTTTCTTGCTCACCCAACATATAAGTTACTTCAGATCGATTAAAGAAATCTTCTGATGTATTAGGTTGTGCTTTTTCTAGTTCATAGCCTGCGTAACCTATTATAACCATCTGCTTTCCCTCTCTTCCTTATTTTGTTCTATTTTAACTTATTTTTCTGAATAAACAAAATTCTGATCCTTCATTAATTCTTAACAAAATATATATGATATTTATATATTTATATAAAAAATAGCTTTTATATCCTGCAATTTACCTTTTTATTTTTCCTGAAGTTTGTCATAATAAGAATATTGTCTCAGTTTTCTTATGCAAGGAGAGTTGTATTTATGTCGTTTTCGTGGAAACGTTTCTTACAAATTGGAAAAATTATTTTCCCATTTGTTGTCTTAACAATTGTATTCTTTCAAGCTCGAAAAGAATTGTCTGGTATTTCATTTCGAGAAGCAATTGAAACAATTAAAAACATTCCAACTGGAGGAGTCTTTTTAGCTATTACGCTCGGCGCATTTGCTGTTTCAACAATGTTCTTTTATGACTTTGTTATGCTCCGCTATTTAAAAGCAGATGTACCTATTCAAAAGATTTTCCGTGTTTCATGGACTGCCAACACTTTAAATGGATTTCTCGGCTTTGGTGGCCTTGTTGGAGCGGGCGTACGAACAATGTTATATCGGCCTCACGTAAAAGAGAATGGTAAACTTATCAAAAGTATCGCTTGGATGACAACCGCCTTTATTAACGGATTAGCTCTTCTCTCATTCCTCGGTCTTATCGGAATACTAGATACACGTTTTATTCTGCATGAAAAACCTTGGCTATGGCCTGTACTCGTCTTCTTTGCTCTTTTTGTACCGATATATATCGGGTTTTCTAAACTTAAAAATCGAAAACAAAAAAACGTAGACGGACAAGAAGAAGAGAAAAACCCAACCGTTTTATACTCCATTGTTTCTTTAGTGGAATGGCTATCTGCCGGTATCGTCATGTATGTTATTTTAATATTATTTGGAATTGAGATCGATTTTCGGAAGTTTTTAGGAGTTTATGTTATTGCAGCTTTAGCTGGCGTTGTTAGTCTTGTACCAGGTGGTCTTGGTTCATTTGATCTTGTCTTTTTGACTGGTTTAGGACAATACGGTATCGATACAGGCGTATTACTACCCGCTATGTTACTATACCGCCTTGTATACTATATTTTACCGTTTTGCCTCGGTTTAATTTTTGCAGCTTTTGAAATGACAGGAGCTGCACTGAAAAAAATTGAAGATAAGCCATTTATCGCACCTGCTTTAGAAACAACAGGTGTCATTTGGACATTGCAACGTGATTTTTTAGGGAAATTAGGATCATGGGCATCCGCTGCATTAACTGTTTTTGCTGGCTTAATGGTTATCTTATCAACCATTTTACCAACAAGCATAAACCGTGCTCACGCGTTACATATTTTAGCTCCAAAACATCTCATTCAATTTTCTTTTAGTTTATCTTTAACCTTTGGTATCCTTCTTCTTATTCTGTCACGAGGGATTTATTACGGAACGAAACGCTCCTACTATATGACGATTGTTTCTTTAATTGGAGCAGCAATCTTTAACACATTAAAAGGAATTGATATTGAAGAAACCTTTATTTTATTAATTGTACTTGCCGTATTATATATGCTCCGTAAAAGATTTGTGCGTGAGAAAATAGAAGTATCGCTCTCTGATGTAGTCAAATTATTTATATTTTTACTACTAACATTATATTTGTACAAAAACCTAGGTATTTTATTTGCTGGAGCAAAAGAAGCTTTTAAACCAGATTTTGTTGTTCGTAACATTACCCAAGTAAAACGTAGCGCACTTGCAGCAGCTTTCTTTGTCCCAACCTTTTTACTTATCGGTTCCCTTATTGCAAATCGCTACCGTAGTGTATTTCCTGGGCAACCAGCAAACGATAAACGTTTGCAAAACTTCTTAGATGAATATGGCGGAAATGTACTAAGCCATTTAGGTTTTTTAGGAGATAAACAATTTTTCTTCAGTAGTGATGGAAAAGCACTTCTTTTATTTTCAACAACAGGAAAACGTCTTATTATACTCGGTGATCCAATTGGGGATCCGTCTTCTTTCCGCATGGTACTACAAGAATTTCTAGCTGAAGCAGATCGCTTCGGATACATTTGTGTTTTCTATCAAATTGAAAGTAAATGGATGAGCTTATATCATGATTTTGGCTATAACTTCTTTAAACTTGGTGAAGAGGCTGTTGTTGATTTAAATACCTTTACTATATCAGGTAAAAAACGTGCTGGATTACGTGCAACTTTTAACCGCTTTGAGCGTGAAGGTTATACATTTTCCATTCATCAACCACCATTTTCAGACGAGTTATATAAGGAATTAAAAAAAGTTTCAGATGCTTGGCTTGGAGGAAAAAAAGAAAAAAGTTTTTCTCTTGGATACTTTGATCGTGACTATATAAATCGTGCCCCTATTGCAACTTTATCTGATGCTGAAGGAAAAATCATCGCATTTACAACCTTTATGCCTGTTTACCAAGCTGGTGAACTTTCTGTTGATTTAATGCGCTATTACCCTGATGCACCTGGTGGAATTATGGATGCGATTTTCATCCATTTATTCCAATGGGCAAAAGAAAACGATTATCATTCTTTCAATATCGGTATGGCTCCGCTCTCTAATGTTGGTCTATCTACACAATCTTTCTGGTCCGAGCGCGTCGCTGCAGCAATTTTCAATAATGTTCGTTATACGTATAGTTTTAGTGGTTTACGGCACTTTAAAGAAAAATATAAACCTACGTGGAGCGGCAAATATTTAGCATTCCGCAAAAATCATTCCTTACCAATTACAATGCTTGCTGTAACAAAATTAATAGGAAAACGAAAAAGTAGCTAGTATCACTAGCTGCTTTTTCGTTTCTGAACTTGGAGGATAAACTCTTTTTCATACTTTTTTCCGTTTATATAAAATGTGCCCCATATTTTATATATTCCTTCTTCTGGGAAGGTAATACGATATTGCAATTGCTCTTCTTCATTTATAGGGACTGCATATAAAAAATGTTCTCGTTTTTCATCGACTATATAAAGTGCCCCCTGTTCTCCAGTGCCTGAGCTAAACTTCACCCTTTCTCCTTTTTTCATTTGCAATTGAAATGTCAATGTAGCTGCTTCATTTGGATGTAAAGCTCCAAATAAAAGCGACATTTGGTAATCGCCAATTTTTTTTGTAAGCACTGTGTCTTCTATTAAATTCTTTTGTTTCTTCTCTTTTTCCTCTTCCCCAAAGTTTTTCTTAGAAAAGGACTGTTCTGTTTTACCGTGATCCTCATATAAGAAAATCGTATAAGCTTTACCTTTTGTTCCTCTTGAAGATAGCTTATAAGAACCATTCCCAGCAAATGCAGGGTTGATTTGCTGAATTCCTTTTAACTGCTCGTCCACAATAATAGCTCTAATACGATCATTCACTCCACGAATCTCGTTGTTATTTTTATTAAACAGTTGAAATGTAATATCTATTTTTTCATTTCCTATTCTATTTTTCATCTCCCATTTTACTTCTCGAATATCTCCCGCTGTTTCTGTTGTTCCTTTAAACTTTTGCATGTAGAATCCACCAGCCACAATAAGTAGTAAAGCAACTAGTCCAATGACAAGATTTTTCAAATCATCACCTGCTATACTTTTTATAAGTCGTGAAATAATCCGTACAACTATGCCTGTAAATAGAATATTGTTACAAAATTCATTCTATTTTTTCTATAAAAATCCTCCATAAAATAAAGGAAAGTTCTCACTTAAAGAAAAAATAACCATAAATCGGAAAACGAATAAAGAATTACTGAAGACAGTGTATCTTGTATATACTACAAACAAGAAAAAGATTTTAATTGGTAGGATTCCTAGTGTATAATGCAGATGGTGTTAATTTATATCTATACATAACAAGGAGGATTTTTTATGAGCGTTCATATTGAAGCAAAACAAGGTGAAATTGCTGAATCTATTTTACTACCTGGCGATCCACTACGTGCGAAATATATTGCAGAAACATTTTTAGAGGACGTAACTTGCTATAACAATGTACGCGGCATGTTAGGATTCACTGGAACTTATAAAGGAAAGCGTGTCTCTGTTCAAGGGACAGGCATGGGTGTTCCATCTATCTCTATTTATGTTAACGAATTAATCCAAAGCTATGGAGTGAAAAATTTAATTCGCGTAGGTACATGTGGAGCAATTCAAAAAGATGTAAAAGTGCGTGACGTAATTATCGCAATGACGGCTTGTACAGACTCTAACATGAACCGTTTAACATTCCCTGGATTTGACTTTGCACCATCGGCAAACTTTGATCTTTTAAAGAAAGCATATGATGCTGGAACAGAAAAGGGATTACACGTTCGTGTTGGTAATGTTTTAACAGCCGATGTGTTCTACCGTGAGAGCATGGATATGGTGAAAAAACTTGGTGAATACGGTGTATTAGCTATAGAAATGGAAACAACTGCACTTTATACATTAGCAGCGAAATACGGTGTAAATGCATTATCTGTATTAACAGTAAGTGATCACATTTTCACTGGAGAAGAAACAACATCTGAAGAGCGTCAAACTACATTCAACGAAATGATTGAAATCGCTTTAGATGCTGCAATCCAACAATAATGTACAGGAGAACTTGTCATACGTCTGGCAGGTTCTTTTTTATCATTTCTAAATTAAATAATCACTTTATATGACTTTTTATAAAAAACTGCTCCAGATAGAGACAGATTTTCAGTCCCTACTGTCTATTATCGTTTGTTATAATAAAGAAAATATTTATGCGAGCACTCTGTTGTGAGGTGAAGAAGTGAAAAAAAGAAGTATTGTCTTTAAACTATTTTTATTAACATCAACATTATTTACGGTTACCTTTCTTCTTTTTTTTCTAGGACAATCATTATTTTTAGAAAAATTTTACATCAATAAAAAAGTTCAAACCGTTCAAACTGCTTTTGAAAAGTTTTTATCCAGCTACGAAAAGAGTGACAAGACATTTGAGGAAATAAGAAAACTCAAACAAGAATTTCATGAGAAAACAAACGCTGATGTCGTTTTATTAGACCCATATGGAATTATAAAAGATGAAAATAATTACTATATTGAAATTGTAGATGAAGCAAATAAAACCTATTCAATTCCACTCAACAACATTTTAACAAACGATGAATACACGAAATTTATGAATCTACAGTTAAAGGTGAATGATGTTCTTCTTATAGAAGGCATTTTAAAGAAAAATGTGATTATTCCTGTTACACTAACAAATCGCTATAATTCATGGCAAAATGATAATATCATTTCTGACTTTAAATTATTTAATATCGATTGGGGCGACTTAAAAAGAAACAGGTATACAAAAGATGCAAAACTTGGTATTCATAAATTTCAAGGTACTGTATCTAAAATACACCTACCTTCAAAAAATGACATTCGCCTTGCGAATAATTTGGAAACTTTACAAGGCGTTCAGCATTGGGAATTGTCTGTCATACTTGGTAAAACAAATTCAAATAAATTAACTACTTACCAAATAGGTGGAGACGATGAAGTCAAAAGTCAAATTTTTGTACAACCAGTTATTGAAAAAGGAGAAATTAAAGAATTTGCTTTCGCAATGACTTCCCTACAGCCCGTTAATGAAGCAATGCTCGTTTTAAAAGATTATTACGTTTATGCCTTAATTATCGTATTTCTTGTTATTATTTTATTGTCCTTTTATTATTCAAAAATCATTGTTAAACCGCTTATTAAAATGAATCGTGTTACAAAAAAAATGGCTAATTTTGATTTCACTGAAAAATTACCTGTTTCAGCAGATGATGAAATTGGCGGTTTGTCTAGCAGCATTAATACATTATCAGTAAACTTAAAAGACCGAATAGATCGATTAAACGTCGCAAATACAAAATTACAACAAGATATCGAACGAGAACGTCAATTAGAAAAAACGAGAAAGGAATTTATTTCTGGTGTATCTCATGAATTAAAAACACCACTGAGTGTGATTAGAAGCTTTGCAGAGGGGATTAAAGATGGCGTGAGCAAAGATACTACTTACTATACCGATGTTATTTTAGAAGAAACAGAAAACATGAACCGACTCATTGTTGAGATGCTAGAATTAGCCAAACTAGAATCGGGCACATATAAACTAGAAATGAATACTTTTTCACTTGGTGAACTCGTTCAACAAGTGTATACGAAGCTATTATTTAGTATGGAAGAGAAACAATTACAAGTAAAAATCAATGCAAACCCTTCTATATATGTTGAAGCGAATCGCAATCGTATTGAGCAAGTTGTTGTGAATTTACTTAGCAACGCAATTCGCTATACACCTGATGGCAAAGAAATTTTTATTCGTGTCATCGAAAATGAAGAAAAAGTTAAAGTAGAAATTGAAAACACTGGTAACCCAATTCCAGATGAAAGTTTACAAAAAATCTGGGATCGCTTCTATCGTTTAGACGCTTCCCGTAGTCGTCATACTGGAGGAACTGGACTTGGCCTATCCATTGTTAGAAACATATTAGAACTTCATCATGCTGAATACGGTGTATACAATACCGATGATAGCGTCGTTTTTTATTTTGATTTACAAAAAGTAAAAGAAGTCAAATAATTTGTCTTAACTTCACGAGGAGTTCACATGAAATTCACACTCTCCCTTTATAGTAGTAACCAAGTTAATCCTTTCCTTTACACACATATAAAGAGGAGAGTGCGTGAAATGAAACAAGCAGGACAACCTATTCAAAATGAAAAACAATTAGAAAAAATCAAAAATATACTCTTACAATCTTCGAAACGTGATGGCTTACTATTCGTATTGGCTGTAAATTCTGGTCTAAAAGTAAGTGAGATTTTACAATTAAAAGTCGGTGATGTTATCGATGAAAATGAAAATGTTCGTCACTCCATTTTATTTTACAATGAAAAAGTAAAAAAACATAAATGGTTTGCTGTAAATGAAGACTTACAACATGCAATCGAAGATTATATGAGAGAACGTAAAACGTGGAAACGAAATGAACCTTTATTGAAATCACAAAAAGGAACAAAATCCATTACAAGACAGCATGCATGGTATATTTTAAACAAAGCTGCAAAAGAAGTTGGTTTAGAAGGGATTAGCTCACATACACTTCGTAAAACTTGGGGATATTGTGCATACAAATCGGGTGTTGATATTGCATTTTTACAACACTTTTTTGATCATAGCACCCCATCAAAAACTTTAAAGTATATCGGGATTGCATAAAAAAATATACATTCTTATACATAAAAAAGGTTACCAAGTTTAAAGCTGGTAACCTTTTTTATGTTTCATATTCTCTTTTCTTGTTTCTCCTATTTTGTAGTGGTACTCTAGTAATAAGGGGGAGAAATTATGAACACATTCACAATTGAATTACCAAAAGAAACTGCAGAAAAACTTGGATTGTTAACACAAGCCTATCAAAAGAAAACGGGTACTACAATTTCAGAAAGCACACTCGTTCAAACTCTTATTTCAAAAGAGTTTATTCAAGAAATAACTCCATTTGATTTACAACAATATGTAATTGAAAAAGAACAGCGCTAGAAGCTGTTCTTTTTCAATTTCTTCCCTCGCTGCGTACATAATCCATTATATATTCCCCTCTTTTTCTCACTTCTTACCTAGCCTCTTATTTTTATTTACGTATGCAAATTGAACTACCACCACCTACTTTCCTTGTTTCTCTCTGAACCTTGAGATGGAAATCTTACTGCCGATTAATGTGGGATAAAATATTTTTTTATTTTATTACTGAAAAACTATTGACATTGATAATGATAACCATTATCATTTATTACGAAGCCAACAATTGATGAATCAACCAAACGCTCAGTAACATTGTTACCCCTCTTTTTCATATAGAAAAACACTGTACATTCCCCCTGTTTGTACAGTGTTTTTCTTTTTATCCTGCTACTGTTCGTAAAAGTTCAATTGGTGAGAGGCAATAATCAGTGGCGGATCCCCTACTGATTAAGTTTCGCTTTATATTTATTCAAATAAATTGAGCTGTTCCGGCTTTGGTTCTCCATATGTAATATTCATCATTTCCATGAGTTGCTTGGCATTATCCGCAGCATCCCCACCTGAATTATTGTTAAATAAAACATATATATTCTTCGTCTTCTTCTGTAATTTCTCTAATCGTTCTACCCATTCTTCAAGCTCTTTTTTATTGTAGCGATATAAGCAGCGAACCGCTCGCCAATTTTCCCCTTTATCAAGCCATCCATGAATATTGCGACCATGGAATCGAATCAGCGTCATTTCTGAATCCGTTGCTTCTAATACAAGTGGAACAGAACCAATTCCAGCTTGTGGTTCATCACAAATCGTGTGAATCCACTTTTCTTGTTCTAAAAATTGTAATGTTTTATCATGCATATTCGGATGAAACCACGTTTGATTTCGAAACTCTATGGCACACGGCAATCCTTCCATTTTTTCTTTTGTATAACGAAGTAAATCTACATTTTTCTTCTGACAATCAAACCAAGGCGGATACTGAAATAATATCGTCTTTAATTTATACGCTTCTTGAAGGGGAACAATGGATTGTTTAAATATTTCAAACATCTCATCCATATTTGAAAATGGAATCTCTCCTTGCATATGTCCCGTCATCCCTTGATATGCTTTAACAACAAACGAAAAATCTTTTGGCGTTTCCCCAGCCCATTTCATATAATTACGAACTGGTTGCATAGCATAAAACGAACTATCGACTTCAACAATAGGAAAATACTCACTATATGTACGCAATTTATTTCTATTTTCATAGGAATCTGTATATAAAGAATCGTGATCTCCCCATCCTGTTAATCCAATAGAAATCACTCTTACCCCTCCTTATCTCATTTCTATTAATCAGTACATACCTAATTAAAGAAAACACTCCAGCCTACTGAACAAAGTTTCAATTTTCTTCAAGAGCATCTTTATAAAATATGATATACTAAATGGAAAAATTTTAAAATTGAGGAGTTATTTATGTATGATTCAAGAGAATACTACTTTATCTCATGAAAAGCAAATAAAAGAATTAGAAAAAAAAGTACAGTTTTATGAGCAGTTGGTGAATCAATTACCACATCATTTTACATACAAAAACTCACAACTAGGTTTACAGTTGCATAAAAAGGAACTTCCCATTCCATTACTCACATACCAAAAGAAGATATAGAATCCAACTTTGTGCTAACTTGTGATTCCTTATTTCTATTTGAGCAACTCGAAAAACATTTTATCCATATTTTTGATGCATTTTCACATCATGTCACTTTCATTGACAATAAGGGCATTATCACATTATGCAACCAATCCGCAGCAGATGATTTTGGCATATCGCGAAACGATATAATTGGCAAACCAATTCAAAAGTTATTAAACTTACCAGAAGAAAAAATTAAAGCTTTAGAAACATTAAGAAGCGGCAAAGAAATTTACAACGAAGAGGTATTAGATACAAACTATGGTATTTCTAACAATCGCATTATTCGTGATTATAATGGGGATATTTTCCGTATGATTAGCGTCTTTCATTATTTAAATACCCGAGCGCGATGCTGAAAAACTTGCATTAGCCGGTCGAATTGCAGCTGGAATTGCACATGAAGTACGTAATCCACTTACAACAGTACGCGGTTATTTGCAATTTTTACAAGAAAGCGTTTCACCTTCTAATAAAGAACTTTTTCAAAATCTGCTCATTCCTGAATTAGATCGTGCAAATAGTATCATCACTAAATTTTTATCTATTTCAAAAGCACACGAATTTAAAAGAGAGCCATTTCCCATCAATACTTTTTTACGTGAATATATACAACAACTACTAGCTAGCGAAGTGTTTTTGCATAACATTTCTATTGAATATAATTTATCCTCCGATTTAGAAGACATATTAGTGAATATTGATCGACATGAGCTCGTTCAAGTTTTCCTAAACTTATTTCAAAATGCTGTGGATGCAAAAAGTGATAAACCTTTATCCATTCAAATCACTAGTCATCGCTTAGATAATTTTGCTCGCATTACTTTCCAAGATAACGGAACCGGTATCCCTCCAGCGATTCAAGAATATATATTTGATCCATTCTTCTCTACAAAAGATGCAGGAACTGGACTCGGATTATCCGTAACAAAAAAAATCATTCAAAATCACAATGGAACTTTAAAAGTTTCTAGTAAGGAAAATGGTACAACTTTTATCATCTCAATTCCGTTAACAACAAAAAATGCGGGCTTATAGTATTTTCCTAAAAAGTAAAGAGAAACTTCCATCAGTGGGGATAAAACCTCACTGATATAATTAAGTGAATATATTCAAAATATACGATTCACTAACTTCCAGCACAGGACCGAAGTTCTTCACTAATCTGTACCCCAACCAACATGTATTATAATTCTCTTTTATGGAAAGTATTATAAAACTTCATTAGACTCACGTTCTCTTCAACTCTTTCATTTATTTCAACATATCAATATAACCGCTCTAGCTGTAAGCGTACGGTTAAACAATGGCTCTTCCTCTATTCCACAGTAAAAAATAACTAGCGACTATCCATTCTATATATATTCATTTTGATTTTCCGACATATAAGTCACGGCTATAAAAATAAAAAGAGATTCCCACTCGTTTTCTCCTTTTGGTTTCACACGGCATAGGGCTAAAAAACGGAACTGATCGCTTCTATGCATGAACGGATACTCTCTCCCACCTAAAAGGAAAGGTTTTACCTCGTTTTTTCAATCTGTCTATATGTGAAATACTTAATCTCCTTCTTTACGTTTCTTTACTTCAAATTTACTCTAGCTTAATGCTTATTTTGTATGATAGATACTGAAGACGATGATATGAAAGAGGGATGAAAATGAAAATCTTATTGCCAATTCGCTTTTGGATCGCTCTTATGTCATGCATAATTTTATGTTCAGGACTCTTTTTAACTTTAGAATACACTTCTACATCAAAAGCAGCAGAGAACAGTAGTATAGCACCATATAAACTGCTATATGCAACACCAAATGCAGTACCCAAATCTTCTTCCTCATCTCAAGAAAAAAGAGTTATCAAAGGAATGATGATTACAGAAGCCTCTTCTCATCATGATCTGGATCGGATTGCAAAAAAGATTAAAGAACAATATAAGAACCAGAAAATCGATGAAATCATATTATCTATTCACAATAAAAACACTGGACGATACGAAGAAGACCTACCTTATGAGCCACTCAGTAAAGGAACAATTTCGATTATTTATAATTCACAATCTCATTCTAAGGCAACCGTTCGTCTCAATGAATAGTACTACACCTGTTGAAAAAACTTTCAGTTCATAAAAAAATCGAGGCCACTGAAAAACGTACGTTTTTCAGTGGCCTTTTAATCATTCACCTTTTTATTATTTTACCAAAATGGAATCCACTCTTTTACTTTATCCATCCACTCTTTCTGTTGCTCTCTTCTCAGTTTTTCTTCTTCTTGACGTTTTTTCTCTTCTTCTTTTCTTCTTTTTTCTTCTTCAATTGTCTTTAATTGTTTTGAATAGTCAGCCTCTGAGATCAGGGACAACTGAAATGCTTTTTGAGCGGAATTTCCGGCAGCCTTTTTCATAATATCTCGAAACATTGTCGTTGTAATTTGACTACCACCTGGAACATAATGTTCGCTATCGGTTTTATCATATCCAACCCAAATTGCGCCAACAAGATCCGGAGTATAGCCAACAAACCATGAGTCTTTCGCTCCACTGCTTGGACCATCTACAAGTTGAGTAGTTCCTGTTTTACCAGCAGTATCAATATTTTTCACCTTTGCTTTTTCGCCCGTTCCACTTTCAACAACACCTTTTAATAAATACGTCATTTTTTGAGCAATCTTCTCACTCGTTACACGAGTTTCTTTTTTATACCATTTCCCTACTATCTCTCCCTCAGCATTCTGTATTTCACGAATTGCATGTCCTTCAATTTGTACTCCATCATTTGCCAATGTTGCATAAGCCTGGGCCATTACAAAGGGAGAAGTTCCATTATGCATTCCTCCTAGAGCGATAGGGAGAGTGCGGTCTTCCTCCTGCAAGGGAATACCGAAACGCTCTAATGACTTCAAACCTTTTTCTAATCCAATTTGTTCTAACAGCCAAACAGCTGAGACATTATAAGACCTTGCAACTGCTTCATACATAGTAACATCCCCATGAAAAGTATGATCACTATTTTGAGGCGTATAATCCTTTATACTAAGTGGCTCATCTTTTAAAACATCATACACTTCATAACCTTGCTCTAGTGCTGGTACATATACTGCAAGAGGTTTTAATGTTGAGCCTGGTTGTCTTTTTAACTGCGTTGCATGATTAAATTGTAGAAATTGATACGTCCCCCTCCCGCCAACTAATGCTGGAACACCACCAGTTTTTGGATCCATGAGCACAATACCTGTTTGCAATAACTGATCTGAACTACTTCCTTTAAAATAGCTATCATTATTCACAACATCTTCTACCGCTTGTTGCTTTTTCGGATCAAGCTCTGTATAAATACGATATCCACCAGCTAAAATTTCATTTTGTGTCAATTCATATTTCTCCATTGCCTCTCGAACAATATAATCGACATACTGTGAATATTTCCCTTTGTATTTATCATCAACGCCTCGACGTAAAGCAAGGCCTGTTTCTTTTTCTTTTTTATATTGATCTTCTGTAATATATCCTTGCTCTTTCATTAAAGCTAAAACAACATTACGTCTTTCAATTGATTTATTAAAATTTTTATATGGTGAATAGGTTGATGGTGCCTTAATTAATCCCGCTATTGTCGCAGCTTCTGCTATTGTTAATTCTTTTACTTCTTTATCGAAATATGATTTCGCTGCTTTTTTTATCCCCCAAGCCCCTTCACCAAAATAAATTTGGTTCATATACATTTCAATAATTTCATCTTTTGTATACGCACGCTCTATCTTCTTCGTCAAAAAATACTCTTTAAATTTCCGTGAAAATGTACGTTCTTGTGTTAAAAATACATTTTTCGCAAGCTGTTGTGTAATTGTACTGCCACCAGCAACTACTTCTCCCGCCGTAATATTTTTTAACATAGCACTTATAATTCCACTATAGTCAATACCATGATGGCTAAAAAACTCTTTGTCTTCTACTGCTACAATCGCTTGAACCATAATATCAGGAATATCTTTTCTTTTAACTCCTTCCGCCTTGGAAGAAGATAACTTTGCTGCCACTTCTTTATTTGCATCATAAATAAGTGTTGGCTGCGGAACAGCCTGTTTTAATGCAGATATGTCTTGAATGGAGATTATTATATTTACTACAATAAATAGGGCAACGAAAAAACCACCAAAAACGTATAATGTATTACGCAGTTTCTTCCTCCTGTTGAACCACTCAAGCATTTTCTTGAAATGAGTGTTGTTCAATTTCATTTATTCACTTCCTTCATTTGTTTACACTTCCGCTAGAAAAAGGAAGAAACTCCCTCCTTTTAAATTTATTATAATAACGTAGTAGTTCGCCAAGTGTAAAGTATTTCTTTCACATTCATACTTTTTACAAGAAAAGGACATTCTACAAGTAAGATATTCATTATTGATTATTAATATTATTAATACATCAACGTGAGTTATGTTAAGTTTTTGTAAACTTTTCGATAAAATGTTTTAAAAACCGACAGTTTTTTGTTAGAATTGACTAGCCAATATATTTTACATATATTATTTTTGTGGGGGTAACAATAATGGTCTTTAAATCTAAAAAAGATAAATTTTCTGAAATGTTAATGAATGTTTCCGAAAATTTAAAAGAAGGCGCGCAATTTTTCGTGGAGTATAAAATTAAAAATGCTAGCGATTTAAAAGAATTTTCTATGCGCATGAAAGAATACGAGTCAAAAGGTGACTCATTTATTCACGAAATCATTATGGAGCTAAACAAAGCGTTTATTACTCCTATCGAACGTGAAGACATCCTGCAACTTGCAATGAGCATGGATGATGTACTAGACGGATTAGATCACAGTGCAGGTTTATTCGAAATGTATTCTATTACAGAGGCAGATGAATACATGATTAAATTTGTGGAAGCAATCAATCAATGTGCGATTGAGATTGCAAATTCCGTTGAGCTTATGTCGGATAAGAAATTAGTAGACATTCGCACAAATGCAATTAAAATTAAGGATTACGAATCACAGTGTGATGATATCCGTCGTCATGCGATTAAACACTTATTCTCTCGTGAAAAAGATCCAATTAAGATCATCCAGTACAAAGAGATTTATGAAGAGCTAGAGGAAGTTGCTGATAGCTGTCAAAGCGTTGCAAACGTATTAGAAACAATTATTATGAAGAACGCGTAAGGAGTTTGATCATGGATACACTCTTAATACTGACTGTTTTAGTAGTCATTTGCGCTTTAGCGTTTGACTTTATCAATGGATTTCACGATACAGCAAACGCTATTGCAACGGCTGTTTCAACGAAAGCTCTAAAGCCTAGACATGCAATTATTATGGCAGCTATCATGAACTTTTTAGGTGCAATGACATTTACAGGTGTAGCAAAAACGATAACAAAAGATATCGTTGACCCATTTGCCTTACCAAATGGTTCTCTTGTAATTTTAGCTGCTTTGCTTGCGGCAATAGCTTGGAATTTGATTACTTGGTACTATGGTATTCCAAGTAGTTCTTCGCATGCAATCATTGGCTCAATCGCAGGTGCAGCAATTGCTGCTGCTGGTTTTAGCTCGTTAAATTTTAAAGGGTTCATAAAAATTCTTGAAGCTTTAATCATTTCACCAATTATCGCTTTTGTTATTGGTTACATCGTATATAGTATTTTTAAAGTGGTCTTTAAAAACTTTAACTTAACAAAAACGAACAAGAACTTCCGTATATTCCAGATTTTCACCGCTGCATTACAAGCTTATACGCACGGTACGAATGATGCACAAAAAGCAATGGGAATTATTACGATGGCTCTTATGGCAAATAACTATCACACTTCTAGCGATATCCCGTTTTGGGTACAATTATCTTGTGCAATCGCAATGGGTCTTGGTACTTCCGTCGGTGGATGGAAAATTATTAAAACTGTCGGTGGACAAATTATGAAAATTCGTCCTGTAAACGGTGTAGCTGCTGATTTATCATCATCTCTTGTAATTTTCGGAGCAACATTTATTCATTTACCAGTTAGTACAACGCACGTTATCTCTTCTTCTATTTTAGGGGTAGGTGCTTCACATCGTGTAAAAGGTGTAAAATGGGGAACTGCAAAGCGCATGTTAATTACATGGGTGATTACACTTCCAATTTCAGCTTCTTTAGCTGCTTTATTCTACTACCTATTACATTTAATTTTCTAATTAAAAGTCGTCTTCCTTATTTTTCTAGGAAGACGACTTTTTTTGTAAACAATCTTATTTCTTTTCAAAAAGCGTGTATAATGAATGTTGTATTAGTTATACAGAGGAGTTGGCAATTTTGGAATACATCATGTTACTTTTTATTGGATTAATTGCAGGAACAGTCGGAAGTCTAGTTGGACTTGGTGGGGGAATTATCATCGTTCCTTTACTGATTGGACTGCATAGTTTATCACCACAGATCGCAGTTGGAACATCAATTGTGACCGTAGTTTTCACTGGTCTCTCCTCTACTCTTACTTATATGAAACATAAGCGAGTAGATTATAAAAGTGGACTTATTTTATTTATAGGAAGCGGTCCTGGGGGCATCATTGGATCGTGGGCAAACAAATTTTTGAATCAGGATTCTTTCTCTTTATACTTTGGAATTTTTCTTATTTTTGTATCTATCCTTCTCATGTTACGTGATAAATTGAAACCTCTTTCCCTCTTAAATGCAACTGTTATTAAACGTTCTTTCACAGATGCTGAAGGTAATACTGTTCATTATCAATTCCCACCGTTTCTTTCAATTATTATCGCATTTGTAGTTGGGTTCATATCTGGATTATTTGGAATTGGTGGCGGGGCATTACTCGTTCCAGCAATGATGCTTCTTTTCGCATTCCCTGCACAAATTGCTGTTGCAACTTCCATGTTTATTGTCTTTTTATCAGCAATTGTAAGTTCTTTGACTCATATTTCTCTTGGAAATGTTAGCTGGATTTATGCATTAATTCTTATTCCAGGCGCTTGGATCGGTGGAAAAATTGGGGCTTTCGTTAATACAAAATTAACCGGTAATGCAATTATTAATTTATTACGTATTACATTGATCATTCTTGGAACTAGATTAATTATTACTTCATTTCTATAACGCGTTCTTTTTAGAATGCGTTTTTTTATACGCAAGAATATAAAAATGTTCCTAACACAACACATAATACTACGCACACACACAACAATATTAAGTTTGAAATATGCAGATTATTCAAGTTGATCACTCCTATGGCTGCGACTGTTATCCCTATAATAGCGAAAAACCAGACACTTTGCCTTTACAATGTGCTAACAATGCAAAATCAATTATTACAAATTTTATCTATTTATTACATAAATTCGTATAATCTATCGATTCAACAAAAAAAGATGTCATATTGACATCTTTTAGTGAAGGAGTGACCACCCCATAAAATCTTCATGCACTTGACGTGCTCGTTTATCATTTCTATCATACAATTCAGCGTAGCTATCCGTTTCTTCATCATAAGCCATTGTATAAATAATTTGACCTTCTATTTCAACTGATAGAACGACTCCACCCTTCATCTCTTCCACATGTATGACGGCATTAGCTGGAATTCTCATATCAGTCATCTTCGCATCTAACAATATATTAAACCCCCTACAGCGTATTTATTGCTAGTACTATTACACACTAAATAGTATACTACTGTAATAGCATACATTTCGTCAATACAATTGCTGTTTTGTAGGCTTTTCTTCTTTTTAACATGTATACTTGTGATACACACATATATCAGTAAAATGAACAAATAGGAACACTTAAAAGAGGTGCTAACATTGATTCTACATAAAGGGGATATATTATTTCGTCAAGGTGAAGAAGGGCCTTTATACTTTATTAAAACAGGTCTATTAAAAGTCGTTCGATTACAAGAAGATGGAACACCATTTTTATTTAACATTATCGTTCCTGGTGAGACAATCCCTCACCACTCTTTAATTTCACCGAAAGAGTATCATGGTACAGCAATTGCTTTAATTAAAACAGAGGTCGAACCTATTATAGGAACTACATGGTACGAAAAATTACAAGCGAATCCAGAATTATATGCGAATGTCGCTCTGCAGCTACAAACAAAATTACGCATGATGCAACAGCGAATTGATCAATTAACAACTGTTTCTCCAAAAGAACGTCTCCATCGTTTGCAAGAGTGGTTCTCACTGTATTTAGATGGAATTCCTATCTATGAGATCTTAACACAAACAGAAATTGGACAACTTATCGGCGTACGCCGTGAAACAGTAAATCGCTTGTTACGAGAACAAATAAAAAACGAGGCGAACTAACACCTCGTTTTTTATTTGCCTTACGCTAGGCTTGCTGCCGGTCCGAAAAATTCATAATGAATGTGTTCAGGTGAAACTTCCCATTCTACTAAAGCCTTATTAATATGCTTCATAAATGATACCGGGCCGCAGAAATAAAAGTCCGCTTCATTTGTAGGAATAATTGATTGTAACCAATCTAAATCAACAAAACCTTCTTTATCAAAATTTTCCGCTTGTAAATCTTGTTCTGTTGGTGAAGAGTAACAAGTGTATACTTCTACTTGTTCATAATCTTTCTCTATCTGCTGCACGTGCTCTTTCATCGCATGCACGTTGCTATTTAATGCTGCATGAATAAAGTATACCTTACGATTTGAAGTTTGCTTAACCAATGTATTTAACATGCTCATCATTGGCGTGATACCAACGCCACCACTGATTAATACAACCGGTAAGTTTGAATCCATATTTAATACAAAGTCCCCTGCTGGTGCACTTAGTGGCAATATATCCCCCTCTTGAACATAATCGTGTAAATAATTAGATACCTTTCCATCCGGTGTCTCTGCAGCTGTCTCCCGTTTCACACTAATACGATAGTAGCCTTTTCCAGGAGCGTCCGATAAACTATATTGGCGATTATGTGTATACGTTTCACCGTTTATATTTATTTGAACCGTTACATACTGACCTGGTAAGAATGAAGATAACTCCTCTCCATCTTCTGGTTTTAAATAGAACGATGTAATCACATCGCTTTCTTTCTCTTTCTTCACAACGACAAAGTTACGGAAATCTTTCCAACCTCCTTCTTTTTTTGCCGCTTCTTCATACATTTCTGCTTCGATGCTAATAAACGCATCCGCAATTACACCATAGGCTTCTCCCCAAGCATCTAACACTTCTTGTGGTGCTTCTGCAACCTCTTTAATTGCTTGTAGTAAACATTTTCCGACAATTGGATAGTGTTCTGCTTTAATTCCTAAACTTCTATGTTTATGACCAATTTGTTTTACAACAGGAATAATAGTTTCTAAATTATCAATATACGTTGCTGCTGCATACACTGCACTTGCTAATGCCTGTTGCTGTCTTCCTATTTTCTGGTTTGTATGGTTAAAAATATTTAATAACTCAGGATGTTCTGAGAACATAATTTGATAAAATCGAGTTGTAATTTCAACACCTTTTTCTTGTAATAATGGTACTGTTGATTTTACAATTTCAATTGTTTTTTCACTTAACATTATATCCCACTCCTCTCTTTCCTTGTATATTGTTATTGTAAACGAAGCCAAAATGGAAGGTTGTGATTTTAATCACTATAAACATGGTGTTTTTGTGAAAAATGTATGAACGATTTCAATTTAACCTTCATTATGTACACTCATTTCATATACACTTTCCTATCTTTTCCAAAAGAAAATAAGCTAACCAAAATAGGCTAGCTTATGACTGAGATTGTAGAGCTTGTTCAATTACTTGTGCATCTTTTCCGTCTCCAAACTCTGTGTATCCCCATACATTTGTTTCACCTGTATATTTATTTACCAAGATATCCAAGTCGTGATAAACACGATGAGCATACACTACATATTCAATCTTCCTAACTTCTATGCCCTTTTTCAATATCTCATAGCTTCTCCTTACATCCCGCTTTATCTTTTCATCCTTTATTTCCCTATGTATATCTTTTAAAGACGGTTCTTGTTTTTGAAACCACCGTACGAGATGGTTCCAATCCCCTTCCGTATATCTCTCAGCCTTTCCATAATTTAAGAGATTGTTATAATCTTCGTGTGTCGTACGGATGAATTGCAATACTTTTTTCTTTTCTTGCACATCTTCTACTTGTGGCAGTGCAGATATTCCAACAGGTTTACTTGCATAATGTAACAATACTCTCATTAAACTATAACTTGTAATGCCCATCACAATCACAATTCCAAGTATCGCCCACACTCTCTTCATACACCAAACTCCTTTTCTACCATGAATGTTACATCTATTTCTATATGCCGTTATATTTGTAACATTCTCTTGTAGAAGCAAAATTCCTGTATAAATTCTTCTGACCATTTCGACACTGTTTTTCTACACATTTCGCTGTGGCAAATATTCTTGTAAAATTGCATATCCTTCATAAGCAGTGTAACCAAGTATCGCAAGTAAACCAATATAACAAGCAAACACCGTCCACCTTGTTTTAGCATCTACTTTATAATAATCTTCTTGTTGTTTCTTTTCTTTTTCCCATTCGTTCATTTTTCTTTCTGAGACTTCTAAAGTTTCTCTTATCCGAATGAAATATTCTTCTTTTTCATCTTCATATGGTACATAGTCAAGCGGTTCAAATTTTGGTAATACGTACTCCAACACTTCAATCTTTTGACGTTCTCCTACTTCTAGTTGCTTCTCTTTTTCTTTTTGCTTTAACAGCTTCATTTCATGATGGATCATATAGAGCGTTCGGTGAACAGCTTCTGTTTCCTCTAGTTCTTCTTGAAGTTTCGCAAGATAAACTCTCATCACATCTACTTTATATCCTAATTCTTCAATTGGTTTATTTCGCTTCATCACCCGATAGAGCTCCATACAACCGATTATAAAGATGAATCCACCCATAATACTCTTAAAGAAAATAGAATATCCAAGTAATACAGCGAGACCTATCATCCAAATTTTTGTACTTACAACAGAAATAATTCGTCCCCCGTCTAGCGGAGAAACTGGAATCAAGTTAAAAAAGTTCAACATACTTCCAAGTAAAATAACAAGAGCCCAAAATGGTTCCTTTGTTATCATATAGAGCGGAATTGCTGGTAAAAATGACAACAAACCAAAAAGAGGGCCCATATAAGCAAGGTAAGCCTCATCCTTTGCGTTTTTTGGCATCTCTTTCATTCCAATAAGAGCACCCATAAACGGAATAAAGATTGCTGGAGACGTAGGTATACCTTTTCGTTTCGCCGCCCACAAATGTCCCATTTCATGAACAAAAAGCAGATAAATCAGTGCTACACCAAATTTCCATCCATATATAGCCGCATATGCCCCAAGTGATAATAGCATACTAAATACTGTTGAAAATTTTGCGAGTTTAAAAATCGCAAATACCCATTTCAACTTAGAAAGCAAAAATATGCCTACGGCCGCTACAATTCCCCATAATCCTTTTGTATTATTTTTCATACCTCTCTCCTTTCTCTTTCTTTTTCTCTATTATGCCATATTTTTTTCTTTTATTGGAAATCACGTTTATTTCATCCAATTTTAGCCAAAACTAATAACGAAAGGAGGTAGAAAAAAATGACATTACAATCTTTCATGATTAGCACTCTTTCCTTTTTAGCTTCGTCACTAATCTTTTATACCGTTGGCTACGTCTTACTATTAGATTTGTTACCAAAGCATCTATTTATTATTCTTATTATTCTTTCTGCTCTTATGATTTCCTATCTTATTACACGAAAATCACTAAATGAGCTATCTACAAAAACAAAATAATAGAGTGAACCTTTTCGGTTCACTCTATTATCATTTCCTAGGAAAGAGTTTCGCTATCTTTGTAAATTCATTTTTTCACCATAATCTTTTACAATTTGAATAATATTTTGAAATGCACCTATTTTTTCTTTTTTATGATTCAATACTTGTAGATCATAATTATCATAGTAAGTTTCTAATGCTTTTATTTGAGAAGCCGATGCATTCTCTATTGGTACAACAATATTCACTTCATATTGTCTATACCCCTCTTTCACTTTCTCGCCTTTCATGATTTCACTTGTTGTCTTTCCAATCACTTGTTGTACTTTAGCAGGAAAAGTCAACTGAAAATAGTATTCTCTTTCTTTTTCCAATATTTTATATAAAGAATCCGAAATCGTATAAAATACTGTATAATTTATGTTCTTTTCATTTGTTTTAATGTGAAAAGCGGTAATTTGCAAATCCTTTTTTGTCACTTCTGTTAATACATTCACTTTTGTATCATCACTTGTTGATTCCGGAGCTAATGGAAGTATAGATAAAAGTTGTTCCGTATCAGACTTTGTAAGCATATACGTACCTTTTTCATCTTGTAACCACCCTTTCCGATCTTCTCCTCTTAACCATGCGCGATATGATTTCTTCTTTCCGTTGTTCTCAATTTGAATTTCGTACTCTGGCTCTCCAAAACTCCCTGTTATTTGTTGTTTTTCAGCCTTATTAATAATATTCACTACTTTTTTTGCTTCCTCTTGTTTTAAAACCTTTTCGATCTTCCCTTTCTGCATAATTGTTACTTGTATACTTTCCTGCATAGAATTCACCGTCTCTTCTACTTGTTTTTTCTCCTTTTTTTGTTCAACTTGGCTACACGATACTAATAAAAAAATGAATACCATTAACAAACATTTTCTGCTCACTCCAAATCCTCCTATCTAGAACAATAAGAAAAGCTTATAGTTACCCAAAATGAAACAAAAACGTTATGTATGTTGAAATGAGATATAATAAACACGAAGGGGGGTTTTCATATGTCTATTAATTTTCATGACGCGAATAATAAGTACACCTACGCTACACGGGATGCAGATCTTTCTTGGCGCCAAATGATCCAAAGTATAATTAATGTAAGCGATAAAAATATAGTCGATATTGGCTGCGGTGGTGGTATTTATACGAAAGAACTAGCTCTTATGGGAGCTAACAATGTCGTTGGTTTCGATTTTTCCGAAAAGATGTTGCAAGCAGCAACAAAAAATTGCACTTCCTTCCAAAACATCTCATTCGTTCACGGTGATGCTCAACATATGCCGTTTACTAATGAAACTTTTGATATTGTGATTTCCCGTGCTGTTATCCATCATTTACAAGACATCCCAAAATTTTTGCAAGAAGCCTCACGTATCTTAAAGAAAGATGGAATGCTTATTCTTCAAGATCGCACCATCGAAGATTGTACGATTCCCGGAAGCCTAGAACATATTCGTGGATATTTTTTCTCCATCTATCCTAAGCTCATTCAAATAGAGGAAAAGCGAAGACCAAAAGCAACGCATATACAGGAATTAATAGCACAAAACGGCATGCACCCACTTCCACTTCAAACAATGTGGGAAATACGAAAAATCCATGGTTCCATCGAAGCACTACTACAAGATTTATCACCACGAACAGGTCGATCTATTTTATACGAGTTAACGGATAATGAACTTTCTCAGCTTCTGCATCGTATTCATACTAAGCTACACAACATAGCTCCAATTATCGAACAAGATCGCTGGACCATTTGGAGTGCCACAAAATCTGAAGAAAGCCCCACATAATTTTGTGAGGCTTCTTTCATAACCTAATTTTGCAACACTCTTGATATCCTCCACTTCTGGCCTGTGCACTTCCACACTTGGAACATACTAAATATCTAGATTGACTTGTCAACAAACTTCCTTTTTGAAAGAGTAACACTTCTGCTTGTTTAAAAGAACGCGCATAATATAACCATATGAAACCACAAATTACTATAATTCCAAACAATACACCCATCGCAAGCATTTCCGTCACCTCTTTTTGGTTTGTTCTTTCCAGCAAGTGGATTGTAGTATTATTCTCTATCGATAAAAAAGATTCCTGCTTTCTTATTTAAATTGTCATATTTCTCAAAAAACTTTACATTCCCTCTATATTTTTACGTACTTTTTACAAAATATTCCCTCTCACTCCTCATACAATAAAGTGAAACTTTAATCATCCTTCACCAATCGAACTTTTACAGACCCCTCATCACCTACCTAACCGCTTAATTTTGAGATAAAAATGCTACTGTCCGCAAATAGCGTGATAAAAATCTACAATCTAAAATAAGTTTAATAGAGGAGTGTTAATATGAACTATTTTCTATTACTCTCTTTTCTTATCCAACTGATTTTTCCCTCTCTATTCTATCCTTCTCCACCTACCGACGTATCCGTGCAAATTCTTGGACTCAATGACTTTCACGGCCAATTAAATACCACTTCAACATTGCATAGTAAAGCTGTAGGACGCGCTGATTACCTAGCTGCTTATATTCAATCCTACCGCGATAAGAACCCTAACACCTTACTTGTTCATACAGGAGATATGATTGGCGGGAGCCCTCCGATTTCAGCACTATTTCATGATGAACCAACGATGGAATTTTTAAATCATCTTCAATTTGATGTTGGCACAATAGGGAACCATGAATTTGATAAAGGGCCTACTGTTCTGCAACAACTAATTAATGGTGAACTTACTACACAAAAAAATTCGTTTTCAGGTAGTTCATTTCCTTATGTATGCGCCAATGTGTTAGATAGTAGTACGAAACAGCCACTCTTCTCTCCTTATACAATTAAATGGATTGATAGTATTCCAATTGCCTTCATTGGTGTCGTTACAAAAGATACTCCATTTCTAACCATGCATACGAATATGTCCTCTATCTTCTTTTTGGATGAAGCTTCTTCCATTAATTTATATGTACAGCAACTACAAAAGAAAGGGATTCATGCATTTGTTATTCTTGCCCACCTTGGTGGTAGTACAACAGGCGGTAACACAAACGGAGCTTTAGCTGATTTAGCAAATCAGCTAGATACTGACGTTGATATTATATTCGGTGGGCACAGCCACTCCTATATAAATGGAAAGGTAAACGGAAAACTACTTGTGCAAGCATACTCATATGGAAAAGCCTTTTCAAGCGTAACTGCTACATTAAATCGTCAAACAAAAGATATTACGAAGAAAGATGCAACAATTGTCCCAGTCTATCAACATGCACTTTCTCCTGATTTACATATAAAAAGCTGGATTGATTCCTACACCACAAAAATTCAATCTAAAGTAGATGAACAACTGGGCGTAACCGAATACGAGTTAACACGAGAGCAAAATGAACACGGTGAATCAAAATTGGGAACTTTTCTTGCGATAGCTCAGCGTCAAACTATGCAAGCAGATATTTCTTTCGTAAATCCTGGAACCATCCGCCATAATTTTAAAAAAGGGATCATTACATGGGAAGATTCTTTCCTGATACAGCCATTTGGTAATAAGTTAATCAAAATGGATTTATCAGGAAAAGATATCCGAAATATTTTACAAGAGCAACGGAAAGAGGAAACTCGTATGCTACAAACTTCAGATATTCGCTATACTTGGAAAAATAGCATCACCCAATCTATTTTCTTAGAGGATGGAACACCATTACGAGATGATCAAACATACTCCGTTGTAGTCAATTCTTTTTTAGCAAATGGAGGAGATAAATTTATAACATTTCAATCCGGAAAAAATCGTACGGAAGGCCCGACAGATCAGGAAGCTTTTGCAGATTACATCCGGTCCATCTCTCATATAGATGCACTTCCTCAAAATTTTATTCAAAAAAACTATTGACTTTATAAAAAAAACATGTGAAAATACTGTCAGAATACTTGAACAAAATTCATTGAAGAGAACGAGTACGTTATAGGGCTGTTCCCCAGAGAGTTGGCATTTTGCTGAAAGCCAATGTTCAGTACGTAACCGAAAATCATCTCCGAGAAGTAGAACAGAACGATGTAGTAAGTTCTTACCGGCCGTCCCCCGTTACAAGGAACACGTATCATGTTGTACGTTGTAAAGCCGCATACATATAGATGTATTTCTACATGTATGAACTAGGGTGGTATCGCGGGTAAATATAACTCGTCCCTTTATTAAGGGGCGAGTTTTTTGTGTTCTTACAAATGAATTTTTATAAAAAGGAGGAAAAACAATGAACACTGTATCGAAAAAACATGTTTTTTCCACAGGTCTTATGCTATTTTCTTTATTTTTTGGAGCAGGTAATTTAATTTTCCCTCCAATGCTTGGACAAAATGCTGGTGAGCACTTTTGGCCAGCCATGTTTGGCTTTTTACTAACAGGGGCTGGATTACCACTATTAACTGTTATCGCAATCTCTCTTTCAGGTAACGGAATGCAGCAACTTGCAAGTCGTGTTCACCCAATATTCGGAATCTTCTTTACCGTTGTCGTCTATATTGCAATCGGTCCATCTATGGGAATACCCCGCGTTGCAAACGTTGCATACGAGATGGGTGTAGGTTCTTTTTTACCAGTAGATATTCGTACAAGCGGATTCGCATTATTGACGTATACTGTTATTTTCTTCGCGATTGTATATTGGCTAAGTTTAAACCCTTCTAAATTAGTAGATCGAATTGGCAATGTATTAACGCCTATCTTATTACTTTCTATTTTCTTTTTATTTATAAAAAGTGTGTTTACACCACTTGGGGAATCAGGTCCAGCAATGCAAGAATATCAATCTTCTCCAATTTTCAAAGGATTTATGGAAGGCTATTTAACAATGGATACAATTTCGGCTCTTGCATTTGGAATTATCGTCGTGAATGCAATCCGCTCAAAAGGTGTAAAAGATCGCAAGGCAGTTGCAATCGCAACAACAAAAGCAGGGCTGATTGCAGCTACAGGGCTCGTTCTTGTATATGGAGCACTTGGATGGCTAGGTGTAACTAGTGTTTCACTTGGGTATGCAAAAAATGGCGGGCAATTACTTACCGTTATCGTTCAACAGTTATTTGGTCCATACGGCCTTTCTTTACTAGCTGTTATCGTAACACTTGCATGCTTAACAACATGCGTTGGACTTGTATCAGCATGCAGTCAATATTTCTCAACTTTATTTACAAAATTTTCATACAAAACTTTAGCAAGTATGATTTGCGGCTTAGGACTTTTAGTAGCAAACTTAGGATTAACAAAACTCATTGCGATTTCTGTACCCGTTTTACTTGTTGTATATCCAATTGCTATCGTACTTGTACTCTTATCGCTACTTCATAAGTATTTCGGCGGTTACCGCTCTGTTTACGTTGGCGCTTTAATTGGAGCTGCAGTCGTAAGTATATTTGATGGCTTAAAACAAGGAAACGTATCTGTTACATCTATTACTTCTTACTTTGAATATATTCCACTATATACTGAAGGAATCGGCTGGCTCTTACCAGCACTTACTGGAGCAATGATCGGTCTTGTCATTGCAAAATTACAGGGTGAAAAGCCTGTACCATTAATAGAAGATTCCTCTGAACGTAGAGTGTCCTAAAAAAACTCCCATTTCGGGAGTTTTTTTACATTTGGTAAGTCATACGACTAAAACTACTTACTTTATATGCTTTTGTATAATATTCAAGATTCGTATCAACTGTTTCTACTTTTACAACATCATAACATTCTATTTGTTTTACTAAAAATAAATAATATTCTTCTGTCGCTTCAATGATTGCTATACAATCTGTTTCAATATCATATTGCTTCTGAATCGCTTGCAATGCATTCACGTAATTTCCTAACTTTTCTTTTTTACTCTTTTCAAATATTGTTTGAACTAACATACACTTTCCCCCTTTGTATGTAGTGTTTCTAATGGAGTGATAACGCTTTCAAATGGATGCGTCAATAAAGAAAACTTCCACTAATGAAACAAGTCATCTCGAGTGGAAGTTCATCTTATTTCGTTAATTGATGTCTAAATGCATAAATAACCGCCTGCGTACGATCACTTACATTCAATTTATTTAATATATTACTTACATGTGTCTTCACAGTTTTGAGTGCAATAAATAGCTCATCCGCAATTTCTTGATTACTTTTTCCCTCTGCAATTAATAATAAAATTTCAGACTCTCGTTCTGTTAAATCTTCATGAAGAGGTTGTTCTTTCTTTTGACGCATACGAGACATCATTTTCCCAGTAACTTTCGGCTCAAGTACTGTTTCCCCATCATAAGTCGCTCGCACTGCATCAGCAATATCGCTTGCTCTTGATGTTTTTAATAAATAACTTGTTGCACCTGCTTCAATGACAGGATATAATTTTTCATCATCTAAAAAGCTCGTTACGACTACAATTTTCGCTTCAGGCCATTCTTGAATAATGGCACGTGTTGCCTCAACACCATCCATTTCATCCATAACAAGATCCATTAAAATAATATCCGGCCTTAATTCTAACGCTAGTTCCGAACCTTTTCTTCCATTTTCTGCTTCCCCGACTACCTCAATATCCGGTTGAGTTGATAAATATGCTGATACACCCATTCGCACCATTTCATGATCATCAACAAGCAATACTTTAATCATAATCCTCCCCCTCTCTCTATCATAATTGGTACCTTCACCTCAATCTGTGTACCTTTATTTGGAAAACTAAGCACTTTTAACGTTCCACCAATTTCATGGACACGCTCTTGAATAGACCTTAAGCCGTATGATCCAGCTTTATTGACACCTACCTCAAATCCAACACCATCATCAATGATTTTCAAAATCGCATACTGATCGATTTGGCGCAGGCGTACCTCCGTTTTCTTTGCTTTTGCATGCCGTAATGTATTAGACAATGCCTCTTGTACAATACGGAATAAATGATCTTCCACACCTTTTTGTAATTGAATCGGTTCAATCAACCATTCTATTTTCATATGTTGTTTTCTAGAAAGTTCTGTTAGCAGTTCTTCGATGCCTTCTGTTAACTTTTTACCTTCTAATTGTACAGGACGTAAATGCAGAAGTAATGCTCTCATTTCCGATTGCGCATTTACAACCATATTTTCCACAAGTTGCAATTGCTTTTGGGTTGTTTCTGGCATATGTTCTACCTGTTCATTAATCGCTGACATCATCATAGACATTGCAAAAAGCTGCTGACTCACTGAATCATGCAGTTCCCTTGCTAATCGATGCCTTTCTTGTGAAATCGCTTCTTGTCTCATTTCTTCATTCCAATGCGCTCGTTCATTCGTTACCTTTTGAAATAACCCAGCCTGTTCCTCTAATCTTCGAGCAAGCGCAATTACTTTTCGCTCTACTTCATGAAATTCATCTTCCGCAGTAAACGAAACATCCTTTGGGAAATTCCCACGCTCTACTTCAAACAAGAAAGTATTCAAGCCTTGAATACGTTGCTGCATATAATAACCAATCGCATACCCTACAATTCCACCCATAAGAAGACTTGTACTTATAATTAACAAGCCAATTGGAACAGAAGCAATGGATTCTTTCCATAATAAATCATATACTTCTTGCCCACTTTTCCACACATATACAACTGTACAAATAAGTGCAATACTAACAGAAGATAACATAGAATAACGAATATACATCCATGAAATATTTCCTTGCTTTTTCATTATACTTTCCTCACTTCCGTATCGCCTACGACAAGCGAAGAAATAATTTTAATACGGCGTGGAGCTTCTTTGTACTGTTCTGTCTTAAACGTAACATTTCGATTAAAACCTGTTTCTTCATGCCCCGGAAGTAAAACTCTTCCCATGATGACAGAATGATTTAAAGATAGCTCAATATCATATGGAACATACAAACGAATGTTACCAATAACGCCACGAATAACAATGACCGTTTCCCCTTCTGGAATCATCGCCGTCGTCAAATCAATTTCAACATCACCGACTCCATACTGGACATTAATATCTTCTAACTCATAAATGTGGTCCATCATTCTTATGTTCCCAAGCATTATGTTCTTAAGATATGGTTCTGTTCGATAGATTTGTTTTTCTTCATCTATATATCCTTTTTCCTTAATTTCCACCTTTACAGTTTTTGGCTTTTGCTGTCCTTGAATAAGCTGATAACCGATGAAGGCTAAGCAAGCAAATACAACGAGTACGAAGGCCGCTGATGAAAACAGGAAGAATAAAAAAACAATCCCTCCGACAAATAAAAACACATTCCCTCTCACATATCGATTCTTTTTCCGATAATATCTCCCGAACATAATCATAATAAATGCAAAGATAAGAGCACCTGGTTCAAAATGTCCGAGAACCATATCAAGAAAAAGACCAAATCCAAATATGATGAGGAGCATCCCCACTAGTTGTGATTTAGAAAATTGTTTCTTCATTTCAGCTCCCCCTTCTTGTTACATATAAATAGAAGAAAAAGGTATTGCTTTCCAACACCTTTTCTTCTATCACTATATCATAAGCTCGTTTTATAATATACTACAATTATTTTATTACTTCTTTGTCTAAAGATACTTCATTTTTTTCTTTCATTTCGCGTTCCAGTTTTGCAATTTTCATATCAAATGTATCACGCTCATGCTCTTCATTCATGCGAAGCTCTAAATCACGAATGTGATCTTCAATTTCTTCAAATCGTAAGAACGGATTATTCTCATCCATTTTATGAAAAGCCGTATTCATGCGACGGTTGGCATGAGCCATATTTTCGCGAGCCATTAATTCCATACGCTTTGCATTCATTTCTTTTAACTTATTCTTCATTTTAGAAAGGCGACGTTCTAACTCATCAATTTGTTCCAATACACCTGCATACATTTCCTCTAGACGAGCGACTTGCCCTTCATAATATGCAACTTCTTCTAATGCACGTTCATGTAGTTGCATTTCCCCTGCTTCTTGTGCGATTATCGCCTGCTTTGATCTCTTATTTACGAAATAACGAGCCTGCTCAAGTTCACGAGCAAAGTTAGATTTTAATGTTTTATGGCGCTGAATTAATTTTTCAATTTTTGTTACTTCACGCTCACTATCGCGTAAATATTGATTTAACATAGCGATTGGATTTTTTCTTTCTTTTTCATCTAAAACATTATGAAAATCTGCTAAAATTGCATCACGTACACGCCCGAATAAAGATTGTTTCATTATAATCTTCCTCTCTTTTACTTTATGATTTAAATTGTTTTATATTAGTTTTTCATTAACTTGTTCCACTCATCTTCAAAGTTGCTATATGGTTTAGATCCTTCTGAAGCGGAATCAACTACTGCATCTTTATCTTTTTTCCACTCACGGTATCCATAGTATAGTACTACTAATGCTGCGATACCGATTAACGCTGGAGAATGGGAAAGAGCAATTGACAATCCGATTAAACCGATAATACCCCAAGCTAACTTTCCAAAAAATGATTGTGCTCGCACAAATGATTTATAGCTCCAGTACACAATTCCTGCTCCAATTGCAAATCCTACAATACCAGCAAGACTACCAAGAGCAATTAAAGCCAAAATACCAGCTGCGATAAACGCTAAAAATTGTTTCATCTTGTGCTCGCCTCCCTTCGATTTGATACTCTTATCTTAACTATTTTTTCATTTTTCCATAACGAGCTTAAGAACCGTTTTCTAATCAGACTTAAGACCTATTCCAAGTCAGTCTTATATTAAGGTAAATATAAAAAAGGATGCCTCGTATAAAGCATCCTTTTTCTTTATGCTGTTTTATGATATTGCTTTTTTTCCGCTACTTTTGAAAACTTTGGAAAACCAATTAAAATAGAAACTATACCGCATACCCCAACTAAGATTGGATAAAACGCATATGGTAACAATTCAACAGGTGACAATGCTGCAAATCCTGCTGCCGTTAACATTTGAGCACCATATGGAACTAATCCTTGTATGCAACATGAAAAAAGATCTAACACACTTGCTGATTTTCGTGGATCAATTTCATATTGATCAGCAATATTTTTTGCAAGCGGACCAGTAAATATAATAGAAATTGTGTTATTCGCTGTACAAATATTCGTCAGACTAACTAAACTAGCGATTCCGAATTCTGCACCTTTTTTCGAACGAATATTACGTGTTAATGTATTCATTAAATATTGAATACCACCATTATATTGAATGATTTCAACCATTCCACCGATTAAAATTGCCAGTAATACAAGCTCCATCATTCCATTTATCCCTGTTGTAACACTTTTAAAGAAGCTAGCTAATGTATAGCTTCCATCAATAAGACCAATAAAACCGGCTAGAACTGTTCCGCCTGCTAACACAACGAGCACATTCCATCCAAGTAAAGCTGTGATAAGCACAACCGCATACGGCAATATTTTCACCCAATCAAATGTGTGAGCTTTGATTTCCGTATGATTTCCTAATGTAAGGAAAACCAATACTATAATTGTAATAATTGCGGCTGGTAAAACAATTAAAAAGTTTGTTTTAAACTTATCTTTCATTTCCGTACCTTGTGAACGAACAGCTGCAATTGTCGTGTCAGAAATAAACGATAGATTATCACCAAACATCGCTCCGCCAACAACAGTTGCCATCGTTAACGCAATAGAAATATCTGTTTGCTGGCTAATCCCGACTGCAATTGGTGCTATCGCTGCAATAGTCCCCATCGAAGTTCCCATTGCTAGTGAAATAAAAGCACCTATAACAAAAATTCCCGCAACAATGAACCCTTGCGGTAAAATAGATAGCGCTAAATTAACTGTAGAGTCAACTCCGCCCATTCCTTTTGCTGTTTCAGAAAACGCACCAGCAAGTACAAAAATCAACACCATAATCATAATATCCGGATTACCAGCCCCTTTGGCAAACCGTTCTACTTTTGATGTAAAGCTTTCTTTCCTGTTCATCACTAATGCAGTCCCTACAGCAATTAAAATAGCGACAAGTATCGGCAATTTATAAAAATCCCCTGTAATAATTCCAGAACCAATAAATAGCGCTAAGAATATTCCAAGCGGTAATAATGCTAAGCCATTCCCTTTCGTTTGTTTCAAAATAACATCTCTCCCTAGTTCTAAAACCTTTTCTATCTCATAACAAAAGACCTCTTCCGAAAAGAAGAGGTCTTATATACTTATAAGAAACACTCTCCTCATCTGTCAAGCACATGCTTGCTGGATTTGGCACAGCACTCTATTATGAGTCCGCTGCCGAGGCATCGTAGGGCCAGTCCCTCCGCCTCTCTTTATAAGAAGGTTTCATATTTTATTTTTAATAATAATTTCTTCCCTAACTTTACTCGCTTACAAATCAAAAGTCAATTATTATTTGTATGAAAATAATTGGTATTTTTTGATATTTATAAAAAATTACGAATAAATCCGCATAACGAAAAGAAAATCAACATTTTAACTTTCGAATTTCTTTTTCTAAAATTGTAATCCAAGGAAACTTGTCCTTTCCAATTACTTCGATAAGCCATTTTGCTGTATCCCACGCTTCATTATATTCCTCTTTAGAAATAGCTCCATCTATATAAGCCTCTTCTAATTCATCTTCATCCAACAAATATACATCACCATTCGGTAATAGCACTACATCTAAATATAAATCATCAAAATACGGCATACCTCGTTCATCTATTTTATATTTTTTCGCCACATCAATATAATACTGTACTAATTCCTTTTTTTCATTTAACATAGCTGTAATCGCAAAGTTCTTATCACTAATAAAATACTGCACCCATATATATCCATCATTTACAATACAAAGTTTTTGGTTGTTATATTGCTTGTAACTGGGCTCTTTCACTTTTTGCATACACAGCACACCTAACATCCCTTGCTCAATTGTCTTCACTTCATATGTTTTCTCTATCAACCGTTCCCAAGTAGAGCCATCGCCATATTTTCGTTTCATTATTCTTTAACTCCTTTTCTATACAAAAAAGCCCCCACATCTTATGCGAGGGCTCTGCCAATAGCTATTAAGCTGCCTGTTTTTCGGAAAGCTCTTTTAGATAAGCTTGTCCTTTTGCATCGTCATATTGACCTTCCCACTTAGACATAACAACAGCTGCTAAAGAGTTACCCACTACGTTAACTGCCGTACGTGCCATATCTAAAATGCGGTCAATACCTGCGATAAATGCTAATCCTTCTGCCGGAATACCTACTGTACCTAATGTTGCTAATAATACAACAAATGATACACCCGGTACACCTGCAATCCCTTTAGATGTAACCATTAATACAAGCAATAATGTAATTTGCTGCGTAAGAGATAAATCAATACCATACATTTGCGCTAAGAAAATCGCTGCAATAGCTTGATATAACGTAGATCCATCTAAGTTAAATGAATAACCTGTTGGAATAACGAAAGATGTAATTGCTTTCGGACAACCGAACTTCTCCATTTTCTCCATGATTTTCGGTAAAACCGTTTCTGAGCTTGCAGTAGAATACGCTAAAATAAGCTCGTCTTTTAAGATCTTAAAGAATTGGAAAATGTTAATACCAAATATTTTCGCTGTAAGTCCTAATACTACTACCACGAAGAAAATCATGGATCCGTAAACAACAATCACTAGTTTACCTAATGGAATTAATGAAGCAAGACCAAATTTAGAAACCGTTACACCAATTAAAGCGAATACACCAAACGGCGCGAATTTCATAACTTGGTTTGTTACATAAAACATTGAATCCGCTACACCTTGGAAAAATTGAAGAACCGGTCTTCCTCTTTCACCGATTGCTGCAATCCCTAAACCAAATAGTACAGAGAAGAAAATAATAGCAAGCATATCACCTTTTGCTAATGATTCTACAATATTTGTCGGAACAATGTTTACAAATGTATCCGCAAAAGAGTGACTCTGCACTTGCTCTGTCGTTTGCGTATATTTAGAAATATCTGTCTTCGTTAACTCATCCATATTTACGCCTTTTCCTGGTTGGAAAATATTCGCTACCAGTAGACCAACAACAATTGCAACTGTTGTAATAATTTCAAAATAAAGAATTGTCTTTCCGCCTAATCGTCCTAGCTTTTTCACATCACCAACGCCAGCAACACCAACAACGATGCTCGCTACGACAATCGGTACAACAATCATTTTAATTAATCGGATGAAAATATCACCAATTGGTTGTAAGTATCCTGCAACTGCTGCATTGCCATAAAAAATCGCCCCTACTGCAATACCAAGCGCAAGTCCTATTAAAATTTGCCATGCAAGTCCTATCCTTTTCATACTTGCTGCAACCCCCTTCTTAGATACTCTAACTCTGCATTTCTCTTTTTCTATAAAACTAAGAAATTAAGAGTATTACATATTATTCGACAATTCACTACATTTTTGTCCCTGTTAAAAATGATAAATCAAAAAATGAAATCTGACAACAAAATAAGTTTGCGTGAACACAAATAATTTTCTTGACAAAAACAAAACCCATGTCAGAAAACCTAACATGAGAACGATTCCTTAAAGTGTTTATCGGTGTTCTCTCTCCTTTATTTTCATTACATCCAACGAAATAATATACAAAAATTACCTTATTCCCGACAATTCATAGTACATTTATAAAACTTTCGTTACATTATGATTACAATAATAGACAGTATTCTTCCAATTATGATATATACATCATAGGGAAAGGAGCTAAACCACTATGAAAAAGAAATACGTCGCTTTCAGCGTATTAACAGCAAGTGCTATTTTTGTTTCTCCATTGCAGTCAGTTACATATGCAGAAACAAGTCAAGATAAATTATCTAATATTCAATCCGAATTAGAGGGTAACCAACAAGAATTACAGAACAAGTCAGCAGAAAAAGAACAGATGGAAAAGGAAATTCAAGACTTACAAAAAAAGATTGATGAGTTAACAGCTTCTATTAATAAAAATGAAGCTGATTTAAACGATATAAAAACAGAGATTAGTAAAGCACAACAAACAATTGAAGAACAGAAAAAACGTATTGCGCAATTGCAAACAAATATTGCCACTCGTCAGGACGTCATTAAACAACGACTTCAATCCATGCAAGAAAAACCTCGAACAAATATCGTAACTGAAGTATTAATGAGCTCAAACAATTTTGCAGATCTTATCGATAATATGTATTCTGTTAGCTTGATTTTAAATAACGATACAGAGATTGTAAAAAAACAAACAACTGATCAAGAAACTGTAAAAACAGAAAAAGAAGCTGTTGAAAAGAAAGAACAACAATTAAACGAATCAAAACAAAAATTAGAACAAAAGCAGCAAGAACTTCAAAAGAATCAGCAAGAACAACAAGCACTTATTAGCGATTTACACGCTAAAGTATCAAAGGTAGATTCTGAGATTGAAGGTTTAGAAGAATCTAAAAGCATTTTAGAAAATCAACGCCTGGCTGTTCAAAAAGCGATTGAAGAAGAAAAACGAGCAGAAGAAGCTCGTAAAGCTGAAGAAACACGAAAGGCAGAGGAAGCTCGTAAAGCTGAGGAAGCACAGAAACAGGCTTCACAAACCGCTTCTGCTAAGGAAGGTATACAAGTTGCTCCAACACCGCAAGATATAAATAAAAACGGCTTTATAAAACCAGCAACTGGAAGATTCAGTTCAGGATTTAACGATCCTTCACGAGGTCACCACGCTGGTTTAGATATCGCAGCTTCTGGTACAGTACCAATTGTAGCAGCCGCTGATGGTGTTGTAATTCGATCTGATATGTCATCTAGTTATGGAAATGTTGTCTATTTATCACATCGTATGAACGGCAAAACATATACAACAGTATACGCTCATATGAGCAGCCGCTCTGTATCTGTCGGACAAACTGTAAAACAAGGGCAACAATTAGGTTTCATGGGAAACACCGGGCAATCTACTGGTCAACATTTACATTTTGAAATTCATATTGGTGAATGGAATGTAGGTAAAACAAATGCAGTTGATCCAGCACCTTATATTTAACGGCAAAAAAACTCGGCGTATGCCGAGTTTTTTATATAAATAATACATAATATACATAACCTAAATGTAGTTATACTGTCCCGCCTATCATTATTTAACAATATATATTCTAAAACATACCTTTTACCTAGCGATTAAAATGAATAAAAGCAACAAAACTAAAATTAAATTAAAAGCAGGGAAAGATCCCCGCTCATTTTGTAAACATTTTAAATACACCAATTGCATTTAAAAACACAATCACTACCGTTACCGGAATAATGTAGCGTAGCAAGAAAAACCATACGTTAAATAATGTTTTTCCTTTCGTTTCTGTAACTTCTAATTCTTTCATTAATAAATCTTTACTCATTTTATTCGGTACAAACAGTGAAATTGCTAGTACTCCTAACGGGAGCAACACATTACTTACTGCAAAATCCACTAAGTCAAAAAATGTTTTTCCGAAGACTTTCACATCACTCATAACTCCAAATGATAAAGCTGATGGAATTCCAACCGCAAAAATGAGTAATCCAATAATAAATGATGCTGAAGGACGTTTTTTCTCATTATCTTTCGCTACAGATGCAACAACAATTTCAAGCATTGAGATTGCAGAAGTTAACGTTGCAAAGAAGAATAAAATTAAAAACATAATAAAGAAAAATTGTCCGAATGGTATTTTCGCAAATACAGCTGGAAGAATAATAAACAATAAACCCGGTCCCTCTGTTGGTTTAACCCCTAATGCAAATATCGCCGGAAAAATCGCTAATCCTGCAAGCACTGTAACAAAAACTGTTAAGCTTACAATCGAGGTTGCGGATTTCGCTAAATGCTCTTCTTTTTTTAAGTATGAGCTATATGTTACCATTACTGAAGCACCTACTGTTAATGAAAAAAAGGATTGTCCCATCGCATACAAAATCGTATCAGCTGTTAATTTTGAAAAATCTGGTTTTAAGAAAAACTCAACGCCAGCCCATGCCCCATCAAGTGTAAGAGCACGAATAATGATAGCAATAAATAAAATAAATAATAGCGGCATCATATATTTACTTGCCTTTTCGATCCCTTTTTCCACACCTTTACTCACTACATAAATAGTGCAAAGCATAAAGATTAACTGAGCACCTACTGCACTAGCAGGATTCGAAATTGTTTGCTCGAACAATTTTCCGTATTCCACTGCACCATTCCAAAAGTTACCAGTCACACTATAATATAAATATAATAAAATCCATCCACCTACAACACTATAGAAGGATAGTACACTAAAACAAGTAACAACTCCCATACGACCAATCCATGGATATAATTTACTATTTGGTACTAGCAATTTATATGCAGTAACCGCTTCTTTTTGTGTACTGCGGCCAATAACAAACTCCGCTAAAAGAAGAGGCATACCAATAAATAACGTTAATAATAGGAAGACTAGGAAAAACGCTCCTCCCCCTCCATTACCTGCAACGTATGGAAACTTCCATATCGCTCCAAGTCCTACTGCAGCTCCGGCTGCTGCGAGTATAAAACCAATTTTCGACGTCCATTGCTGTGTTTCTTTCATCGTAAATTCTCCTTTTCTGAATATTTATATTTTTCTTAATTATACACTTTCATTTCATACTCGCCCACCTCCTTTAGAAAATAAAAAAGTCCCCTACATGCTACTATGCATGTAGAGGACGATATATGTAATAGAATACCGTGGTACCACCTCAATTGGATCAACAATCCCACTTGTTCAGGTACAGGAAAAATTCCGATACCCTATCCTTGTAACGGCGGAACCCGGGTTGCCTACTAATCTGTTCAGCATACCTCTCGCAAGCCCATTCTGTATATTTTATCGTACCGGGCTCACACCTTCCCCCAGCTCTCTGAACGCATCAAATATACGTACTCTTCTTGCTCATCGATTTCATCTATTGAAGTTACTTGTGATTATAGAGTAGATTGCTATATTTGTAAAGAAGAATTTAATTTATTCTTTAATAGACCCTTTCATCTAACTCTTGTAAAAACCTTTCCCTTTTCTGCTCGTTTTGAATATACTCAAGCTTCAATACTTCTTGTAATAAAATATTCTGCCTTCTTTTTTCTAATGGCAATTGTTTCACTTTCATTCTCACTTCATATAAGAAATCAAGATATTTTTCATATGTCTCATCATATTTCGCAGCAATATCATCCCGAATCTTTTTCGCAAGTTTCGGACTTGCACCTCCAGTAGAAACAGCAACATTGAGCTTCCCTCGATGAATAGCTGCCGGAAAATGAACATTTCCACTTTCAGGATTAGTAATTACATTAACAAGCTGGTTTAATGATGCATCTTTTGCAATGGATTCATTTAATATTGAATCATTTGTAGCTGCCACTACTAAAAAAGCACCTTCTACATCACTTTTTTCATAATCTTTTTGAAACCAACGAATTTGCTTCGATTCTACAAACTTTACTAAATTCGCATCTAATTCACGACTCACTACAACTATATCCGCTCCTGCTTTTAATAAAGGGGTGATTTTAAATGATGCCACTTTCCCACCGCCAATGACAACAACACGTTTCTTTTCAATTCGTACTGTAAGTGGGTACATACTCATCTCCCCTTAATATTTCTTCCGTTTTCTGGATTAACATTTCTTGAAATACACAGTTTTTTCCTAAATAAGGACTTACATATATATTTGTAGAATGGTATCCGCGTACTTCCTTCTCAATGTGTCTCATTAATAAGCCTGTAAATAGCAAATAAGGTAGAATGACAACATTCTCCTCTTTTCGTTCTACAACTTCTTTTAATTTCTCCTCAAACCTAGGCTCTGCCGCAGCTAAATAACATACTTCTACCTTTTTTACTTTCTTCTCTTTTTCAAACAGAGAAGCAATACGTTTCATATCTTGTAACGTCTCAAGATCACTACTCCCCCTTGCAACAAGCAACAGGGTTACCCCACTTTCATACTCTTTAATACCGCTTCCCTCATACGTAGCGGACACGAGTGATTCCGAAACACCAAACGGATTTCCGTAAGTAATTGCAATGTGAGGATATTTATTTTGCATTTTTTGGAGTTCATTTGGGATATCTTCTTTCATATGCCCTGCCGCTAATAAAAAGACAGGAACAACGACAATTTCTGTTGCTCCTCTTCTTACGCAATTAGCAAATCCCTCTGGAATATCAGGCTGTGCTAATTCTAAAAAACATAGTTCTTGAATAGGAGCTGATACACGGTTCATACAAGCAGAAACAAAACCTACTGCTTCCTCTTTCGCCTCTTTCAGCCTACTTCCGTGGCATATATATAATACAGCTTTCATTTTATAACACTCCGCTTACAGGATACGTAATGTCCGCCTGTTGTTCAAACCAATGAATTTTTTCACGGAAACGAACAACTTCCCCGATTACAATCATACTCGGATTTTGGACCTGCTCTTTTTCAGCAATCGTTACAATTGTTCCTAACGTTCCTGTAATGGTTCGCTGAGATGATGTAGTTCCCCATTCTACAATAGCAACTGGCGTATTTTCTCCTTTTCCATGTTTCAGAAGTTGTTCACATATATAAGGAAGATTACTTACTCCCATATAAACAGCAAGCGTGTCAACACCTTTCGCTAAGTTTTCCCACTTTACTTCTTCTTCAGCACCTTCTTTTCGATGCCCTGTCACAACCGCAAAACTTGCACTCGCATCTCGATGCGTTACGGGAATCCCCGCATATGCAGAAGCAGCTATCCCTGCTGTAATACCAGGTACAATTTCAAACGGAATACCATGCTTCGCTAACGCTTCTGCTTCTTCACCACCTCTTCCAAATACAAACGGATCTCCACCTTTTAATCGCGTTACAATTTTTCCTTTTTTTGCATATTTAACAAGAAAGGCGTGAATAGTTTCTTGTTTCATTGTGTGATAGTTTGGGAGTTTTCCGCAATATATTAAGTCAGCATCTGGCTTCGCATAAGAAAGTAACTCTTTATTTACAAGACGATCGTATAAAATAACATCCGCCCGCTCGATACACTTTACTCCTTTTACAGAAATTAAATCCGGATCTCCCGGCCCTGCACCAACAATATATACCTTTCCCATCATCTCTCCTCATTTCTACTATAAAGTGAAACTTCCATCAGTGGGGAGTTTCATCCCCCACTGATGGTTAGTTGAACCAATCGGGCACTTACGGACAGTTATCCTCCACCTAACTTCTTCGATTTCCTAAAATCCTAAAGTGAGGGTATTACTGCCCGTTAGTGCGGGGTAAAGTGAAACTTCCATTCCTATTACGAATGGAAGTTACTATTCAAATCGGTGTCATTTTGTATTACAATGTCTCCTGCTCATGAATAACAAATGCTGCACCTTTGCGGATCTTCTTTTTTTCATGCAGAGAGATTTCCTTCACTTCTGGCAACGGTAAAAAATACTTCTCCAATTCTACCTCAACAAGTCTAAATGCCTGTTCCTCACTTTGTGCAACAACTACTACAGGAACAACACCATTTGCCAACACTGCTTCAAAACGATACAAATCCATATTGCTCCCCCCTAAGATGCAATCACTTCTTCTAAAATTGTATTTAACGCGGATTGTAAATTTTCTACTCCAACGCGTTCTGCAAACTCATAAAAAGTTTCAGCTGGCAGTTTATGTTCTTTAAAGTATGTTAAAAACGATACAAGAACATCCGGAAGGTCTTCCCCATCAATCTTCCCTTTTAATTTTTGGTTATAAACACCACCATCTAATAACGTACCACCTACATAAATTTCAAACGCTTCAACAATTCCTTTTTCTTTCGTCTTCAATTTCACGCCTTGTAATCCGATATCCGCAATCTGCCTTTGACCACATGAATTTGGACATCCCGTCATATGAATACGAACTGGTACATCAAGTACAAGTTGTGTATCTAAATAGTCTGCAATATTTCGTAAGCGCGCTTTTGTTTCTACCAATGCGAGATTACAATACTCAATTCCCGTACAAGAAACTGCATATCCAATAAATGATTTTGGTTTTGCTGAAATCGATTCAAACAATGGTTCTTGTAAAAGTGCCTCGACGTTTTCTTTAGGAACATTGGGAATAATAAAATTTTGCGAATTACATGTGCGAATCTCGCCATTTCCATACTGCTTCGCAATTCTAGCAAGTTCAAATAACTCCTCAGAATGTAAACGTCCAACAGGTACGTTAAAACCAACGTATGATAAATCACCTTGTTTTTGCTTATGAACACCGTAGAAATAACCTGCATTCCATCCTTTTAAAGCATCGTTTCCTTTATCGTGCAAAGGATCTGTATATTCTAATAATTTTTCTTTGAATTTTTCCGCACCCCAATCAGCAACTAAAAATTTCAAACGTGCTAAATGTCGCTTTTCACGATATCCGAAATCACGGAAAACCGTAGCAATTGCAATTGCTACCGACTTCACTTGTTCAGGAAGAATGAATAAATCTAACTCCTGCGCTAAATACGGACGAGCAGATAATCCCCCGCCTACTCGTAAATGAAAGCCTTCCACTATTTTCCCATCAATTTCTTTTGTAGCTGGAGTAAAGGCAGCACAGTTAATTTCAGCATTTGCTGCATTATATACATTTGTACTAATTGACATTTTAAACTTTCGAGGCAAATTCGAAAATTCTTCATTATGTTGGAAGAACTCATATACCTCTTTTACAATTGGTGCTGTATCAAATAATTCATCACCATCAATACCAGCAAGAGGATTCCCAATAATATTTCTTGTAATATCACCACAAGCTCCCGCCGTTGATAATCCCACTTTTTCTAGACGGTTAAAAATATCTGGCATTTGACCAATTTCAAGCCAATGAAATTGAATCGCCTGTCTTGTAGTAATATCAAGAACGTCACGACCATAATCTTCTGCAATAGAAGCCAATACTTCGACTTGTTCATTCGTTAAAATACCAGAAGGAATATTTACACGCATCATGAAATACCCTGCTTCTTTTGGACGTTGTAAATATAATCCTGCCCATTTAAAGGAATCCCACTCTTCTTTCGGAATAGAATCAAACCCATTTTCAGCATAATACGGGATAGCTTTAAAAATTTCCAAGCCATCTTTTTCTAATTTCTTTTTCTCTGTAGCATTTAACTTTTCATTGTTTGCCCACACTTTTTCATAACTCATTTTTATTCCCCCTATATAAAGCTACGCTCTTGTAAGTAACCGATAATTTGTTCTGCACATTGTTCGATTGAATAAAGATGTGTTTCTACTACCACTTCTGCCTCTACAGGTTCTTCATATGGCGAATCAATACCGGTAAATTGCTTAATATCACCTTGTCTCGCTTTTTTATACAGTCCTTTGGGATCACGTTTCTCACATTCTTCTATTGGACATTTTACAAATACTTCAATAAATTCATCTTTTTCGAGAATATCTCTTACTTGCTGACGATCTACTCGAAATGGAGAAATAAATGCTGTTAGTACAATTGTCCCTTGATCTACAAATAACTTCGCTACTTCACCAATTCGGCGAATATTTTCTGTCCGATCACTTTCGGAAAATCCTAAATCTTTATTCAAACCATGACGAATGTTATCGCCATCTAGTACATAATTCCCAATATTTTTTTCGAACAATTTCCTAGCAACCGCATTTGCTACTGTTGATTTTCCAGAAGCTGATAATCCGGTGAACCAAAGTACAAAACTGTGGTGGCCACTTTTCTTTCGTCTTTCTTCTTTTGAAACAGATGCTGTATGCCAAGTTATATTTGTTCCCATCCTACTCTCTCCTTATTTTGTAACGGCTTCTTTTTGTAAACCACGAATTAATATTTCTACAACTTCTTTACGGCTAAATGTACTTGGCGGGATTTCCCCATTTCGTAACATTTCTCGTACTTTTGTACCAGATAAAATAACGTGGTCCTCTTTACTATGCGGGCACGTTTTCGTAGAAGCCATCGCTTCACATTTTGTACAATAAAAACTATGTTCAAAAAAGAGCGGTGTAATCCCTAACTCTTCTACTGTAAAGTTGATAAAAATCTCCTGGGCTTCGTACGTTCCATAATAATTTCCTACTCCAGCATGATCACGTCCTACGATGAAGTGTGTACAACCAAAGTTTTTTCTAACCAGTGCGTGAAATATTGCCTCGCGTGGTCCTGCATAACGCATTGCAGCTGGAAAAACACTTAAAAAAACACGATCACTTGGATAATAATTTTTCAAAAGCGCTTCATAACTTTCCATGCGCACATCAGCTGGAATATCATCTGATTTCGTTTCACCAACGAGCGGATTTAAAAATAAGCCGTCTACAATTTCCAGCGCAGACTTTTGGATATATTCATGTGCACGATGAACAGGGTTTCTCGTTTGAAAGCCTACTACTGTTTTCCAGCCTCGCTTTTTAAATTCTGCACGCGTTTCACTTGGATCTAAATGATAAGAAGGAAACTTATCATTTTCCAAACGCTTTACAAGCGTAATTGTTCCTCCAACATAAACATTCGGTCTATCATATAATTTTTTCACACCTGGATGAGCAATATCCGTCGTTTTATAAACATACAATGCTTCCTTCTCTTTATCCGGTGTAAAAATATCTTCTATTTGAATAACGCCATACGTGATTCCTTCTTTAACAAGACGAACCTCTTCACCAATTTGAAATTGTTCTGCCTGCTCTTCTGTTATCGGTAGTGTAATAGGTATACTCCATACATCACCGTTTACTAAACGCATTTTTTCTACTACAGATTGATAATCCTCTTTCCCTAAAAATCCTGTAAGCGGACTATAACCACCTATCGCAAGAAGCTCTAAATCACTTAAAGCAATTTTGTCTAATTCAATTTCTTTTGCAATATTTTTTGTGTCATATGTTTCATCAACACGATTTACTAATATGTTTGTTTTACTCATTTTTCTGTCCGCCTCTTTCACATATATTTAAAATCAACCATGACCTTATTGATAATGAAGACCACATTCCGTTTTCATCTTTCCAGCCCATCGTCCGTCCCTTGAATCTCCACCTTCTCCCACAGACAACGTGCATTTTTCACACCCTATACTTGGGTAACCAATGTCGTGTAATGGATTGTAAGGTAAATCATGCTTATATACGTAACGCCATACTTCCTTCCACGTCCAATGAATGAGCGGACAAATTTTAATAGACTGAAAGCGATGATCTTGATTGATAAACCTTGTATGTTTACGCGTTTCAGATTGTTCCCTTCTCAGCCCTGATATCCACGCTTTTCCATTCGTTAAAGATTCTTCAAGCGGTAAAATTTTTCTTAATTTACAACAAAGATTGGGATTATGTTCCCACAGCTTATCTCCATGTTTTTTTGCTTGCTCTTCAAGCGTAAGCGAAGGTTGCTTTTCAATAATTTCGAGATCCGGAAACCTTTCCCGTACTCGTTTAATTAAATCGTATGTTTCTTGAAAATGAACGTTTGTATCTAAAAAAACAACTTTCGCAGATGGATTTACTTGGTTTATAAGATGTAACAAAACCATCCCCTCTACACCAAAGCTACATGCGTATACAATTTCACCTTCATACTGTTTATAAGCCCACTCTAGTACTTGCAGTGCTCCTTTTGTTTCATCTTCTTCAGAAAAAGAAATGAAGTCCTCTTTCCATGTTCCATACGTCAGCATGTTTTTCCCCCCTGTAACGCAAAAAGACGGTTTTAACCTAATACAATAGGTTAAAACCGCCTCTAGTTTTTCTAGTCAGCGCTTTTTACTTTAAGCGTACTTTTTCACTTTTTTCAAGCTGAATCACTTTTCCATCTTGCACAACAATTGTAATAGAACCATATTTCATATCCGCAAGCATCGTTTGAATCTTTTCAGCTACTTCGTCAAAATGTCCACGCACTCCCACGAACAGCCCCCCTTTTTATTCATAAAAAAAATCTTTCCCATTTCGAAAAGACTGTTCGGTAATATATTTTACCTTATCTTTCAAAATGGATGCCATTTTGCTGGACTTAGCACCTTGCTCCTATAAGCAGGTTGCTGAGCTTCGTAGGGCCAGTTCCCTCCGCTTCTCTTGATAAGCTTTGTATTTGTATTTTATCATAATTCTGATTTTTTTCAATCCTAGTTTTCCGATATATTTTATATTTTTTATTTTTTTAAAGGAGTTGCCCAGTTCGAACAACTCCTTTTTATTGATTATACAAGCTCTTTTATGCGTATGCGATCGTTCCTAATTATATTTTCATATGTTTCGCGTTCGACAACGACTTGTGATGCCCCGCCTTTTGCAAATACTACAGCCGGTCTGCGTATGCGATTGTAATTATTCGCCATAGAATATCCATATGCTCCCGTACAAGAGATTGCTAACAAATCTCCTGAAGTAACTTGTGGCAGTTCTATATCCCAAATTAGCATATCTCCACTCTCACAACACTTTCCAGCAATTGATACAATCTCTTCGGCATTTTCTCTTCCTCTATTAGCAAGCATTGCCTCATAACGTGCTCCATATAAAGCTGGTCTTAAGTTATCCGTCATTCCTCCATCAACTGACACATATTTACGAATACCTGGAATATCTTTTACAGCTCCTACTGTATAAATTGTTGTTCCTGCATCTCCGACAATACTACGCCCTGGTTCAATCCAAATTTCAGGGAGTGGATAATTCTTTCTTGTAAATTGTTCCCTCACTGCATTCGTTACAGCATGCACATATGTGTCAAGCGTAAGCGGTGTATCAGACTCTGTGTAGCGGATTCCAAATCCTCCACCAACATTTAATACAGTTACTACATAGCCAGTTTCTTCTCTTATTTCTTCTAAAAAGTTCCGTAATACTTCAATCGCCCGAACAAATCCTGCTGTTTCAAAAATTTGCGATCCAATATGCGAATGAATACCTAACACATTATAATTTGATTTCTTTAGTGCTATTTGAATCGCCTGCATTGCCTGGCCAGTAGAAACTCCAAAACCGAATTTCGAATCATCTTGCCCTGTTGTAATATATTCATGTGTATGCGCCTCTACTCCAGGTGTAACTCGAATTAATATATTTACAATTTTTCCATACCGCTCTGCTAAGTCATGTAATATTTCCATTTCCAAGAAATTATCTACTACAAAACAGCCAATACCTGCTCGCAGCGCCATTATGATTTCTTCTTCCGTCTTATTATTACCATGAAAATGAATGCGTGATGCTGGAAAACCAGCTTGTAAAGCAGTATATAATTCGCCACCAGAAACAACATCTAAAGACATATTTTCTTCACGAGCTACTCGGCACATCTCCATGCACAAGAACGCCTTACTTGCATATGCTACTTGGTAAGAGAACCCACTTTCCTGGAATGCACGATGAAATGCGCGACATTTTTCACGAATAGTAGCCTCATCGTATACATAAAGTGGTGTCCCATATTGTTTTGCTAGCTGCGTTGTATCGCATCCTCCAATTTCTAAGTGTCCTTGGTCATTGATTCGGCTTGTGCCGTGTAAATACATTTGAATTCCTCCCTTATTTCCTCTAAAACTCATACCCTCAACCATCTTCTATTCATTGCAGCACGCTTTTAGGTAAACAAAAAACGCGCGGAACAATGTTCACACGCGTTTCTTATTAGGAATAATGTATCATGAAAAAATAAACGAGTTGTTATCTTCTCAAATAAGAAACCGCATCAACATCTCCAAATAGCTCTCCATAAAATAAAATTTTATGACAGTACTACATTTATTCAATGTAGTCCCAATATATGAATGCGGTGGTCATTCTTATATTTCGGCAATAGTCCCTTTCAAACTATGATCAAAGATTCCACTAAATCTCCCATAGCTTACTCTTTCCTATCGCGGCCTCTACCTTTGAGAGTAGATGAGGTAAGTCTATTTAATTTTCAAACATCTTATATTGATATTAACAATACCAAATGAATAAATTATTTGTCAAACAATTTTTTATATTGGTTTTTTACAATTCAATTTCGTATCATTTGGTAAGCGCTTTATATCTATTTTTTTCACAATCCATTCTCCTTCATCATTATCAAATGTAATTCTTATTTTTTCAAATGGAGGAAGTACTTTCCCACCTATACCAGCTTCATATTTTGTCACTTCAATTACTGTTTGAAATAAGTATGTACCACTATAAACTTTTTTTAGACTCACAATTTTCGGACAATCATATGGCTTTAGTTTTCCATAATGCTTTTCAATTGCAACATTTATTTTCGGAAATAATACAGAATAGAGTGCATCTTCTACCAAAAGTACATCATATTGTGCCGCCATCGCTGCTGGAGAAACAAATAATATAAAAACACTACATAATGCTAAACAAAATAACTTTCTCATTACAACCTCCATATCCTTACGAAACGTTTTTATGGTGCGATTTAAATCAACGGATTATACACCATCCATTTATTAAAGTTTCACTTTATTGTCTCCCACTTCTCTTTTTCTAATCGATTGTTACAAAAAGCATCCACAATTTCGTTTTGTTCTCGTATAATAGTACACGTAGTATAATAATCATAAACATATAGGGCTGTTCGTATATATAAAGTGAAACTTCTATTCATTAAAGTACAATCACTAGAACTGTCATACGTATAAGAGAGGAGTATATTATGTTACAACATTTGTTTCCAAAATTACGATTTGCACTTGTTGCAGTCGTTTTATTATGGATCAAAACATATATTGTGTACAAGCTAGCCTTCGATATTAAAATTGATAGCTTCTTCGAAGAAATGATGCTTTTGTTTAATCCAATTGCTTCATTGCTTTTATTTTTTGGCCTAGCTTTATTCGCAACAAAATATCGAAATCGCCTTATTATTGGCATCAGCTTTTTGCTATCATTTATTTTATTTGGAAACGCGATGTTTTATGGATTTTATAATGACTTTGTCACATTTCCTGTACTATTCCAAACAAATAACATGGCGGATTTAGGAACAAGCATTAAAGAACTATTTACGTACAAAACATTACTTCTATTTGCAGATGCAATTATTCTAATGTTCCTTTCGCGTAAATTTCCAAGCTTTTGTGATAGCACACCGCTATCACGATCTGAAAAACGAAGCTTCTTTAGTGGTGTAACAGCTTTATTCGTATTGCAAATTATCGTGGCTGTTGTTCATAAACCTCAGTTATTTTCACATTCTTTTGACCGTCAAACTGTTGTGAAAAATCTAGGTTTATACACATATCATCTATTTGATATTACACTTCAGTCTAAATCTTCTACAGAGCGTGTATTCGCAAGCGGAGATGGTCTTTCTGAGATTAAAAACTACATGAATTCAAAAGATAAACAAACTGATAAAAATTCATTTGGAGCTGCAAAAGGAAAAAATGTCATTTTAATTTCAATGGAATCAACACAAAATTTTGTAATCAACAAGAAAATTAATGGAAAAGAAATTACTCCATTTTTAAATCAGTTTATAAAAGAGAGTTATTACTTCGATAACTTTTATCATCAAACTGGACAAGGAAAAACATCTGATGCCGAATTTATTGTGGAAAATTCACTCTATCCATTAGATCGTGGCTCTGTATTCTTTACTCATGCAAATAATGAGTACACAGCAACTCCTGAGCAGTTAAAGAAACATGGATACTATTCTGCTGTCTTCCATTCGAATGATAAAACATTTTGGAATCGAGATGTAATGTATCCAGCACTTGGATATGATCGTTACTTTAACCTAAATGATTATATCGGAACAGAACAAATGTCTGTTGGTTGGGGATTAAAAGATAAAGAATTTTTCGAACAATCAATTTCAAAACTTAAATCTTTACCACAGCCGTTTTATACAAAATTTATTACATTAACAAATCATTTTCCATTTCTTTTAAATCCAGAAGATCAATATATTAATGAGTATAATTCTGAGAGCGATGTATTAAATCGTTATTTCCCAACAGTTCGCTATACAGATGAAGCTCTTAAACTATTTATCCATCAATTAAAAGAAGAAGGATTATACGATAATTCCGTTATTGTTATTTATGGAGATCATTATGGAATTTCTGAAAATCATAATGCTGCTATGGCACAATTCCTCGGTAAGGAATCTATAACGCCATTTGATTCGATGCAGCTGCAACGTGTACCACTTATTATTCATGTTCCTGGTCAAGCAGGGAAAACTATTTCCAAAGTATCTGGACAAATTGATCTAAAGCCAACATTACTTCATTTACTTGGTATTAAAACAAACCAATCCATTGAATTTGGTACGGATTTATTTACAAAAAGCGAAGACCCACTTATGATTATGCGTGATGGTAATTTCGTAACAAACGATTATGTTTATACAAAAAATATGTGCTATAAAAAGAGCACAGGTGAACCAATTGATTCAGCTATTTGCCAGCCGTATATTGAAAAAACGAAAACAGAATTAAATTATTCTGATAAACTTATCTATGGCGATTTATTGCGATTTGATCCTAATAATAAATATAAAACGGGAACAATGATAACGAAATTTGAATAATCTTAGAAGCAACCTCAAATGATAACAAATTGAGGTTGCTTCTTTCTTTACTAAAGCGTTCCCCTTTCATGCACATGATGGCTTTATTATATAAATACAAATTTAAAAACCGACATAAACCCTAATCTTTATGTGGGAGAGAGCAGTAACTTATATGTCGAAAAATCAAAATGGATTTATATAGAATCTTCGTACTTCGTCTCAGATCTCAGTAGAATTAAAAAAGGTAGTTGAGGGATACACTACTCGTGAAAGCTTACCGTAATGAACCAAACCACTGAATGCGGTTTCACTTTATGAAATCTTTCACAAAATGGTAATTTTTTCGTCCGTGGTAAGAAATTTATGGTATGATAAAATAAGTAACTTTTCATACACTAATTAAGAATTTATTACAGAAAGCAAGGGATCAGATTTTGTATAGAGCAGCAATTCCAAACTTATTTACGCTCGGAAATTTATACAGTGGATTTTTATCAATCGGCTACGCATCTTTAGGGTATTATAAATCAGCTGCTATTTTAGTACTAATCGGGATGATGTTAGATAGTCTTGATGGTCGGGTTGCTCGTTTATTGCGCGTGGATTCACAAATGGGGAAAGAACTTGATTCACTAGCAGATGTTGTTACGTTCGGAGCTGCACCAGCAGTTTTAATGTACTACACTTCTTTTTCCAACTATGGAATTATCGGACTATACATAGCAGGACTATTCCCTCTGTTCGGAGCATATCGTTTAGCACGATTCAATGTAACGCCTTCCTCTACTTCTATGAAGTATTTCACCGGCGTTCCTATTACTGCAGCAGGAGGCCTCGTTGCCTTCTTGACACTATTTTCACATACCATTCCAAAAATTGTCCTCATTACAGTATTTGTAACGTTTGCATTTTTAATGGTAAGTCGTATTCGTATCCCAAGTTTAAAAGATGTGCCAATTCCACGATACAGTATTATTGTCACACTCTTTTTAATCGGAATTATTTATACAATGTATAAAACAAGCTTTGGCAACATTTCGGTATTTTTATTCATTGCCGTCCCACTTTATATTTTGTATATGTTATCTCAATTTATTAGGCAAAGACCTTCTCATAAAAAACGAGCAAATAAAGATAAATAAAGAAAAACCTTCCATATTGGAAGGTTTTTCTTTATTTTGTCACTAACTCCTTTTGATTTACAGGCGTTAATGCTTCTTCTCCTGCTAATACAGCTAAAATGTTGCGGACTGCCATTTCAGCCATGGCATCACGCGTTTCAAACGTTGCATTTCCAACATGTGGAGTTAGAACAACATTTTTCAATCCCTTTAATTTCTCTGTAATTTTCGGTTCAAACTCAAATACATCAAGGGCTGCTCCCTCAATTTCATTTGTTTCTAACGCATGAGCAAGCGCTAATTCGTTCATAATCGGACCACGTGCTGCGTTTACAATATACGCCGTTTTCTTCATTATTTTAAATTGTTCTTCATCAATCATATGATGGAGACTCGGATTATACGCGCAATTAATCGTAATAAAATCTGTTGTTTGTAACAGTTCTTCTAACGTTACATACGTTGCTTGCAATTCGTTCTCATCCTCTGGCTTACGATTTGGACCTGTGTAAATAATATTCATTCCAAATGCTTTTGCACGTTTCGCAACAGCTTTTCCAATTTCTCCAAGACCGATAACCCCAATTGTCTTTCCATATACTTCTCGTCCGAGGAAAAAGAGTGGTGCCCAGCCATTAAATCCCACTGTACGACATAATGTATCTCCTTCTGGAATTCGTCTTGCAGCCGCTAAAAGAAGGGCAAATGTTAACTCTGCTGTTGCTTCTGTTGAAACTTTCGGTGTATTTGTAACCGCAATTCCTTTTTCTGCTGCGTACGTGTAATCAATGTTATCGTAACCTGCACCATAGTTAGCAATAATTTTCAAATCAGGTGCTGCATCAATGACTTCTTTTGTTACTTTTGTAGAAAGTAAGCTTAACAGTGCATCTTTATCCTGAACCTGCTTTACTAATTCTTCGGCACTAATTAATTCTTCTTTATCATACATTTCTACATCATAATTTTGTAATAGTCTAAGTCCGATTTCTGGAATTTTTCCTGCTACTAATATTTTTGCCATCACTAAGCACCTCTTCTATTAAAAAATAGGAATTTCCCTATATTATATTGTAAGAAATCTAAGTTAAAAAAGCCAAGGAATTTGATTATAGTTCTGAAAACTGACACTTTTTCTCATAAGAAAAGAGGAGATATTTATCTCCTCTTTTTACTTATTGTTCTTCACTCGATTGCTTTCCAAGTTTTGCATCAATTGTCCCTTCTGCAACCGTATCACTAATTTGTTCTTGGGTTACAGAATTGACTTCCTCGTTCGTTTGGGAAGTATAGCTTTGATTCGTCACTTGTAAGTTCTGTTTATTTTGCTGTTTTTGCATTTCAAACCCTCCTTTATCATTCCTTCTTATTTTGAACAAAAAGAAAGGTTTTCATCACAAAATCATTTTTACGTTGAAACAGTTGTCGGTTCATTTTCTATCCTTTGCATCTTCCTCATCCGTTTTTCAAATGTAGCTACATGAGAAATACCATGATTACGTAATGTTTTCACATTTTCCCGAACATAATTTCCTAAATCATTTGGATAATGAGCATCTGATGAAAGAGTAATAGGTACTTTATGCTTTGCCAATACTTGCAAATAAAGTGGACTTGGACACATTTCTCGAACAGGATAACGATAATATAACCCTGCATTTACTTCCGTTGCTGTATTTGTCTCTACTAATGCCTGAGCAATTCTTTCGTAATATGGAATCTGTACATTTTCATCTAATCGATAATTAAATACTTTTATATTATCAAGATGAGCTACAATATCAAATAACTTGGAATGAATTGCTTTTTCCACTGTTTCAAAAAACACATCATATAATTCATTCAACTCATGGTTTTCAAAATATTCTTTCGTATCTGGGTTATCAAATCCCCACCCTTCAATAAAATGTACCGATCCAATGACGTAATCCCAATCACCTAATGTTAATAAATCTTCTAGTTCTTGCTCGCCACCAATAAAATAATCAGCTTCAATCCCGAGGCGCAGCACGACTCCCCGTTTTTCCCACCGCTCTTTTGCTTCTTGGATTGCCTTTGTAAAATCGTGAATCGATGTTACTCGCACTTGATCTAACCATTCTTTCTGCAAATAACCCAGCTTTGAATCACTAATATCCACATATTTTTCGTAGTACTCCTTTGCCTCATAAAAACGATATAAGTGATCAACAATCCCCACTTCTTTTATTCCTTTTCGCAACGCTTCTTCTAAATAAAAATCAATCCATTCTGCTGTAAATGGACCTTCTTCCACACGTTTTTTTAAACGTTCTTGTGTTTTCATAAGCCACTTCACAGAATGTTTTTCTTCTTTGAGTGGTTGAAAATATTCTATCGATTCATTTATTCTCGCCAGCCAGCCTAGCGAATACGGTCCCTCTTCTAAATGAAGGTGATAATCTACTTTCATACGCTCTCCCCCTTATAACGTATCAATTTCTTTTCGTCCCCCTATTTTTGAGAGCTTCCCTTGTCTCTCCTTCACTTCTTCTAACACATCTTCTAACAAAACATTTTTTTCAACTAATAAAACAAAACAGTGATAGATGACATCGACCATTTCTTTTACAAGCTCTTCTTTATTATCATTTTTTGCAGCTATTATAACTTCTGTACATTCTTCTCCTATTTTTTTCAAAATTTTATCTTCACCTTTTATAAATAAATAATTTGTATATGATTCCGAAATTGGATTTTCTTTCCGTATTTGAATTGTTTCATATAACGACTTCAGTACGTCTTCCACCTTCAGTTCCCCCTTATATGATCTTATAATGAAAGCATGTTTTCTCTCCTGTGTGACAAGCTGGTCCTACTTGCTTAACAATAATTACAATCGAATCTTGATCACAATCTAAATAGAGTGATTGAACATACTGCACGTGCCCTGACGTTTCCCCTTTATTCCATAATGCTTGCCGGGAACGTGAATAAAACCATGTTTTCTTCGTTTCTAACGTTTTTTTATACGCTTCTTCATTCATATATGCTAACATCAAAACTTCTTTTGTTTCTTCTTCTACCACAATAGCCGGCAACAATCCCTTTGAGAAATCAGGTATCATAATCTCACCTCAATCTTCGCTCCTTGTAATTTTCGCTTCACCTCTTGAATGGTTGCCTCACCATAGTGAAAAATAGAGGCTGCTAATGCAGCATTTACTGACGTTTTTTGAAACACATTTACAATATGCTCAGCGCTGCCACACCCCCCTGACGCAATAACTGGAATTGAAACAGCTTGTGAAATTGTTTCTGTTAAACGAAGATCATAGCCATCCTTCGTCCCATCTGCATCCATACTCGTAAGTAAAATTTCGCCAGCACCTAATTGTTCTACCTGTTTTGCCCATTGCACAGCATCGACTCCTGTATCAATCCGTCCACCGTTTACATATACATTCCACTTATTTTCTTTTACTTCTCTTGCATCAATTGCGACCACAATACATTGCGAACCGAAATGTTCGGCCCCCTCCTGAATTAACTTTGGATTTCGCACTGCAGCCGAGTTAATTGAAATTTTGTCCGCACCTGCTCTTAGTAACGTATACATATCTTGAACCGATGAAATTCCACCTCCAACTGTAAGTGGAATAAACACTTTTGCCGCTGCTCTCTCTACAACATCCACAATCGTTTTTCTTCCTTCATACGTAGCAGTGATATCTAAAAAAACAATTTCATCTGCACCTGCTTGATTGTACAAATCGGCTATTTCAACAGGATCCCCCACATCTTGTAGTCCTACAAAATTCACACCCTTTACAACACGCCCAGCTTTTACATCTAAACATGGAATGATTCGCTTCGTTAACATATCTTTGTCACCTGCAATGCCTCTTCTAAATCAATTGTTTTTTCATATAACGCTTTTCCGATAATAACGCCATATACATTCATATCTTTTAATTTCTGTACATCTTGCAATGAGCAAACTCCGCCCGATGCAACAATGCGAATGTCCACCGCCTTCTGTAGTAATTGTAATTGCTCAAAGTTTGGTCCCTCTAACGTACCGTCTTTTGCAATATCGGTAAAAATGATTGTTTGTACACCGGTACTCTCCATTTTCTTTGCAAGTTCAATGTAAGAAATTTCAGACACATCTAACCAACCTCTCGTTGCAACGTAACCATTTTTCGCATCAATACCAACAACAATGTTTTCTCCATATAAACGAACTGCTTCTTCTAAAAAAGGACGATCATACAATGCTGCCGTTCCTAAAATAACCTTTTCTACTCCTACTGACAGTAACATTTCAATTGTTTCAATAGAACGTATTCCTCCGCCTACTTGAACCGGAATCCGAACCGCTTTACATATATCTTCAATTACGGAAAGATTCATTGATTGACCAGCAACCGCTCCATCAAGGTCAACAATGTGCAACGTTCTTGCTCCTAACTGTTCAAACAATAACGCTTGAGCAACTGGATTTTCATTCATAACCGTTTCCTTTTGAAATTCTCCTTGATACAGCCTAACACATCGTCCTTGTTTTAAATCGATAGCTGGGAAGATTTCCATGATTCTACCACTCCTTTAAAATTTCTTAATATTTGTATCCCGATATCACCACTTTTTTCAGGGTGAAACTGCGCTCCGAATATATTCCCTTTCGCAACAAATCCTGGAATATCAATCTCATAGTCGCTACTGCCGCATACAACCTCAGCTGGACAATCTGCATAATAAGAATGAACATAATACACAAATGAACCATCTTCAACTCCATTCCACAACTCAATTTCCCGCTTCTTCTTTAATTGATTCCAGCCCATGTGCGGTATTTTATAAGGAACTTCCAGCTTTCTGATCATTCCAGGTAACAAACCTAAACCTTTTGTTCTCTCTATCTCTTCACTCTCTTCAAATAAAAGTTGCATCCCTAAACAAATTCCAAGGAGCGGTTTCTCTTGCCTCCCAATTTCTTGCATCACTGAAACAAGATCTTTTTCCTGCAGGGCAATCATTGCTTTTGGAAAAGATCCAACTCCTGGTAAGATCACACCGTCACTTTGTAATATTCTTTCTTTATCATCTGTTACAATATGCTCAGCCCCAATACGTGTTAACGCTTGTTCAACACTACGAATATTCCCCATCCCATAATCTACAATGGCAATCAATTACAACAGTCCTTTCGTAGAATTTACACCAACAATTTTGTCATTTTTGTCTACTGCTTCGCGCAATGCACGTCCAAATGCTTTAAATAACGCTTCAATTTTGTGGTGCGTATTACTTCCATATAAAATGCGGACATGTAGCGTTATATTCGCCGCATGCGCAACCGCTCTGAAAAATTCCTCTGTCAGCTCTGTATCGAAATCTCCTAACTTAGGATTCTTCAGCTCACCTTGAAACACAAGATAAGATCTACCGCTTATATCAATCGCAGCAAAACCTAACGCTTCATCCATTGGTACATATGCCGATCCATAGCGGTTAATACCTTCCTTATTTTGCAATGCTTCTTTCAAACAGTTTCCAAGCACAATCCCAACGTCTTCAACAGTATGATGAGCGTCAACAAATACATCACCCTCTGCTTCAATTTGCAAACCAAATCGGCCGTGCTTCGCAAACAAAGTTAACATATGATCAAAGAAACCAACACCCGTTTGAATTGAAACGTTTGTACTTTCATCTAGTTGTAAATTCAGTTTAATTTTTGTTTCTGTCGTTCCTCGTATTTGACTTGCTTCGCGCATTATTTCTCCTCCTCAAACCGAATTTGAATTGCTCTTGCATGTGCATGTAACCCCTCTTTATCCGCGAGTGTTGTAATATGATGTTGAACGTTTTGTAACGCTTCTTTCGTGTATGATACAAAGCTTGATTTCTTCACAAAATCATCTACTGATAAGGGCGAAAAGAAACGTGCCGTTCCACTTGTTGGCAGTACATGATTTGGGCCTGCAAAATAATCTCCAAGCGGTTCTGGGGCATATGGACCAATAAAAATCGAACCAGCATGTTTAATATAGCCCAAGGCATTCATCGGTTCATTGATGTGTAACTCTAAATGCTCTGGTGCTATCTCATTCGACAATTGAAACGCATCCTCTAGTGAAGGAACGACGAGAACTGCTCCATTTCTTTCTATTGATTCACGAGCTATTTCCCTTCTTGGTAATTCCTGAAGTTGTACTTTTATTTCGCTTTCTATCTCTTTAGCCAATTCGACACAAGTTGTAATACAAATCGTTGTTGCTCTCACATCATGTTCGGCTTGAGATAACAAATCTGCTACGATAAAAGATGCATTCCCCGTTTTATCAGCAATTACGACAATTTCAGATGGACCTGCAATCATATCGATATGAACCGATCCAAACACCTCACGTTTTGCAAAAGCCACATATATATTCCCCGGACCGACAATTTTATCAACTTTCGGAATCGATTCCGTTCCATATGCTAATGCTGCAATAGCTTGCGCTCCACCTACTGTATAGATTTCGTCTACACCGGCAATTTCAGCAGCTGCTAAAATATGAGGATCTATCCCCTCTTTTCCCGGTGGTGTAACCATGATAACTTTCTGAACACCTGCAATTTTGGCAGGTAATACATTCATGAGTACAGATGAAGGATAAGATGCCGTTCCTCCTGGTACATATACACCAACTGTTTGCAATGGTCTAATTAACTGACCACGAATCACACCTTCGTTCTCACAATCTATAAAGGATTGTCTTTTTTGTTTTTCATGGTATGAAATGATGTTTTTCTTCGCTTCTTGCAATGCTTCTAGAAATGAAATATCTACATATTTATTCGCTTTTTCAACTTCTTCTTTTGGAACACGTAACTTTTGTAATTCAATTCCATCAAAATTTTTTGTATAAAAAAATAGTGCCTCATCTTTCCTTTTTCTTACTCGCTCTACAATTTCTCTTACGCCTATCTGTACAGTTTCTTCTATTATATTAGTCTGTTCTCTTAACTGTTTTATTCTCTTCAATACTTCTGTATACTCTCCATAAATAATCTCCATTACAATCCCCCCTTTTTCATGTACCTGAAGTAATTGCACACTCCATCTTATTGATAATATCGAATATTTCGTCTTTTTTCGTTTTTAAAGCAGCTTTATTCACAATCATTCGAGCAGATATTGGATACATTTCTTCAAATACAATCAACCCATTTTCTTGTAATGTTTTTCCTGTCTCTACAATATCAACGATTGCATCTGCTAACCCTAGCAATGGAGCTATTTCCACAGAACCTTCTATTTTTATAATCTCTACATCTTCTCCTTTTTCTCGAAAATAGTTAGAAGTAATATGTGGATACTTTGTAGCAATTCTCTTTTTTCGATAGCCTTTCGGATTATATGTTGGAATAGAGGCAACACAGAACTTACAACACCCTACACCTAAATCCATCATTTCATATATATCTTTCTCATATTCCATTAAAATATCTTTTCCGACAATCCCAATGTCTGCAACGCCATGTTCTACATACGTTGCAACATCAACTGCTTTCACTAGAATAAAGGAAACGTTCGAACTAGCGCTTTGGAATACAAGCTTCCTTCCTTTATCCATCAATTCTGAACAATCGATCCTAATTTTTTCAAATAGCGGAATGACATGTTTCTCCAGTCTCCCCTTCGTTAACGCAATTTGAATGTTACGCATGAAGTTTCTCCTTCTTTCTGTATGACCCATTTTTCTTTCCACACATATTCCACTAATGCTTTTCCAGTCGCTTCAATTACTTTTATAATTCCATTCTTCTTTGCAAACTGAAATGTATCTTGTAAATTCTCAAACATAGATAGTTCTACTTTCCATCCATCTTTCTGCAGTAATCCACGTAACCTTTCTGCTTCAGCTATCATGTCCAAAGAATAATGAATAATCATATCTAAATTTTTTCGCTGGAACGGTTTTTGCTGTTCTTGTAATGTCCGTACAATTTGATTTACTTGTACAGCTAACCCAACCGCTGGCATTGGTTCTCCAAAATTACCAAGCAATTCATCATATCTTCCGCCACTAACGATTTCTCCTCCAACATCATATATATACCCTCTAAAAATAACTCCTGTATAATAATGCAAATGTTGAATCATCCCGAGATCAATTGATATATATGAACCATATCCTAATTTTTCAATCGTTTTATAGATTTCTTTTACCCGCATAATTGCTTGCTTCATCTCATGATTTGAAGCGAGCTTTTCCGCTTCTTTAATCACTTCAAGTTTTCCGAATAACCTTGGTAACCTTTCAAGTAACTGTACCGTTTCATCACTTCGATCTAAATTCTTTTTTTGTAAAAAACGGGATAGCTCTGCATAGTTTTTACTTTCAATATACGTACGTAAGAGCGACTCCTCTTCTTCTCCAAATGATAATTTTTTAACAATACACTTATATAACTGAACTTGCCCTAATTCTATTGTAAAAGATTGAATTCCTACAGCTTGGAGAGCATGGATTGCACTGACGATACATTCAATTTCAGCACGTATATTATTAATTCCAATGATTTCAATCCCTGTTTGAATGATTTCATTGTATTTTCCAGATAACGATTCGTTTGCTCGAAATACATTCCCGCTATATGTTAGCTTCAGAGCCAAATCCTCTCTGAGCGTTCCCATTACCCTTGCTAGAGGAATTGTCATATCAGGTCTCAACACGATAATCCGCCCTTGCTGATCAAAAAACTTATACATTTTCTCTTCATCTATCGGCCTATTGCGAAAAGCAAAAACATCATAAAATTCAATCGTTGGTGTCCGAATTTCTTCATAACCCCTTTCTAAAAAAGTACGTCGTAATTTTTGTTCAACTTCTTCTATTAACGTACACTCTTCAAATACATAATCTCTTGTTCCATCTGGATTTGCTCGCTTCCATTTTGTCATACCGATTCACACTCCTTTAAACTCTCATCAGTACACTTCCCCTTTTAGTGTATGGCCTACCATAGCAATCACGAACAAAATAAAAAGGGCCTTGTAGAAAAAATACCTACAAGGCCCTTTTTTAGGGTGTAGGTACAACGGGAATAACCCTTGTACCTACACGTTGTTCACGCTAGGTTCAAGGGTTTATGTATGATGATGTAGTTGTGTAAGCATATTAATAGATTGTACTGTGAACATAATCCTTACTCCCTTTCTCCTCTTGTTTTCACATAGTATATAACACAAAATTCAGAATGTAAATACAATTAGAACCTTATATGTATTTTTTTATGACAGCTCGCTAAAAAATTAGCGAGCTATTTTTTGTTCATATTCTTGAATTTTTCGTTCATATTGAAGCGTGATTCCAATTTCATCTAAGCCACTTAATAGCTTTTCTTTCCACACCGTTTCAATTGTAAAATGAAAACGATGTAGCGAAGTTGTAATCACCTCATTCTCTAAATCTACTTCGATGACATCTCTTGGATCAACAGCTGCTAATTTTTCACGCATTTCTTTTTCCATAACGATTGGCAGCATGCCATTTTTCGTACAATTCATATAAAAAATGTCTGCAAATCCTCCCGCAATAATAACACGAAATCCATAGTCAGCAAGTGCCCATGGCGCATGCTCTCTTGATGAACCACAGCCAAAATTTTCACCTGTAATAAGTATACTTGCTCCTTTTCGCTCAGGTGCATTTAATGGAAAATCCGGATTTTCTTGCCTGTCATCCTCATAACGCCACTCATCGAATAAAAATTTCCCAAAACCCGTTCTTTCAACCCTCTTTAAATATTGTTTTGGAATGATTTGATCTGTATCAATGTTATCGTTCATTAGTACAGCAACAGTCCCTCTATGAATACGAAATGGCTCCATCATAACTCTCCTTTCTCACATCAACGAAATGACCATAAAGCGCTGCGGCCGCTGCCATCGCAGGACTAACTAAATGTGTTCTCGCACCCTTCCCTTGTCGTCCTTCAAAATTCCGATTGGAAGTAGAGGCACAATGTTCCCCCTCCGGTACTTGATCTGGATTCATCCCGAGACACATAGAACACCCAGGCTCTCTCCACTCGAATCCTGCTTCTTCAAATATACGATGCAGTCCTTTTTCCATCGCGGCTTTTCGTACTCTTTTAGATCCTGGTACTACAAGTGCCCGCACCCCTTCTTTTACCTTTTTTCCTTTTACAACGGCTGCGGCAATTTCTAAATCTGATAAACGAGAATTTGTACAAGAGCCAATAAATACATGCTGGACCGGAATTCCAAATGCACTTTGTCCTGGCTGGAGCCCCATATATGCAAAAGCTCGTTCATCATTTTTATCACGTGTTTCTGGCAACTGTTCATCGATACGCATGCCCATACTTGGATTTGTTCCCCATGTTACATATGGAGCTAGTTTAGCAACATCTACTAAAATACAAGTATCATATATTGCATCTGGCTCAGTATAGAGCCCCCGCCAATTCGCTACTGCTGATTCGAACTCTTTCGGCGCATACTCACGCCCTTTTACATAAGCAAATGTTTTTTCATCCGGTGCAATAATTCCTGCCTTTGCTCCACCTTCAATCGCCATATTACAAAGTGTCATGCGCTCTTCCATTTCCAGATTTGCAATTGCTTCTCCGTAAAACTCCATCACATATCCAGTTCCAAATGCCACTCCATATGTAGCTAGGAGGTGTAAAATTATATCTTTTGCATATACCCCTTTAGGTAATTTCCCTTTTAATTCAATCCCCATTGCTTTTGGCTTTCGCTGCCACAATGTTTGGGTCGCTAATACATGCTCTACTTCACTTGTACCAATTCCAAATGCTAACGCTCCAAAGGCTCCATGTGTTGCCGTATGACTATCGCCACATACAATGGTCTTCCCCGGCTGCGTTAGTCCAAGTTCTGGTCCAATAACATGGACAATCCCTTGATTTTCATCATCAATATCCGCTAATGGAATATTAAATTGCTTACAATTTTCACGAAGCGTATCTAATTGTTGCTTCGAAATACGATCTGTAATATTCCAAACATCCTTTGTTGGAATATTATGATCCATCGTTGCAAATGTTAAATCTGGTCTCCGAACATTTCGATTTGCAAGCCGCAAGCCTTCAAAGGCTTGCGGGGATGTCACTTCATGTATGAGATGAAGATCGATATATAGTAAATCTAATCCATTTTCATTTGTCGCAACAACATGTCTTTCCCACAATTTATCTAGTAACCTTTTCGCCATTATCTCCCTCTCCCTACTAACGCTTGTTCTTCCATTTCTTGCAGTACACACTTCGTAAAGGAAGATGTTGTTTCATTTCCACCTATATCAGCTGTACATTTACCAGATCGAAGGACTGCGGAAATTGCTTCTTCAATTGCTTCTCCTTCTCTTTTCAAATCAAAAGATTGTCCTAGCATCATCGCAACTGAACGCATCATTGCAATTGGATTCACCTTATTTTTCCCGGCAATATCTGGTGCTGATCCATGGATTGGTTCATACAGCGAAGGACCATTCTCCGCATGACTTGCCGATGGAAGCATCCCAAGTGATCCAGCTAATACAGATGCTTCATCACTTAAAATATCACCAAATAAATTTTCTGTTACAATTACATCAAATCGAGCTGGATTACGAATCAATTCCATCGCGGCTGCATCTACTAAAATATGTTCAAGTTCAACATTCGGATAGCGAAGCGCCACTTCTTCTGTTTTTTCCCTCCAAAGTTTGCTTGACTCTAAAACATTTGCTTTATCAATAGAAGTAACTTTTTTACGACGTTTACTTGCCAGTTGAAAAGCGTAAGAAACAATGCGCTCAATTTCATGACGGTGATAAGTGAGTGTGTCTGTTGCTACTTCTTCTGTTTTTTCTTTTGGAAAGGAGAAATAAATCCCGCCCGTTAATTCACGAACGACAACAAAATCCACCTCATCAGCCGCCTTCAATGGCGATAAATGGGCAGTTGCTGCATCTACAGTGACAGGACGAACATTAGCAAATACACCAAGCCCTTTTCGAAGCGCCAGCAATCCTTTTTCCGGCCTTTCTTTTACTTCGTCCCAGCGCGGTCCACCAACCGAACCTAGCAATACAGCATCACTTGCTAAACATGAAGCTAAGGTTCTTGACGGCAATGGTTTCCCGCACGAATCAATTGCAGCTCCCCCAAATTGTTCATCTTGTAAATAAAAATGATGACCATATAATCTTTCTACCATGTTTAATACTTTCTTTGCACTCTCCATAATCTCTGGCCCAACACCGTCACCTGCTAAGCAAACAATACGTTTTTCCAATGATCAGCACCCCTTTTATTATTTAACTGATTATTCTGAATTTAATCAAGAGAAGCAGGGAGATTCCCCACTTCTCAAACATTATTTTGCAAGCAATAACAAAGCCTTTAATTTCCCTACTGCATGCACATAGGCCCTTGCCGATGCTTCTAATACATCTTGTGCAACACCAAAGCCTGCAACTTGATGAGTCCCTTCTTTCAATTCAACATGAACATGAGCTAGTGCATCCTGTCCTTGTGTAATGGATTGAATGCGATAATCTGCTAATTCACATTCCATTCCTAAAATTCTTTGAATTGCATTATAAATTGCCTCAATACTTCCTGCCCCTGTTGCTGCATCTTCGTACACATTTCCTTCCTCATCTTCCAGTGCAACTGTTGCACATTGCGTACTGTTGGAGACAAAATGTACTTGCAGTTGTTTAATGTTATACTGCTGTGCTAGAAATGCGGTTTCTCCTAGCACTAACGCACGTAAATCTTCTTCTGTAATCTCTTTTTTACGATCTGCTAATCTCTTAAATGCACTGAATGCTATATCTCGCTCTTCCTCCGTAAAATCATAACCAAGCTCCTTCATTTTTTCAGTAAAAGCGTGGCGACCAGAATGCTTTCCTAGTACAAATAAATTTTGCGATTCACCAATTAGTTCTGGTTCAATGATTTCATATGTTGTTACTTCTTTTAATACACCATCTTGATGAATACCTGATTCATGTGCAAATGCATTCGCTCCAACAATCGCCTTATTTTTTGGAACAATCATACCTGTTAAACGACTTACTAATGTACTTGATTCTTTAATCTCTTTTAATGTTATAGAAGATCCTGCTTCATAATAGTCTTTTCTAATATGCAAGGCAACTGCTACTTCTTCCAAGGCAGCATTACCTGCACGTTCTCCAATCCCATTGATTGTTCCCTCTACTTGTAGTGCCCCTCCTTCAATAGCCGCCAATGAATTCGCTACTGCCATACCAAGATCATCGTGACAATGGCAAGAGAAAATGGTTTTTTCATAAGAAGGAACATATTCTTGTAAGTATTTAAAGAGAGAATAGTATTCTTCAGGATTCGTATAGCCAACTGTATCAGGAATATTAACAACATCCGCTCCAGCACGAATCGCAACTTCCACAGCTTCTGCTAAAAAAGGACGAGCCGTTCTCGTTGCATCTTCTGCCGAAAATTGCACTGTTGGGAATAAAGATTTCCCTAAAGTTACAGAGCGATGAATACTATCTAGTACATCTTCTTTTGACATACAAAGCTTATATTTCATATGAATATCACTCGTTGCCAAAAAAACATGTAACCTCGGTGATACTGCACCTTTTACCGCTTCATACGCTCTTTGAATATCACTTTCCTTCGCCCTTGCAAGACTCATAACGGAAGCATTTTGAATCGTTTCCGCAATACGCTTTACTGAACGAAAATCCCCTTCAGAAGCTGCTGCAAATCCCGCTTCCATCACATTAATCCCGAGTTTTTCTAACTGCCTTGCAATCTGCAATTTTTCTTGTTCATTTAAATTGACTCCGGGTGATTGTTCGCCATCACGAAGCGTCGTATCCATGAACAAAATCTGTTTCATATTATTTAACCTCCGCCTTTACTTTCGGTTGTACAAATGGCATCATTTCACGTAATTTACGTCCAACAACTTCAATTTGATGTTCATTCTCCTTAGCATTTGTTGCATGGAAATGCGGTCTTCCTGCTTTATGCTCTGCAATCCACCCTCTTGCAAATGTACCATCTTGGATTTCTTTTAACACTTCACCCATCGCTTTCTTCGTATGTTCTGTTACAACGCGTGGTCCTGATACAAAATCGCCCCACTGCGCTGTATCGGAAACAGAATATCTCATATTTTCAAGTCCACCTTCATACATTAGGTCAACAATAAGCTTCAGTTCATGTAAGCATTCAAAGTAAGCAAGCTCTGGCTGGTAACCAGCATCTACTAATGTTTCAAACCCTGCCTTTACAAGCGCAGTAACTCCTCCGCAAAGTACAGCTTGTTCTCCAAATAGATCCGTTTCTGTTTCTTCTTTAAATGTAGTTTCTAGCACCCCGGCTCTCGTTGCTCCAATTCCATCTGCATAGGATAATGCTTTTTCAGTTGCTTTTCCTGTTGCGTCTTGATATACAGCAAATAATGCTGGAACCGCTCCACCTTCAGTAAATGTACGACGTACTAAATGCCCCGGTCCTTTCGGCGCTACTAGAAATACATCTACATCTTCTGGTGGCGTAACCTGATTAAAGTGAACGTTGAATCCATGTGCAAACACGAGTGAATTCCCAGCTTGTAAATTCGGTTCAATTTCTGATTCGTATACTTCTGGTTGCAACTCATCTGGAAGAAGAATCATGACTACATCAGCAAATTTTGTAGCCTCCGCGACTGGATATACAGAAAAACCATCCTCTTTCGCCTTTTCCCATGACTTCCCTGGCCTTAATCCAACTACTACATCAAAACCATTATCACGTAAGTTTTGTGCATGAGCATGACCTTGGGAACCATATCCAACAATCGCCACTTTTTTCCCCTTTAATACATTTACCTCTACATCTTTCTCATAATAAACTTTTGCCATTTTCTTTCTCCCCCTATATTTAAATGATTAATGAATTAACATAATTTGTTTATCTTGCTTTTTCATACTACGCGTAAATGCAGTAACGCCTGTTCTTGCAATTTCTTTTAAACCATACGGGCGCAAAAGCTCAATTAACGCCTCTACCTTTTCTTGCGTACCCGTTACTTGCACAACGATGGAATCCTTCCCAACATCTATTACAGCGGCTCGAAACGGTTCAATTAAACTATATAATTCTGATCTTGACACACTTGTTGTTGCTACTTTAATGAGAGCAAGTTCCCTCGCAATCATTGCTTCTCCTGTTATGTCAGACACTTTTAATACATCAATTTGTTTATGAAGTTGTTTAATGAGCTGTTCTACTTGTTGTTCATTTGCAACATGAACAACAAATGTCATTCGTGAAATATCGGACGATTCTGTATGCCCAACAGAAATACTTTCAATGTTAAAATGCCTTCTTGTCATAACACCTGTGATTCGATTTAATACGCCACTTTGATTTCGAACAGTTGCCGTGACAATCCTTTTCATCGTTTTTCCACCCCCTCCATTTGATGAACCCCTTTTCCTGGAGCAACCATCGGCATAACTTTTTCAGACTGTAATACTCTGCAATCAATGACGACAGGTTCTTGCAAATCAATCGCCGCTTGCAATTGCTCCTTCGCAAGTAACGGATTTTCAATTCGCACCCCTTTTATGCCATATGCATGGGCCAGTGCTACAAAATCAGGCTGACAAGAGAGTAACGAATGAGAATATCTTTGGTTATAAAATTCATCTTGCCACTGCCTTACCATTCCTAAAGCTTCATTATTTAAAATCAAAACTTTAACCGGTAAGGAATGTTCTTTCAATACGCTCAGTTCTTGTAATGTCATTTGAAAACCAGCATCACCAACAATCGCTACAACCAATTCTTTCGGTCTTGCAATTTGTGCACCAATAGCAGCAGGAAAGCCAAATCCCATTGTGCCAAGTCCCCCTGATGTCACCCACTTATTCGGGTCCTTTAGTGGATAATATTGAGCAGCCCACATTTGATGCTGACCAACGTCAGTTGTGACAATTGCTTTTCCTTTTGTAATTTCATATAACATATCAATTGCCGCTTGCGGTTTAATCTCTTCAGAATCTTGATCATAGAAAAATGGATATTGTTCTTTTCTGCTTTTTAAAAGCGATAACCATGCACTATGATTTTCTTTTCTGCCTTTACACTCTAGCAATGCCTGCAAAGCTTGCTTCGCACTAGCTACAATCGGAATTTCTGTAGGAACATTTTTCCCAATCTCTGCTGGGTCAATATCAATATGCGCAACTGTAGCATCCTTAGCAAAATGCTGTAAATTCCCTGTTAGACGATCGTCAAATCTTGCACCGATATTTATGAGTAAATCACACTCATATAATGCCATGTTTGCTGTATATGAACCATGCATACCTCCCATTCCTAGAAATAATTCATCTTCTGGTGGAAATCCCCCTAGTCCAAGAAGTGTATGAACAACAGGTATACAGTGCATTCTTGCAAAATTTGTTAATTCTTGCGAGGCTTTCGCGTGCAATACACCTGCTCCAGCTAAAATCAAAGGTTTTTCGGCCACATCAATCGCTTGTAATAACTTGTTAATTTGCAATGAATTCGGCTCATAATTTGGTTGATATCCCGGTAAATCCATTTGCACGTCACTACATCGTTCTCCTTTTTCTACTACCATGTTTTTAGGAAGATCGATAACGACTGGTCCTGGTCGACCCGTTTTCGCAATATGAAACGCTTCTTTAATAATTCTTGGTAAATCTGAAGCCTTGCGCACTTGATAATTATGTTTCGTTACCGGCATCGTAAGCCCCATAATATCCGCCTCTTGGAAAGCATCACTTCCAATTAACGTTGTAGCTACTTGACCTGTGAAAACAACAAGTGGCAGTGAATCAATCATTGCATCTGCAAGACCCGTAATCACATTTGTTGCACCCGGTCCACTTGTTGCAATCACAACACCTGGTTTCCCGGTAACCCTTGCATAGCCTTCTGCTGCATGGATTGCCCCTTGTTCATGCCTCGTTAAAATATGAGGAATTTCACAATCATAAATTGCATCATATAATGGCAGAACAGCTCCTCCAGGATACCCAAAAATAACTTCTACCTCTTCCTTTCCTAGCGCTTCTAACAACAGCTGTGCACCAGTTGCCATTTTCTCTTCCGTTTTCGAAGACATCTCTCTTTTAACCTCCTTTAAAATTTTCTTATACAATAAAAAAATCCTACGTCCACACTCCAGCTATGTGCTGAAGGGACGAAAGATTTCGCGGTACCACCCTTCTTCGCAAGAATATCTCTTGCCTCAGTGACTCGGGATGAGTCTAGCTAATAACGGAGCTACCGTCTAAGCCTAGACAAACGCTTCAGCTTAGCACTCAAGGGCGATGTTCGTCGACGTGAACCATCGGTTTCCAGCAACCACCGACTCTCTGTGAGGCTTCACAATCAACTACTCCTCCCTATCAACGCTTTACAAATTTATATTTCATTACATTTCTATCATCCAACTTTATTTTCTTCGTAAATTTTCTCTCCATCTTCTACAACTAATTTACGAAACTCTTCCAATAAGCGATTTGTATGTGGCCCCGTTTTCCCAGACCCAATTGTTCTTCCATCAACTGTCGTAACTGCAATCACTTCAGCTGCAGTTCCTGTTAAAAATACTTCATCAGCTACATATACATCGTGTCTTGTAAATAGTTCTTCTCTTACGTCATACCCAAGCTTTTCTCCAATTTCCAAAATAGCGTTTCGTGTAATACCTTCTAATGCTCCCGCAGAACTTGGTGGTGTAATTAATTTATTTCCTTTTACAATGAACACATTATCACCAGATCCTTCTGCGACATACCCTTGCTCATTTAACATAAGTGCTTCTTGCACACCAGCCAGTTTTGCTTCAATTCGAACTAAAATATTATTTAAATAGTTCAAAGACTTTACTTGAGGCGTTAATACATCCGGGCGATTACGACGCGTCGCAACCGTCACAACAGGTATCCCTTTTTCGTAATATTCAGCCGGAAATAAAGATAACTGTTCCGCAATTACAACAACATTTGGTTTCAAACAAGAATCAGGGTCTAATCCAAGATTCCCAGCTCCCCGTGATACTACTAAACGGATATATCCATTCAATAGCTTATTTTGACGAATTGTTTCAACAACAATATTTGTTACTTCGTCTAACGTATATGGAATTTCCAACATAATGGATTTTGCTGACTCATATAAGCGAATAAGATGTTCTTTCAGCCTGAAGACATTGCCACCATAGACACGAATTCCTTCAAACACCCCATCGCCATATAAATAACCATGATCATATACTGAAACTTTTGCTTCGTCTTTTGGAACAAATTCTCCATTTAAGAAAATCCATTGCTCATTCACTGAAAAGCGCCTCCTATGTCCTGTGAATTTTTTATTGTTTCCTAGTTTACTCTCCTTTTTAAATAAATCAAGTTAATTTTTAGAAAATTTATAATTTTTAATTTTATATATATCCTCGTTTATATTGATTTATCAACATTGTTAACGTTTACAAAATATAAAAAAATATTTTCCGTCACTTTTCCTCAAAAAAATATTTGTTTAAAAGAAGGATTTTTGTCAGATAGTGCGAATCTATTGTATTCAATAAACGGACGTCCGATTTTGTATATTCAGGAATAAAAACGACTTTTGATTGAAAAGGAGGAAAATAAAAACATAATAACATTGTATAAAAATAACAATCATATTTTTCATGTAGCTTTCATAATCCTATTTAAAAAAAACAATTTGTCAAACAAAGGAGGAAAATAATATGGCATGTGTACAAATTAAAGGAACGAGACAAGAGGTAGTAGAAATGTTACAACTATTTGATTTAATGGATACGAAAGGTCTATGTAAATTTAACAATTACGTAGAGGTGTATCCAAATGAAGAACAGAATAACAACTTCATCGCCTCAATTGATATTCAGTCAAATGATAATTCTTCCCAAGATCAATTAAACGACCAATTTGTAAGTCAAATGCTAACTGGTGTGTATAACGACTAATAAAGTGAAACTTTAATCAGTGGGGGTTCTTCATCCCCCACTGATTATTAGCCCTCACCAATCGGGCTTTTACGGGCAGTTTATCTCCCACCTAACTTCTTTAGAAAAACGGAAGCAGCTCGCTCAGAATTGCAGGACGTTGGAGCCCTAGGCAGAGAAGCGCTTTTTGCCTCGTCCGAGGGGGCGAAACGACCGGAGATTCTAGCCGCTAGAGCTGGACATTGCTCCGCCGAATTTTGAGGTGGGAGTATTACTGCCCTAAAATAGCGGGATAAATTAGCACTCCTACTTTATATTTACACTTTCCTATCATCTTTTTCTCAAATATATAAATATCTGCTAAAAATTTGAGAATATTACTAGATGGTAGGAGGTGAAAATCATGGCGAAAATTGGTGTTGAAAATTCTTTAACAGATGTCCAACAAGCACTACAACAAAAAGGGCATGAAGTAGTTTCACTACGCTCTGAAAATGATGCGCAAGGATGCGATTGTTGCGTCGTAACTGGGCTGGATTCTAATGTAATGGGAATCAGCAATGTATCTACAAAAGGTTCTGTGATTGAGGCGAGTGGTTTAACAACAGATGAAATTTGTCAACAAGTTGAAAGCAGACTGTAAAAAATATCTTATCTATTACATGTAGCTTACAAAAAAGAGAAGCCTCCTTATGAAAAGGAGACTTCTCTTTTTTATATTCACCTAACGGGAAAGTAACATATACTGGATGAAAGCCCTACCTCTCTCTCATCAACACGGTTCCTCTGACCGCTCCTTGATACACTAGTATGTGTATAAGCTTACAAATACAATTTTTTGGGTTTATTCACAAAAGTTGTTGGTAAAATTACCCGATCTTTCGCAAACTTTTCATGTTGCATTTATAAGAAATATCCAATATATACTAGCTGTAACCGAGACACGAAATAAAATTATAACACCATGAAACAAATTCGTCAATATTCATTTTAACAAAATAAAAACAGACATCGCGATCTGCCTGTTTTAGAATGGAGCTTTTTCTTTTACTACATATACAACAAATCCGCTTACTAACATACATAAGCCGACAGTAAAATTCTTGATGTTAATCACAACTACCTCTCCCTTATTTCATAAATCATATATATTTACACTTCAATTATATTTATTAGCCATAAGCACACTTTTTCTAATATATCATAATTCCTAAAAAATGCAAGTTTACTCTTTAACGACCGTTTACAAACTTATCTACAGTGCTTGGAACTGTATTCAATGCCTTCTCAATCAAGTGTGTACCACTATGTAAATGTAACACTTGCACACCACCAGATCCTACCACTAAAAACGCAACCGGGTCGATTGAAACCCCTGCACCACTTCCGCCTCCAAATGGATGTACTTGCTTCACCTCTTTTGGTTGTCCTTGTCCTGCCGAACTTTTTCCTAACGATGTTTCCCCTTTAAAATCACTTCCCCCTGCGCCAAAACCAAAGGCAACTTTTGAGACAGTTAAAACAACATTTCCGTCCGCTGTTGAAACAGGACTTCCGACAATTGTATTCACATCAACCATCTCTTTTAAATTTGTCATTGCAGTTTTCATTAAGTTTTCAATTGGATGTTCCATCATTTAAACCACCTTTTTCCTCTTAATTCTTTTTTATACTTTCCAAAATAGAGGAACTCATACCAAGTTTTACAATTCATAAAAAAATAATGATCCATTATCATCTTTTTCAGTCTACAATCTAAAATCAATATAAGACCCTTCACCTCATCCTGATAAAGTGATGAGGTGAAGGGTCTACTTCTTGCCGGATAAAAAAGAAAAATATATACATACTACTAATGAACCTTGTTATGAAAGGAGACATTACTGTGACTGATAAATTCGATGAACGAGATAGAACGAAAGAAGGGGATTATAAAGAAGAGTACGCAGCAGAGGTTGCTCCTCAGCGCATCAACTATAACGATAACGATGACATGAAATCAAAAACAGCGGGCTCAACTGCTGGTTTTATCGCACTTGCTCTTGCTGTATTATCTCTCTTTACATTCCCTACGCTTTTCGGGCTTGTTTCTGTTTTACTTGGCATTTACGCTTATAATCGCGGAGCTACTGTAACTGGTGGTATCGCAGCTATTGTAGGTGGTATTGCTGCACTTGTCGCTCTCTTATTCCGCGTGGCGATTATTGGTTTCTTGTTCGCACTCTTTTAAAGAAAAAAGGTATCTCGCTCTTTGCGAGATACCTTATCCTGTGAAAACATCTTCTGATGGATATCGAATCTTTTGTTTCGCTGGTCGCGCTAGAGAAAATACAAGTGTTAACGGACCAATTAATCCACAAAACATAACAAACATAATAATACATTTTCCCATAGCTGATAACTTTGCTGTAATCCCCATCGATAATCCAACTGTACCAAATGCAGAAATCGTTTCAAATAACAATTGAACAAAACTAAAATCATCTGTTAGCATCAGCAAAAATACCGCTACGAAAATAAGGATTTGGCTAGCAATAACAATCGCCAATGCTCTCGTTACCGTCGACATTTTAATTGTACGACGAAATAAAACAAAGTCCTCTTTCTTTCTAAAAAAGGCTACAACCGATATAATTAAAATAACAAATGTTGTTAACTTAATGCCCCCACCTGTTGAAACACTTCCTGCACCTATAAACATTAAAATCATCGTAAACAATATTGACGATTCTTCCATTCTACCATAATCAATCGTATTAAATCCTGCAGTCCTCGGTGTAATTCCTTGGAAAAATGAGGCCCAGAATTTTTCACTTAAAGACAAAGGGCCTAATGTTTTTACATTGTTATACTCCAATATAAAAATCACAATAATCGCAATAACATTAAGGACTACTGTGCCAACAATCATGATTTTCGAATGGAGTGATAGTTTCTGAAAACTACGGCTATACCATATATCAATTAGCACTGTAAAACCTAAACCACCTATAACAATTAAAGAACAAATTCCAATATTAATAATAGGATCTCCTACATAACGTGTTAAATTATCAGGCCAAAGGGCAAATCCGGCATTATTATAAGCTGCAATAACATGAAAGATACTATAATATAACCCTTTCCCGAAACCAAATTCCGGAATAAATCGAATAGATAAAAAAGCAACACCTATTAATTCAATGCAAATAGAAAAAATAAAGACACGCTTTACTAATTTTACAAGACCACCTATATTCGTTTGATTAAACGCTTCTCCAATTAATAATCGGTGGCGCAATCCAATTTTCTTTCCTAATATCCATACAATTAAAATCGCAATTGTCATTAATCCTAGACCACCCGTTTGAATTAACAACATAATGATGATTTGACCAAACATTGTAAAAGTACTAGCAGTATCTACAACTCCTAAACCTGTTACCGTTGCTGCCGATGTTGCTGTGAAAAAAGCGTCTACCCAACTAATTGATTCTTTTGTCGCAAATGGTAGTTTTAATAACATTCCTCCGACCACAATTAAACAAAAAAAGCCCATTGCTAAAATTTGAGGCGGGCTTAGTCGGATTAAACGATTGTAAAACCCTTTTTTTGTTGCTCCCATATCACTAACTCCCTTAATAAAGTAACACCTATATCTATATCCGTATGTCCATGGTCCGGTGTACTTAAAACATATCTTACAGATAATCATTTTATAACGAGATTTTTTATTTCTTGTACTTTTAAATCAAACTCTCTTGAGCGAATAAATTTTTTATACTCCCATGATATAGTTGAGCATAATCCTTTTTTTCATAGATTTCAACTCTTATTTTCATACAAATTGAACCCACTATTATTAAGGCGTTTCCTTCTTATTTCACTGATAGAAATGCCTTACTAAAAAATCTAATTAACCCTTTTCACACTATTTTTATCTTCATAAAAGTGACCGTTCCACTTGAATAAAGTAAAACTTTTAAAATCCCCATACCTTTCACTTCGAATTCACATTAAGGTCACATCTATCTTTTATATTATAACTATCAAAGCTGTTCCTCCCTAATAATGAGGCATTCCCCAGTGTCTCGAACAGCTTTCCATCCCTAATTAAAATTGACATAAATTGTCCCCTTCCATGACCTTCTTGCACTCGCAAGATGGTCTATTTTTTTATTCACCATACTATCTCCTTTACCGATTCACGAGCTATTCATTTGACTATAAAGCCTCTAACTTTTTTATCTTTCATCTATGATCAAAATAGAGAAAAACTTTTAAAATCCCTATACCTTTCACTTCAAGTTCACATTGAATTCACACCTATCTTTTATATTATAACTATCGAAGCTGTTCCTCCCTAATAATGAGGCATTCCCCAGTGTCTCGAACAGCTTTCCATCCCTAATTAAAATTGACATAAATTGTCCCCTTCCATGACCATCTTGCACTCGCAAGATGGTCTATTTTTTATCTTAAAATATAATTTTATTTTTAAATTCTTCCATATAGAATAATGAATATAATGCGGATAGCTCCGCAGTTTCATAAGAAAGGAGTGAATATATTCACTCCTTTCTTGATTTACTTCCTTTTTTCGAACGATATTCTTTCCCCTTATTATCATTACCCGTCACAAATTCCGAACTAAACTCTTGTTGAAATTGCCCTGTTTTGGGCGATCCTTGATTTCCACTCCCTTGACTACCATTACGATTTGTCATTTTCCTTCCTCCTTTCATACTGGTAGTATGTCTTTCCGATCTCAATCATACACATTATATTCTTCAATTTCATGACATACACTTTTTCATATTGATTCTTCTATGAATACCCTTCCCTACCACATGGACTATGTCCTACACGCGCTTGAGGAAGGAGACTTCTGCTGGAGTACTGTTAGAAAACCATGGAATTCATCTCATTTTATATACAGTGAAACAGCATTGGCTTTCTTTGGCTCACAAATAGCGAATAAATAAAAAACTTCCCAAAGACAGGGAAGTTTTTTCAACTAATCACAGTTCATTCTATTTCTTTCTATATTAGTTTTTTTGAAATAGATATCATTACGTGCATCTCTTCTTCAGATAAAGCTGAAAATCTTTCTTTTAAATACTGCTTTTTAGCTAATTCCATTTTCGCAACTAATTCTTTTCCTTGATCCGTAATTTCCAAATATACCACGCGGCGATCAGATGTAGAACGGGAACGTGTCACAAAACCTTTGTTAATTAGCTTTTCTGTAACAGCTGTAATATGACTATTTGATACATGCAGTTCATTCGCTACGCGAGAAACCATCTCTTTTTCATTACGATTTAATATACGGAGTACGAGAAACTCATTCCATGGTATGTAATCTCCAAAAATCTTCCCAATATCATTACGCAATGAACGAAACATAGCAAAAACATTTGCAGATAAATCCTCCATTAATTGTTCACGATTATGAGACACTGTTTACATCTCCCTTTTATTTCATATAGTTAAATAAAAACTTTATTAATCATATTACCGTATATCTTACATTTTGTCATCTTTTTCTCCACAAAGTTTCTCATATCATATTCACTTATTTGACTGATGCGTTTCCAAAACGAAACACATTTAGAAAAAATCCTCGTCCTTCACTAGAGCACGTATCATTTATTACCTATTTGGAAATAAATGATACAGGTTGCTTTTCTCACATGCTGAAACTCACATCAGCCACAAAAAGGGTGCGATTTGTCGCGCCCTTTTTGTGTGTATTTCCAATTATATATACATGTTATAATAGATAATGAAATATTTTCCATACTGCAAATACATTGGAGGTATATGATGAATTCAGATGAAGAAAACTTTTCCGATTTTAGTAGAAAAGATAAAATAATTGCTATCAGCACGATTGCCATTCTTATATTTCTTGCTTGCGCATTTATTTTCTTCGTTTATGTCGGTATTTTCCGTCTTATCGGTGTGGAATATACATCGCGAACTGCACTACTTCTCTTTTTTGTATTAATTCTTATACTAGATTGGATTAGTAATTTTTTAACGTTATTTTTCAAAGTACTGTTAACCCCCTTACTTACACACACAGCAAAATGGATAACCTTTTCCGTTTTATCTCTTATAGAAATTTCAATTAGTTGGATTGCAATTCATACTGCAGATGATTGGATGGAAAGTGTTACAATTTCAAATAAAGGAGAGCTACTTATTATCCTTGTCTTTTTCATTTTGGATAAAATATGGCCTGATGATAATAAAAAGAACAAGTAAGATTACAAGCTTTTCTTAATAAAAATTGATACAATAAAAGCAAAATATACAAAAGAGGTGTTATATATGGCATTACAACAATGGGCCGATAAAGGTATGTCTTTTGATACATACGTAAATAACATGACTGTAAACCAATACGAATTACTACATATTTATAATAACTTTTTAATTTCGAATGAATTATTGCCTGTTTTAGAGGAGCGTCAACATGATGGATGGCGCGTTATCGTATTAACAGCTGACTGGTGCGGTGATGCCCTTCTATGCGTACCAGTTATGAAGCGAATTTGCGAGGTTGCAAATATTGATATGAAATTATTGATCCGTGATGACAACCTAGAATTAATGGATCAATACTTAACAAACGGAACAGCTCGTGCTATTCCAATCTTTATTTTCATTGATAAAGATGGAAAAGAACAAGCAGTATGGGGGCCACGCGCTCCAAAAGTACAAGAATTAGTCACTTCTATGCGTGCTACATTACCTGAAAAAGATGACCCACAATTCGAAGAAAAACAGAAAGAAATGTATGCGAATTTCCGCGCTACATTAGCTGATGACACTTCACTTTGGGAACATGTCATGGAAGATATGATTAAAAAAATCGTAAAATAAAAAAAAACTGCCAAATGGCAGTTTTTTTTATCGCATAATGAAGAAATAGAACACCGCTGCTAAAATAAAGCGATAATAAGCAAATGGTGTTAACTTTACACGAGCTAATAATTTTAAGAATGAAACAATCGCAAGCATTGCTACAAGGAAAGCTGTAATAAAGCCAGTTGCAAACAATGTGATATCCGCTGAACTTAATACGTCCCAGCTCTTAATTAAATCTAACCCTGACGCTGCAACCATCATCGGTACCGCTAAAATAAATGTATATTCAGCTGCTGCTGTATGAGATACACGAGCTAATAATCCACCACTAATTGTAGATCCAGAACGTGAAAATCCTGGCCATAACGCTAAACATTGGAACATACCAATTGTAAACGCTTGTTTATACGTAATTTCATCTAATGTTTTTGCTGTACTTGGTCTTGAAAACTTCTCAGCAACAATCATTAAAATACCACCAACGATTAAACTAATAACAACAGGTCCTGGTCCAAATAAAACTTTTTTAATTGTACTATGGAATAACACACCAAGTACCCCTGCTGGAATCATACCAATAATGATATGTAATAAGTTTAAAGATGGTCCTTCTGTTACTTTTCCAATTCCAACTAATGACCATAAACGTTTCCAAAATACAACAACAACTGCTAAAATCGATCCTAATTGGATGACAACTTCAAATACTTTTGCTCTATCATCTTCAAATCCAATTAAATGTCCTGTTAAAATCATATGTCCTGTTGATGAAACCGGTAAAAACTCCGTTAATCCTTCAACAGCTCCCATGATTAAACCAATTAACCAATCAGCCACAAATAGTGCCTCCTTAATACCTTATATGTACTTTTTTCACACCTTATCATAATACCTTATCCTTTTCCAAAGTGCATCTTTTTTTTCATTCTTTCAAAATATAACAATGCACTCACGTATGTGTATTTCTTTTCTATTTTCTTGTTAAATTGTATGATAGAAAGAGTTTGGTCCTACATAGAAAGGAGCTTTTATGAAAGAAACAAATACATTCTTACAAAAAATAAAACAATTTGTATTACTATTTTTTCCGATTTTTGTGACGCAAATGTCTTTATTTGCAATGAGTTTTTTTGATACCACAATGTCAGGGCATGCAAGTCCTACTGATTTAGCAGGCGTCGCAATTGGAACAAGTGTATGGATTCCAGTTAGTACTGGATTAACAGGAATCTTAATGGCTACTACTCCTATTATTGCTCAGCTTGTTGGCTCAAAACAAAAAAAGGCTGTTCCTCATATCGTAATACAGGCCGTATATTTAGCAATTGGGGTTAGTTTACTTGTTATTCTCATCGGTACCTTTGCCGTTTCACCAATTTTAAAAGGTATGCATTTAGAAGAACCTGTTGAACATATCGCTTCTCAATTTTTAAGTATTATTTCAATTGGTATCATTCCTTTATTTGTCTATACTGTATTACGTGGTTTTATTGATGCATTAGGAAAAACGCGTACAACAATGATTATTACACTGCTTTCCTTACCTATTAATGTCATTTTAAACTATGTATTTATTTTTGGTCATTTCGGTTTTCCAAAACTAGGAGGCGTTGGTGCGGCAATTGCTTCTACTGCAACATATTGGTGCATTTTATTTATTACCATTATTATTATCTGTACGAAAGAACCATTTGCATCTTTTGGTATCTTCAGGCACTTATACAAACTTTCTATTTCATCCTGGAAAGAATTATTAAAACTTGGAGTGCCTATCGGGTTTGCCATCTTTTTTGAAACGAGTATTTTCGCTGCCGTTACACTTATGATGAGTAATTTTAATACAACAACAATTGCTGCGCATCAAACAGCTATGAACTTTGCTTCACTTTTATATATGACACCTTTAAGTTTAGCAATGGCTATGACAATTGCAGTTGGTTTTGAAGTTGGAGCAAATCGCTATACAAATGCAAAACAATATAGTTTTATTGGAATTGGTTTGGCGCTTGCTTTTGCCTTATTATATTCTATCCTACTTTTTTTCTTTGACGATCAAATTGCTTCTATTTATACAACAGATATTGCTGTTCATGATTTGGCAAAAGAATTTCTCATTTTCGCCATTTTATTTCAAATTTCAGATGCAATTGCTACTCCCGTACAAGGGGCACTCCGCGGTTATAAAGATGTGAATATGGCTCTCATTATGACACTTATTGCCTACTGGATTATCGGTCTACCGCTCGGGTATATATTGGCAACCTATACTTCTTGGGCAGCGAAAGGCTATTGGATTGGTCTTATTATCGGACTTGCATTTGGAGCTACCTTCTTACTTATTCGTCTCTTTCAAGTACAACGTAAATATACATCGCAAGAAAATCACTAATCATAGTGGCTTTTTTCTTCATGCATAGTTCCTCATTAAACGTGTAACATAAAGAAAAAGAAAGGTGTAAATCTATGGATGAAAAGAAACAAAAGCAGCACTATGACGAGGAGTTTGCTCCTGAAATCTCACCTGGATACAGGCAAGATGTTCATAAGCCACCTCAATATAAAAATACTTCAACTTCATTCTTAATTGGAATTGGTATTTTCGGAGTAATATTACTTGTACTCATTATTTTTGTCTACTTTTAATGAAAGGGGAATTATATATGACAAAACAATCCTCACTCTTTTCTAAAAGAGTTGTTAAAACACAAAAAGGATATGCAGGTGATTCTGTAAATGTGCATAAACAAGTAGAACAAGGAAATTTAGAAATCGCAAAAAAAGAAATTGGACAACAAAACGAAAACCTATGAATGTCCCTTCCTTATAAATGTTTGCTTCTGTTGGCATACTGAAAAAACGAAAACGCCCCCAGCCTTTGGGGACGTTTTATTCTACATATTGCCGCTGCTCTGCGACCTTGAATATATGATTTTCTTTTACAATCCTCATTTTATAATTTAAACTCATTTCCTCTCTCTTGCCATTCTCAATACCTGAAACATAAGCTATGGCACAATAAGTAAAGGTTTCATCTGATTCTTCACATATTTCTTCATTAGAAAATTTATACTCTAAAGTATGAAAACGATTCGGATAATAATTTCTCATTAATTGTTCATAACCGCTCTCTTCACTATCTTCCTCAAATATTTCCATTCCTATCTTTTTTATCTCCTCTTTATCCTGAATAGCAAAGACAGATAATTGCGCTGTAATAAGATACTCGCCTATTCTCTTCTTTTCACCAAAGGTTAACTGTTGTACTTCTTTTCTCTTTAATCTCTCAGATATTTGATACTGACTTTTCGGCTTGAATTTTATACATTCCTAAAAACAAAACACAAACGAACAATATCAGCATTGCCATCTTTTTGTTTTTCTTTCGTATCATGCACCCTCTCTATTCAATCATTAATATTATTTTATTACAAAGAAAGAAAATTCTGTTATTATGACATTAACCTAACTGATTTAAAGGAGAAATGAGGAAAATCATATGTACTCTTACAGGCAATATATACAACAAGCACTACCGAATACCACCATACACTCTTATGAACAAAATGAGAATGGATGGGATAATGTAGCGATTATTATTAATAATGAATGGCTCTTCCGTTTCCCACGTAAATCCGAATATGCAGAGCGAATACCTCTCGAAAAACAACTATGCGAATTCCTTTCTCATTCATTACAAGAGATAGAAGTCCCCCAGTACCGTGTTTTATATAGGAGCGAATCAGATTTCATTCCACTTTGTAGTTATTATAAACTCATTCATGGAGAGCCCTTAACAGCACAAACAATAGAAAGATTAACTGCAACAGAACGAGAAACAGTTATCACGCAGCTTGCTACCTTTCTCACTTCTTTACATACCATCCCGATAGAAGATGCTGTAAAATGGGAGTTTGCTGCTGAGAAGCCTATCTCATATTGGCGACAAATTCAAATGAAATTACACGATTATCTCGCACACACACTTACATCGTTAGAAAGAAAAATTTTTGATTGTTTATTCGAGGGGTTTTTTGAACATATACATGCACCTGATTTCAAAAGAACCATGATCCACGCTGACTTTACACATCATCACATTTTATTTGATGATGAGAAGAGAAGCATTGCTGGTATTATCGATTTTGGTGATGCCCGAATTGGAGATCCTGCCTTTGACTTTGCTGGATTATATAACGATTTTGGTAGTCGGTTTACAAGTGACATATACAAACAATACTGCAACCTCACTCCCCATCATGATTCATCTTTCTTTAAGCGGATCATTCAATTTTACCAATACAGTCCATTGCTTCATGGTCTTATTAATAGCTTTGAAACAAATAATGAACAGGAAATAAAAAAGAATCTAAAGCATTTACAAACCATACTTCAGGGAACGAATTAACTTCTTTCCCAATTCTCTTTTTCCTCATACATCATTAACTTCTTATCCATTTCTACAATTAATTTATACATTTGAAATGCCTGCAAAATTTGCAATTGAATAGAGAAAGGAGCCTGTTGTTCCTTTAACCATTGAAACACCTTCACTTCATTTGTCATGAATTGACCCTCCCATTACGAAGTTTTCCCTACATATATACCGTAAATGATGAAAAGCTTTTCATGTCAATCATAAAAAGGATGCAATTTTGCATCCTTTTAATGTAATATAGAATCTCTATAATTAGGTGTCTCTTGCTCTTCATCTACTTTACATTCATTCCGAAAAGCACAGCCATTACATTCAGAGCGAACTGTACGTTCTGTGTAATGTTCTGGTTGCTGTAACATCTCTTTCATCCTATATAAATCGTCCATTCCGTCTATCATATCTTTCTCTTTTGGAACATAGCTATGCCTAGTTCCTTCTATTAAATTAACAATTTCAATTTTTTCAGGGAGAACTCCGAAAGCTTTATAACTAAAAACAGCCATTAGCTTCTGACAAAGAGCCCGCATCTCTTCATTTGCATCAACAACATACTTTTTAATTACAAACGATTGCGCAGACCATTCACCAACTTCAAATGTTAATGAGATGTGCACACCTAACTCTTCCATATATGTTTGTAATTTTTCATATAAAAATAAAGGAGGTGTTTTACTTGCATCATTTTTTACAAACTGTAATAGATGGTCCGTTAGCTTTGCAAGAACAATATAATATTCGGCTTTAGAAGAGAACATTCCAATACGCACTTTACTCCAATGTCTTTCTAATAGTTCTAACAGGCGCACTGTCGTTTGTTTTTCTGCTGGTGATGTGTAATAGTCACAAATAATTTGATTTACAACCGCTTGCACCATTTGTTGCCATTCAAATGAAGAAGGTTCTCTTCTTTTAATATGGCGAAAATAAAACTTATGTGGACAACGCATAAAATCATATAAATGATAGTCTGTCATCGTTTTAATCGATATTTTCCCCTGCACCCATCTTCATCTCCCTCTCGCCATTAAGAAAGGTGTTTTACAAATTCAGCACCAAATTGAAGGCATTTCTCTACATCTTCATCTTCCGGCGTTAATTCTACTTTTAGCCCTTCCAGTACAACTTCAGCACCGCGCTCTCGTAACTTTTCTTCTAAAATATCAACAGCTGCTCCGTATTTTGGATAAGCAGAATCACAAGAGCCAAATACTGCCGCTTTTTTACCTGCTAATTGAATTTCTTCCATTTCATCATAAAAATCTAAAAAATCATCAGGAAGGTCACCATCTCCCCATGTATATGCTCCTAAAATAATTCCATCATATTCTTCTAGCATAGAAGCTTCTGGTGTATCCATGATATCAATTACCTCAATCTCATTTCCTGTCTCACGAATCGCTCCAGCAATATGATCAGCCATCTCTTCTGTATTTCCACTCATACTTGCAAAAATCATTACTAACTTATTCAACTGACTCTCTCCCTTGATTATGTATATCTTTTTCTGTTTTATTTGTTTTCTTCTCATCTACATATTCAGCACGAATTACATTTCGTTGCCATTCTATATGTTTATCTTCATTTTTAAATTCTTTCTGTCCAAGGCGAAATGCTTTCCTCATCTCTCCCTCACTCATTCTTTTATCTGTCCATATCGATGATAATAATTATCAATTCCAACTATACAACTAGATTAATTGAAAATGATTATCAAAGTCAATAACTATTTTTAAAAAAATAATGAAAAGGTACAAGCTTGTCCGCCAACTATTCATATACTATAAATGAGCATAGTTCTTTCTCAGCCCTCTCTAACGGAAAGAAATAAAAGCAACTGCGTTAATCGCAGTTGCTTTTTTTTTCTTGTTAAGCTTTTAGTAAATTCATTGTCGCTTGTAAAAATAACTTTGCACCGTCAATTAAAGCTGATTCATCCACATCAAATTTTGGATGATGATGGGGATAACAAGTCTTAATTTTCGTATTTCCAGTTCCTAATTTAATAAAACAACCTGGAGCTTTTCTTAAATATGCAGAAAAATCTTCCCCTCCCATTGAAGGAGCAAGTTTTACAATTCTATCTTTTCCAAACAACTCTATCGCACTTTCTTCTACTATTTTTGTAATAAATGTATCATTGATTACTGGGTCATATCCATAACGATATGTATACGTATACGTTGCACCATGTGCCTCTATAATCCCTCTAACAATTTTCTCAATCTTCTCCTCCGCTTCTTTCCTCAAAGTTTGATCGAAAGAGCGGACTGTTCCCATCAAATATGCTGTACTTGGAATAATATTATCCGCTGTTCCTCCATGAAATTGTGTTACAGAAACAACTCTTTGCATAAAAGCGCTTGTATTTCTAGATACAATATGTTGTAAGTTTGTAATGATTTGTGCACCAACTGCTATCGGATCTATCGTTTCTTCCGGCCTAGCAGCATGTCCCCCTCTTCCTTTTACTTCTATTGTAAATACATCAGGGGCAGCCATCATCGGCCCATATACAATCCCAATCTTGCCTGTTTCTAATCCAGACATAACATGCAAGCCAATAATATAATCCACACCGTCCATGACACCGGCTTTCACCATTTCCTGTCCACCGCCAGGATATACTTCTTCAGCATGTTGAAATAAAAGGCGAATTTCCCCATCCCAATTCTCATTCATATTCCCTATGGCTTCTGCTGCACCTAATAAAATAGCTGTATGTGCATCATGTCCACATGCATGCATAACTCCTGGCATAACCGAGGCATATGTTTTAGATGTCTCTTCTTGAATTGGCAAGGCATCCATATCTGCACGAATTGCTACTACTTTTCCATCCTTATTCCCTTTTTTCTTTGCCATCACACTGTACGGTGTCGGTCTTGTCACCTCAAAAGCTGCAAATGAACACAATGTATCATATATAAATTGTGAAGTTTTTTCTTCTTGGAATGATAGTTCAGGAAATTGGTGAAGATGCCTCCGCCACTTTATAATATTTTCCTCTGACACATGTTTCTGCCATCCTTTGCTTACATACTCCATTCCTGCCAACCTCCTTTTCACTCTTCACATTTCTTATTTCACTGTGATAATTCCATTTCCTTGTGAGATTTTCATTTATAAAAAAGACTTATACATTCCCTACTTATTAAAAAAAGACAAACCCATTACAAATTCATACAGAATGTAATATAATTGCTAAGTTAGGGATTTTCTTTTTTAGTATTTAGTGCTACTATCAAAAAAGAGCCTTTTTGTCTTATATTTACCTAAAATGTGGAATTTTGTTTTTTTCACAAAGATGTAGGATATGATACCTACATACAGTTATTATTTCATAAGAGAGGGAAAGACATGGAAAGATTAAAAGAGATATGGTCTCGACCACTCACACAATGGTTTGCAAAAACTTTTTATTATCTTGCAATTTTATTTGCTTTGCTTTGGTTGTATGGTTTCCATGATACAAACACAAGCACATTTATTTACAATGAATTTTAGGGTGGGAACGTTATGAAGTTATTAGAACAAATCGAAAAGTGGGCAGTTGAAACTCCTGACCAAACCGCTTTCGTTTGGCGAGATGCGAAAATTACGTACAGACAATTAAAGGAAGACTCTGATGCGTTAGCACATTGGATTTCTTCTGAGTATCCAGATGATTGCTCACCAATTATGGTATATGGCCATATGCAGCCTGAGATGATCATTAGCTTTTTAGGGTGTGTCAAAGCTGGACATGCTTACATTCCAGTAGATTTATCTATTCCAACTGATCGTGTACAGCGTATTGCTGAAAGTTCTGGTGCGAAATTACTTCTATCACCAGTAGAAGTGTCAGTAACCGATTTACCAGTTCGCATCATATCTGAAAACAACTTAAAAGATATTCTCTTTACTCATAAAGGAGAAACACCCCACCCTGCACATGCTGTAAAAGATGATGAAAACTTTTACATTATTTATACGTCAGGGAGCACAGGTAATCCGAAAGGTGTACAAATCACGTACAATTGTCTTGTAAGCTTTACAAAATGGGCTGCCCAAGATTTCAACTTACAAACGGGACAAGTATTCTTAAATCAAGCACCTTTCTCATTTGATCTATCTGTGATGGATGTTTACCCATCATTAGTAACAGGTGGTACGCTTTGGGCAATTGATAAAGATATGATTGCACGTCCAAAAGACTTATTTGCTTCTTTAGAACAATCTGATGTACAAGTATGGACATCCACACCATCTTTTGCAGAAATGTGTTTAATGGAGCCATCTTTCTCTGAAAGTATGCTGCCGAACATGAAAACATTCTTATTCTGTGGTGAAGTATTATCAAATGACGTAGCAAGAAAACTAATTGAACGCTTCCCAAAAGCAGCAATTATGAATACGTATGGTCCAACAGAAGCAACTGTAGCTGTAACCGGCATTCATGTTACACAAGAAGTCGTTGATACATATCAATCACTTCCAGTTGGTTACTGTAAATCTGATTGCCGTATTCTTATTATGAAAGAAGATGGTACGATTGCACCAGAGGGTGAGAAAGGTGAAATCGTAATTGTTGGTCCAAGCGTAAGTGTTGGCTATTTAGGAAGCCCTGAATTAACAGAAAAAGCATTCACAGTTATTGATGGCGAACGTGCCTATAAAACAGGTGATGCTGGCTATGTAGAAAATGGTCTCCTTTTCTATAATGGTCGTCTTGATTTCCAAATTAAATTACATGGTTATCGAATGGAATTAGAAGAAATTGAACATCACCTTCGTGGTTGCTCTTACGTAGAAGGCGCCGTTGTAATTCCAATTAAAAAAGGTGAGAAATACGATTACTTATTAGCGGTTGTTGTTCCAGGAGAGCATTCGTTTGAAAAAGAATTCAAATTAACATCTGCAATCAAAAAAGAACTCAATGAGCGATTACCAAACTACATGATTCCAAGAAAATTCATGTATCAACCTTCTATTCCAATGACACCAAATGGAAAGGTAGATCGCAAAAAATTATTGAGTGAGGTTACAGCATGACCGCATATGGATCATTTTATTTTTTCGCCATAGTGGGCATTTTATTAATACCTACTATTATAGCCGGATTAAAAGGTAAAATGTTGCGCAAATATAATGCCGTTCTAACGCTAGTCATGCTTGCAATTATCTTCTCTGATAAACCAAAGCAAGCAATGATGTTAGCAGCCTTTATTATTTGGCAATACATCCTGATTAAAGGCTATTTACTATTACGAAAACAAAATAATAATACGTTCATGTTTTGCATGGCTGTTATTTTATCGATTTTGCCACTATTCTTAGCAAAAATCGCACCGTTTGTACCTGAATTAAAATTTGTTGTTTTTCTTGGTATGTCCTACGTAACATTCAGGGCAGTACAAATGGTATTTGAAGTTCGTGATAACTTAATTAAGGAGTTCACATTCTTTAATTTCTGGGAGTTCGTTTTATTCTTCCCTGCTATCTCGACTGGACCTATCGATCGCTATCGAAGATTCCAAAAAGATATTCAAAAACCGCCAAGTGCTGAAGAATATCAAAAATTACTATACACAGGGATGAACCGTATTTTCCAAGGGTTTCTGTATAAATTTATAATTGCTTATTTACTACAGAAGTATTTTGTTGATGCAGTATTTGCAAATCAAGATACGTTTTTATCTAATGTTATTTATATGTATAGTTACAGTTTATACCTATTCTTCGATTTTGCTGGTTATAGTGCATTTGTAATCGGTGTCAGTTATATGATGGGTATTAAAACACCAGAAAACTTTAATAAACCGTTTATCAGCCGTAATATAAAAGACTTCTGGAACCGTTGGCACATGAGCTTATCTTTCTGGTTCCGTGACTTTATTTATATGCGCTTTGTCTTTTTCGCAACAAAGAAAAAGTTAATTAAGAATCGATATACGATTTCATATATCGGCGCATTTTTAAACTTTTTCATTATGGGAATTTGGCATATTTTAGGTGAACATGTATATCAATACATTATTTACGGCCTATATCATGCAGCTCTGTTTATTTTGTTTGATATTTTCGAACGAAAAAACAAAAAGCATAAGTTTTGGCCAAATAATAAATTCATGCATGTTCTTGCAATTGTAATTACATTCCATTTTGTATGTTTCGGTTTCCTAATCTTCTCTGGTCACCTTAACAGATACTTTTAATGAATAACTTCTTTTCTTACAGTTAAGAAGTTACACATAACATATTTCGGATATAAAGGAGATTTTAAAAATGGCAGAATTCAAAGATCAAGTATTAGATATTTTAGAAGAAGTTTGTGAAAATGATATTGTAAAAGAAAATCTAGATGTACAATTATTTGAAGAAGGTATCCTTGATTCTTTCGCTACAGTATCTTTATTAGTAGAATTCCAAGAACGTCTAGATATCGAAGTATCTATTTCTGATTTTGATCGTGATGAGTGGGCAACACCAAACATGATTATTAAAAAGTTGGAAGAAATCCGATGAAAAAAGCAACTTTTGGACCGATGCTCTTAGCATTGGCCCTTTTTGCTGTATTCCTACTTATTCCAACACGCTTCCTACTTCCACTTGTAAGTGATAAGAAAGTAGAACAAGCAGCAACTTCTTTAAAACAAGAAAAAATACAAAGTATGGTTTTACAGCAAAAAATGTTAGAAGATCCGAAATACCTTCCGATGTATGGTTCATCGGAATTTGCAAGAATGGATGCTTTTCATCCATCCAATTACTTTAAAGTAAAACCTGAAGGATTCACACCATTCCTTCTTGGACGTGGTGGAACACAAGACTTGATCCATGTGCTAAACTTCGCATCTACAATGGATCAATTAAAAGATAAGAAAATGGTCTTTATCCTTTCACCACAATGGTTTGTACCACAAGGAATTGATGAAACACACTTTGCACCTAACTTTTCTAAACAACAAGGCTATCATTTCCTTTTCAATAATGATCTAAAGCCTGAAATGAAAAAACAAATTGCAAAACGCTTATTAAACTTTGAGATTGTAAAGAAAGAGACGTTATTAAAAATATCTTTAGAAGGTATTGTCTATGATGATCCAAAGCACAATATTAAAGCACTTGCGGCAAAGCCTTTCGCTTATCTTTACCGCAATATTTTAGATCGTAAAGACATCTTTACAGCAATGTTTAATATTAAACCGCATAAAGAAAATCTCGATCCGTCATTAAAACAAATGAACTGGAATGAAACGCGTAAACACGCAGATCAAACTGGTAAATTAGAATCTCAATCAAATGAATATGGTATCGAAGATGATTACTTCAATAGCAAAATTAAAAAGAAATTGAAGCAACGACAAGGTTACTTAAAAAATGATGCTTATGACCAATCTCCAGAATATGAAGATTTACAAATTGTACTTGATTTATTAAAACAATCAGGTGCAAAACCACTCTTCATCTCTGTTCCTGTAAAAGGCCCTTGGTATGATTATGCTGGATTCCCAAAAGAACGACGCGAATTATACTACAAGAAAGTTCATGAGCAAATTAAGCAAGCTGGCTATCCAATTGCTGACTTCTCAAATCACGAGTATGATAAATATTTCTTAAAAGATCATATGCACTTAGGTTGGAAAGGCTGGGTATACATCGACGAAGCCATTCAACAATTTCATAAGGCAAACTAAAAAAAGACCGCTTGAATT